>JAGDVW010000043.1:0-4208 GCA_023255835.1 Candidatus Acetothermia bacterium
AAGAGCGATGCCGGCGAATCTGACCCCGGAATTCCTGGCCGCGCGCGAGCGGTTCAACCAGGCCAAGACCCTGGAGGAAAAGCTCGACGCCCTCCAGGAGATGCTGGCCACGATCCCCAAGCACAAGGGCACGGAGAAGATGCAGGCGGACATAAAACGCCGGATCGCCAAGCTCAAAGAGCAGTTGGAGCAAGCCCGGCGCTCCGGAAAAGGCGGAGGCGTCACCTACCACGTGGAGCGGGAGGGCGCGGCCCAAATCGTCCTGGTTGGGCCGCCCAACACCGGAAAGTCCTCCCTTCTTGCGGCCCTCACCAATGCCGTCCCCGTCATCGCCCCCTACCCCCTCTCCACCCTCAAGCCCGTCCCGGGGATGATGGAATATGAGGACGTCCAGATCCAGCTCGTGGACCTTCCGCCCATCACCCGGGAATACACGGAGGGCTGGGTTTACGGGCTCATCCGCCTGGCCGATGCCGTGGCCCTTTGCTTAGACCTCTCCCATCCCAACTGGCGGGAGGAAGCGGAGGAGGTTTTGGAGCTCCTTTCAGCGCGGCAGATCCGCCTCACCGCCGGGCCCACCCGGCAAGTGGATTGGCGGGCGGTGGAGAAGCGCACCGTGGCCGTGGGCCTGAAGAAGGACCTCGGGCCGGAACGGGCGGGGGAATTCCTGGACTGGTGCGCGGGGCGGTTTTTGGGGGTCACGGCCTCCACGGTGAGTGGGGAGGGCCTTGAGGAGGTGCGGGCCGCCCTCTTTCGGGCCGCGGGGATCGTCCGCATCTATACAAAAAAGCCCGGGCAACCGCCGGACTTCTCCAAACCCTACACGATCAAGGAGGGAGCGACCGTGCTCGATGTGGTGAAGGAGATCCATAAAGACTTCGTGAAGCGCCTCAAATACGTGCGCCTTTGGGGCTCTGGCAAATTCCAGGGCCAGCAGGTCCCCCTGGACCACGTGGTCCAGGACAAAGACGTGGTGGAGATCCACCTCTCATGATCGACCCGGTGCGGCTGGCGCAGGAGTTGGTGCGGATCCCAAGCCCGCCCGGGGAGGAGAAGGGGCTTGCGGACTTCCTCCTTTCCCACCTCCGGAGGTTTTGCGAGGCGGAGCGGGGTCCGTTGGGAACGGTGATCGGGCGGCTCCGGCGGGGTGAGGGGCCGGTGGTCCTCGTGACCGGCCACATGGATACCGTCCCTGCTGGCGAGGGCTGGACCGTCCCGCCCTTCTCCGGGGAGATCCGCGAAGGTTTCCTCTACGGCCGGGGCGCGGTGGACATGAAGGGCGCCATTGCCGCCCAGATCGCCGGCGCGGCCCAGGCCGCCTCCGCTATCCAGGGGACCCTTTATCTCCTCTACGTGCCCCACGAGGAGACGGCGGAGGGGGTGGCCTTGGGCCGGGCCTTGGACAAGCTGGAAAAGCCCCATCTTGTGATCCTTGGGGAGCCCACGGATTTGCGCTTGGGGATCGGCCATCGGGGCCGGGCGGTGATTCGCTTGGTGACGAAAGGGAAAGCGGCCCATGCCTCCATGCCGGAGCTCGGGGAAAACGCGATCGAGAAGATGATCCAGGCTTTGGGCCATGCCCTGCGGACCCCCCTTCCCGCGGACCCCGTGCTCGGGGAGGGCTCGGCGGCCCCGGTGTTCATAAGCGCCGACGGACAAGGGCCGGTCATCCCCGACCGCTGCGCGGCCCTCCTGGACCGGCGCGTGGTTTTAGGGGAGACGGAGAGCTCCGTCTTGGCCGACTATCACGGGATCGGGGCGGAGGTGACCATCGAGGAGGCCGAACTTCGGTTCTACACCGGGGAGATCGTGCGGGCCAAGCTCTTCTTTCCTGCTTGGTTCATGGAACCGGATCATCCCTGGGTCCAGCTCGTTTGGGAGTCGTTGGGCATGCCGCCATTCAGGATCTGGCGGTTCTCCACCGATGGGGTGGAGGCCTGTGGCCGGCGGGGGATCCCCACGGTGGGCTTCGGCCCGGGCGATGAACGCCTAGCCCATCGAGTCGACGAAAGGATTTCCGTTGCGGATATCCAGCGGGCCGCGGCGGGCTACGCCCGCCTCCTCCGCGCTATTCTCGCTCCGGCGGCCATTCCCCATGCCGCAGCCGAACGCGCGGCCCCAAAGGGCCATCGTCGGCGCTAAAAATAAAAAAGGCCCCGGATCATCTCCGGGGCCCTTTTCCTCAGCCATCAGTACTCCGGAGGCGGGGTGGGAGCCGTCTCCTTCTTCTCCTCGCGGATCTCGGCCACCAAGGCCTCGGTGATGAGGAGCATTCCCGCGATGGAGGCGGCGTTTTGGAGCGCCGAGCGCGTCACCTTGGTGGGGTCGATGACCCCGGCCTCGTACATGTCCACGAACTTCTCCTGGACCACGTCGAAGCCCACGGTGTCCTTCTCGTTCTTGAGGCGTTCCACGATCACCGCGCCCTCGAAGCCCGCGTTCTCCGCGATCTGCCGCACCGGAGCCTCCAGGGCCTTCTTGAGGATCTGGACCCCGAGCTTCTCGTCGCCCTCGAGCTCCTTCTCCAGTTTATCGAGCACGCGGCTGGCGCGGAGGAGGGCCACACCGCCGCCGGGGAGGATCCCCTCCTCCACCGCAGCCCGGGTGGCCTCGAGGGCGTCCTCGAAGCGGTGCTTCTTCTCCTCGAGCTCGGTCTCCGTGGCCGCGCCGACCTTGATCACCGCCACCCCGCCGGCGAGCTTGGCCTTCCGCTCCTCCAGCTTCTCCCGGTCATATTCACTATCGGTGGTCTTGATCTGCTCCTCGATCTGCTCGATTCTGGCCTTGATGGCCTCAGGGTTCCCTTTCCCGCCGATGATGGTGGTGGACTCATGGGTCACCCGCACCCGCTCGGCCTGGCCCAGCATGTCCAGGGTGGCGTTGCGCACCTCCATCCCCGCGTCCTCGGCGATGACCACCCCGCCGGTGAGGATGGCGATGTCCTCGAGCATGGCCTTGCGCCGATCCCCGAACCCCGGGGCCTTCACGGCACAGGAGATGAGGGTGCCCTTGAGCTTGTTGATGACCAGGGTGGAGAGGGCCTCGCCCGTCACATCCTTGGCGATGACGAGGAGGGGCCGGCCGGTCTGGGCCACCTTCTCCAAAAGCGGGATCATCTCTAGGGCGTTTTTGAGCTCCCGGTCGGTGATGAGGATGTAGGGGTTCTCCAGGTTCACCTCCATCTTCTTTGGATCGGTGACGAAGTAGGGCGAGAGGTACTCCCGGTCGAACTGCATCCCTTCCACAACTTCGTAGTAGGTCTCGATGGTGTCGGAATCCTCCACGGTGATGACCCCGGATTCGCCCACGGCCTCCATGGCGTCAGCGATGATCCGCCCCACCTCGGGGTCGTTGGCGGAGATGGCGGCCACTTGGGCGATCTCGTGCTTTCCGGAGATCTTGCGGGACATCTTCTGGAGCTCCTCCACCACCGCCCGGACGCCCTTTTCGATGCCGCGTTTTAGGGCGATGGGGTTGGCGCCGGCGGCCACCATCTTGAACCCCTCCTTGATGAGGGCATGGGCGAGGACGGTGGCGGTGGTGGTCCCGTCGCCGGCCACGTCGTTGGTCTTGGAGGCCACCTCCTTCACGAGCTGGGCCCCCATGTTCTCGTAGGGATCCTTGTACTCCTGCTCCTCGGCGATGGTGACCCCGTCGTTGACGATGTCAGGGGAGCCGAACTTCTTCTCGATGCAGACGTTGCGGCCGCGGGGACCCAAGGTCACCCGCACCACGTTGGCCAGCTTCTCCACGCCCGCCAGGATCTTTCGCCGCGCCTCTTCCCCGTAGATAACCTCTTTCGCTGCCATGCCCACCTCCTTACTCCTCGATGACGGCGAGAATATCAGCAGTCTTCACGAGGAGATATTTTTCCTCGCCCACGCGGACTTCTGTTCCCGCGTAGGCGGCGATGAGGACCTTATCGCCCACCTTCACCTCGAACTTTTCCCCGGTGCCGAGGGCCACCACCTCCCCCTTCACGGCCTTCTCGTCCTTCACGGACTCCGGGAGGACGATGCCGCCGGGGGTGCGGCGCTCCTCTTCCTCGATCTTTTTGACGAGCACGCGGCTGCCCAAGGGCTTGATCTTCATCCCACCACCTCCTGATTAGCACTTTAGGTTTTGGGGTGCTAAAACATTGTACGGGGCGGGGGGAAGCCCCGCAAGGTTGAGGCCCAAGCCGCGTAAAGCCACAATCGCCCGTGCCC
>JAGDVW010000043.1:4308-7717 GCA_023255835.1 Candidatus Acetothermia bacterium
GCCTTTCTTTTCGGGCTAGGGAAAGAGCTCCTCCCCCTTGGCTTGGCCTACCTCCTGGGGAGCCTTTTTCTCTCCCCAGACCTCGACCTTTGGGGGAGCCGGGCCACCAGGCGCTGGGGAATCCTGCGGTTCCTTTGGCGGCCCTACTCTTTCCTTTTCCGCCACCGCGGCCTCTCCCACCACCCCGTCCTCGGCCCCCTCTCCCGCTTCCTTTATCTTGGGATCTGGCTTGCCCTCCTCGGCCTCCTCCTTTGGGGTCTGGGCTTTTCCCTCCCCCGCTTCCCTTTATCCTGGCTCCTCCCCGCCCTCGTCGGGCTTTGGCTCCCTCAGCTTTTCCACATCCTCCTCGATCGCCTGCGGGTTGTCAGGGGAAGGGGTTAAGGGTATAACGAGCGTGGAAGGAGGAGCGATGGGGATCACCATCGGGGAAATCACCAAAGGCATGACCCTTCTTTACAACGGGACTTTGTACGAGGTGCTGGAGTTCGAGCACGTGAAGCGCGGCCGAGGCTCGGCCTTTGTCCGCGCCAAGCTCCGTAACCTCAAAACCGGCCAGGTCCTCACCGAGACCCTGCGCGATTCCGATAACCTCGAGGCCGCCTTCCTCGAGGTGCGCCCCATGCAATACCTCTATCAAAGCGGCGACTCCTTCGTGTTTATGGATAAGGAGACCTTTGAGGAGCGGGTGATCCCCGCGGCGGTGATCGAGCCCATCCGCGGCTACCTGCTGGAGGGGATGGAGGTGACCGGCCTCTATTACCAGGGGGAGCTGGTCAAGGTGGAGCCCCCGAACTTCGTGGAGCTGCGGGTGGTGGATACCCCCCCGGGGGTGCGGGGCGACACGGCCCAGGGCGGGGACAAACCGGCCACGTTGGAGACCGGTCTTGTCGTGAAGGTCCCCCTCTTCGTGCAGGTGGGCGATGTGATCCGAGTGGATACCCGCACCGGGGCCTACGTGGAGCGAGTGAGCTGAGATGGCCGAGGCCAAGGTGGAGATGCGGTTGCCCTTGGGCCGCCTGACCATGCGGCCGGAGGTTTTGGCCGGGATCGTGGGGAAAACCGTGGACCAAATGGAGGGTGTCCGGCTCTGGCAGCCCCGCGGATTCATGGGGGTTCTGGGCGGCGAATCCGGGGTGGAGTTGGCGAGTCCCGAGCCGGGGACCATCGATGTGAACGTTAAAATTGCGGTGATGTACGGATATCCAGTGCACGAAGTGGCCCAAGGGGTCCAACAGGCCGTCCGGGAAGCCCTGGAGGGCTTGGCCGGGGTCAGGGCCCGGGAGATCAACGTCTACGTGCAAGAGGTTTTCTTGCCGGAGATCGAGATGGAAGGGGGCGAGAATGGCGCGGCCTGAGGAGCTCGGGGAGGAAGCGGGCCGGATAAATATCGCCAAGGAAGTCATTTCTTCCATTGCCGCACTGGCCGCCTGCGAGATCCCTGGGGTTTTCGCCCCGGGCGGGGAACCCTTCCCCCGGGGTGCGGCGGCCCGCCGCCATGTGGATACGGAGCTTTTGGGCGATAGGGTCCGCCTTTCTTTGCGCATCGCCGTGGAATACGGCCGCGTCATCCCCGAATTGGTCCAGGATCTCCAAGAGAAGATCAAACTCGAGGTGGAGAGGATGACCGCCCTCCCCGTGGAGGCGGTGGACGTGGAAGTGACCAGGGTGGTGTTCAGGAAAGGGAAAGAATGAGTTTTCTTCTTTGGGTTGAGGCCACAATTTTGCTTTTGGCCGCGGTTTTAGCAGGTTTGGGCGCGGGATGGGTCACCCCCGAGGTCACCATCCAGGGTAATACTCTCTCGCAGCTCACGGTTCGTACGGCTTTAGGGATTTTGGCCGCCGCATTCTTCGGGGGCTTTGTGGCTTGTTTGGCCATTTGGCGGCAACGCCAGGGATTGGCGGAGCTCCTCAGGCAACCCGGGCCCCGCGGACAAGTCCTCATCGCCCCCAAAACCGTGGCTCAACTGGCAAGCGGCCTCCTTTTTGAGGAGCTTCCGGAGACGAGCTTTCGGGTGCTTTTGCGGCCGAAAAAGGGCGGGCTTTTGCTCCGGGTCTTCCTCCGCCTCCCTAAGGAGGCCTCCATCCCGGAGGTAGCGGAGCGGGTCCAGGAGCTCCTCACCGCGGAACTTTCCCGCCGCACGGGCTTGACCGTCCAAGAGGTGCAAGTGGTGGTCCATAGCGCTTCCTCCCGCTGATGCGGCGCAAAGCTCGGGAAGAAGCCCTTCGCGCCCTCTACCGCCGGGAGTTTTTGGATCTGCCCCCTGAGGAGCTCCTGGCCGAGGCCGAGCTCCCCAAGGAGGCCCAGGAGTTCGCCCGCTCCCTGGTCTTCGGGGTTTTGCAGCACCAGCCGGAGATCGACAAGATCATCGACTCCCGGGCGGAAGGATGGGGGCTCGCGCGCCTTCCTCTTGTGGACCGAAATATCCTCCGCCTCGGCCTCTATGAGCTCCTTTACACCGACACCCCGCCGGAGGTGGTGATCAACGAGGCCGTGGAACTTGGGAAGCTCTACGGGACGGACCGGGCTCCGGCGGTGGTGAACGCCATCCTCGACAGGGTCTGGAAAGAGAGGGTAGGTGGAAAGGTGGGCTGATCTGCACCTCCACACCCGCTGGTCCGATGGGACCCAAACCCTTCCGGAACTTCTTGGACGGGCCAAGGCTTTGGGCCTAAGCGCTGTGGCCATCACCGATCACGACATCATCGGCGAAGATCTGTGTTTCCCCGTGGAGAGCAGAGGGGGGATAGAGGTCATCACCGGGGTGGAGGTGAAGGCCGAGATCCTCGGGGAGAGAGGGGAGATCCTCGGTTATTTTGTGGAGCCAGGGCATCCGGCCATTCGGGCCCTCTTTTCCTGGATGGCCCAGGCTCGCGAGGAGCGGATGAGGAAGATGGTGGAGCTCTGCCGCGAGGTTCTGCAAATCCCCCTCACATATGAGGAGGTGCGGGCCAGGGCCCAGGGCTCGGTGGGCCGGCCCCATCTTGCGGCCCTCCTTGTGGAGCACGGGGTCGTGGCCACCCTCGACGAGGCCTTTTCCCGTTACCTTGGGGACCAAGGGCTTTGTTACGTCCCCCTTCCGCGGCCAAAAAGCGCCCAGGTGATCGAGGCCATCCGCGCCGCAGGCGGGGTGGCCGTCCTCGCCCATCCCGGCTTTTACGGATTTTCTCAGTGGCGGGAAGTTCTTCAAGCCCTCAAAGACCAGGGATTGGGCGGGGTGGAAATTTTTTATCCCTACGAAGTGAACCCGGAAAAGCCGCTCAATCCGCGCCTTTGGGAGATCCCAGGCCTCGTGGCCGAACTGGGCCTTGTGGCCACAGGCGGCTCCGACGACCATGGCCCCGGTTCGGTAAAAGAGAGCTTGGGAATGGTACGGGTCCCTTACTCCGTGGCGGAGGAATTGCGGGCGCT
>JAGDVW010000043.1:7817-11355 GCA_023255835.1 Candidatus Acetothermia bacterium
AGAGCTTGGGAATGGTACGGGTCCCTTACTCCGTGGCGGAGGAATTGCGGGCGCTCGCCACCTGACGCACCGCAGCCAAAGCCACCTCGACTTGGTCCGGGGTGGGCTCCCGCGTGGTGAGCTTTTGGAACAAAAGCCCGGGCCAAAGGAAGGGCCTAAGCCAAGGGGTCCGCGCCCCAAGCATGAGGAGCTCGTAAGTGAGGGAGGCCACCACCGGGATGAGCCCAACGCGCGCCAAAAGCCTGAGCCAAAAAGTATGGGCTGGGATCAAGGAGAAAACGAGCACGGCCACGGCCACGAAGAGGAAGATGAAATTCGTTCCACAACGGGCATGAATCGGGCTTTGCCGGAGGGCCACGGAAAGTTCAGGGGCTCCCGCCTCATAGGCGTGCACGGCCTTGTGCTCCGCCCCGTGATATTGGAAAACCCGGCGCACATCGGGGAGAAAAGAAATGCCCCAAATGTACAAAATGAAAAAAGCCAAACGGATCCCGCCCTCGAGGAGGTTGAGGAGGATTTGGTTTTCCAGCCCGACCCGGGTAGCTAAAAAGAAGGGCAAGGCGATGAAACCGCCGACGAGGAGAACAAGGGCCAGGCCCACGGCCAGGACGAAATCCCAGCCGGTGCTTTTCTCCTCGGGGTAGGCGATCTCCGCGGAGCGCTCCAGGGCCCGGAGGCCCAGGGAAAGGAGCTGGTAAAGCTTTATCGGGCCGCGCAAAAAGGGGGTGCGCTCAAGCCTTGGAAATTTGGGGAAGGGGAGGGGCTCCACCACCACCCTTCCATCGTGGCCGCGCACCGCCAATATGGCTCGCTCCCCATCGGCGATGAGGACGCCTTCAATTACGGCTTGGCCGCCGATGGGCATCACTTCTTGCCGTAGCGCCGCTGATACCGCTCGATGCGGCCCTCGGTGTCCGGGGCCTCGGTACGCTTGCCCCCAAAGAGGGGATGACACTCGATGCACACGTCCACGTGGAGCTCTTTCTTAGTGGAGAGGGTCTCGAACTCCGCCCCGCAGCTACAGCGCACGATGGCCCGGTAAAGCTCCGGATGGATTCCCTTTTTCATCCCTGATCACCGCTTGGAGTACTGCTCCTTCTTGCGGGCCTTTCTGTGCCCGTACTTCTTGCGCTCCACCTCGCGGGCATCGCGGGTGAGGAGTCCCGCGTCCTTGAGGGGCTTTTTGAACTCAGGGACGAGGCTCACCAGGGCGCGAGCGATCCCCAGTCGTAGGGCTTCAAGCTGCCCGGTGGCTCCGCCGCCCTCGATCTTCGCTCGCACATCGTACCGGCCCAAGGTGCCGGTGATGTAAAAGGGCGAAAGGAGGTGGCGGTTCAGATAATCCTGGGTGAAGGCGAAGGCTCGGAAATATTCCTCCGCCGGCCGGCCGTTCACCCAGATCTTCCCGCTCCCGGAGCGGAGGAAAACCCGGGCGATGGCCTCCTTCCTTTTCCCTACAGCGTGGGCCAACCAGCCCGCCGGAGCAGCTGGCACCGCGTTTTCCATGACCTCGGGCAAGGGAGACATCACCTCCTCGCGCGGGGGCCATCCTAGCCGATCCCGCGACCCCCGTCAATCGGCGAAGGTTGGAGCAGGGCGCGGAGCTCCCCAAGGGAGCCCACCCCGAAATAGCGGAGGAGTTCCTCGGTTACATCGAGGATCTTTGTGGTCCCGCGGTCCTCGGCCCGGATGAAACCGCGGGAGAGGAGCTCCTTGATGTGGCCGTAGGCCCGCTGCCCCCGGAGCTTCACCACCTCCGCCTGGGCCACCGGGGCCTTGGCCACGATCACCGCCAAGGTCCGCAGGGTCTGCTCGGAAAGATCTTGATCGGGGGCGAAAACCCGTACCCGCTCGACAAGTTCCGCCTTCACCCGAAGCACATACCCTCCCCCCTCCTGAGCGAGCTCAAGCCCCCGCTCGGGTTCTTCCAGTTCATCGGCGAGCCGGGCCAAGACCCGCAGCACCACGTGTTCCTCCAAGCCCAACTTTTGGGCCAACTCCGCCACGGAAAGGGGCCGGTCCGAAAGGAAAAGGGCGGCCTCCACCAGGGCCTTAGGGATCATGGGGCACTTCGATGAGGATCTCCCCCAGGAACTCCGGCTGATGGAGACGGATCTTCCCCTGGCCGTCGAGGTGCAAAAGCTCAAGAAAGCGGGCCACCCGCTCCCCTGGATCGGCGCCTTCCAAAATTTGGGAAAAAGGAACGAACCTATTTCCGTTCACCAAGGAAAGGAGCTTCCGCAAAAGCCTTAAGGCGCGGAGCCGGAAGGGCTCCTCCACCTCCAGGCGCGCTTTTGGTTTCTCCTTTTGGGGCTTGCGGGAGGAAAGGGAGGCCAGGAGGGCGCGGCGCAAATCCGCCACGGTGAGCCTGGCCTTGGGTTTCCGGCGCAGGGGCAGCCGGAGCTCCGGGGCCACGCAAACCGCGGGCTCGGCCGCGGCCGCCTCCTCCGCCAAAACGGCCTCCACGGCCTCGGCCAGGGTGGCCTTCCCCTCCATGCGTTCGGACTTCATCCGCAGGAGCACGGAGCTGGCGAGGACCATCCGGCCCGGCACCCGCAGCTCCACCGGGGTTTTGGTGAGGAACTCCCTGAAGCGGCCGATGAGGACGGTGATGTCCAAGGCCCAGGGGTCCAGGCCCCGGGTGGCCGCGCGGAAGAGCTCCTCCCAGTCCGCGCGGGTAAACCTCTCCGGCTCCAAGACCTCAAGCATGGCGCACGAGCTCCATCCCCAAAATCTCCGAGGCCCCCTGGCGGAGGACAACCCCATAGATCCGGTCCGCATGGCGCACGAGTTCCTCGTTGTGGGAGACCACGATCACTTGGGCGCTTTTGGCGAACTCCCTAAGGAGGCGGGAAAGCCTTTCGGAATTGGCCTTATCCAAAGCTGCGTCCACCTCGTCCAGGAGGTAGAAGGGCGCGGGCCGGCCGGCGGAGAGGGCCAGCACAAAGGCGATGGCCACCAGGGCCTTTTCCCCGCCGGAGAGGGCGTCCAAAACCCGGAGCTCCTTTCCCGGGAGCCGCACTCGGATGAGGAGGTCCGAAGAGATGTTCCCCGGCTCCGCCAAAGCCAGGTGCGCCTCCCCTCCGCCGAAGAGGCGAATAAAAAGCCTGTTGAGCTCGGCCGAGACGTTCTCCAAGGTCTCCAAGAACTTCTCCCGCTTTTTCCGTTCCACCTCGGCGATGAAGTGCTCTATTTCCTCCTTTTCCCGCTCCAAAGTGGCCACCCGCTCCTTCAGCTCCTGGACCTCGGCCAAGGCCACCTCGTATTCCTCCACGGCGCG
This sequence comes from Candidatus Acetothermia bacterium, assembly GCA_023255835.1. Classification (GTDB taxonomy): domain Bacteria; phylum Bipolaricaulota; class Bipolaricaulia; order Bipolaricaulales; family Bipolaricaulaceae; genus DTER01. Next base: position 11,098 of record JAGDVW010000043.1, read on the forward strand.
GAGGTTCACCGCCCCTAAGGACGCGAGTTCCCGCTCGATTTGGCGGAGGCGGGCCTGGAGGACTTCGGGCGAGCCCTGGGCGGGCTCGGCCGGCGGCTGGACCTCGCCGAGGGCGGAAAGCTCGCCCCGGAGCTCCGCGGCCTCCCGCTCGTAGCGGGCAAGGCTGGCCCTCTTTTTCTCGAGCTCCCGGTAAAGTTCGCGGCGGCGCTCGCGCAACGCGAAAAGCTCCCCTTCCTCTTTGGCCCGCGCGGCTTGGAT
>JAGDVW010000036.1:0-5923 GCA_023255835.1 Candidatus Acetothermia bacterium
GTGGACTACCAGGTGATCTTTAAACTCTCCACGGTGTTCCCCAGCGGATTCTGGCTCGATCGGCTCCTTCCTCCCGAGGAACAAGTCAAAGTGGGGCTTTTTCCCGTCCTTGCCCGCTACAAGGTGGGAGAACCCATTCTTTTTGGCTTCCTTCTTCGGGACGCGAACGACGTGGTGTTCGCCCAGGCCAGACCGAACGTCCTTGTGACCGAGGTGCGGTTCACCGAGGAGGGCGAACGGCACACCATTTGGGACTGGGTGCCCATCCCCTTCGACCAGGAGAAGGGCTTTTATTTCCTGGCCTATCCCACGGAGAAGAGGAAGCCCGGGATCTACGACCTTTGGCTTGGCTTTGGCGACGGCCAAAGCCTCCGCATCCGGGTGGAAATCCAAGGAGGTGCGTCATGAGGCGCGCAGGTTTGCTGGCCTTGGTGTTCGGGAGCGCGTTAGCTTTTGCTGGCTCCTACGCGGTCGTCTCCCCATCGCCCAATCCCTACGGTTGGCACAACACCGTGCCGGTCACGGTGGAGATCTACACCACGGACCTTAGCTGTCTTCCCATCTACGTGAACGGTGTACCGCAATCCGGCCATCCCGCGGTCGTAGTGCTTTCCTCAGAAGGAGTTCACACTCTTCGGTACCGCGACAACTGCGAGACCGCGGAGAAAACGGTGGTGGTGCGGATCGATCTCACCCCGCCCACGGTGGTCATCCGGGTCCCTGAGCCGGGCGGCCGCTACCTCCTCAACCAGCCAGTCAACGTGGATTGGGTCGCCTACGACAACCTCTCGGGGATTGCCGAGGTGGAATCCACAGCAACCCCTGGTTCCGCCCTGGACACCCGCTCGCCGGGTCAGAACAAGTTCCGGATCTGGGTGCGGGACCGTGCTGGCAACGAGAGGGAGGCCTGGGCGTGGTATTATGTTCATTTCGTCCTGGAAGCCGTCCATCCCAACGGCTTTTACCTCGACCAGCTCCTCCCTCCTGAGGAGCGGAAGCCCCTGGGTCGGGGAACCCTCTTCGCCCGCTATCCTCTCCATGCCCCAATCATCATCGCGTTCATGGTGAAGGATTACTTCGGGCACCCCTACACCCGGGCATACCCTGAGCTCACCGTGCTGTGGGTGGATCTGAGCGGGGAGGAGGAAAGGCTTCCGCTTCGTGGGTGGGCCCGCATCCCCTACGACGAGACCAAGGGCTATTATTTCCTCGCCTATTCCACCAAAGACCACAGCCCGGGGTTCTACGAGCTTCAGATCTACTTTGGCGATGGAAGGCTTGAGCGCATCCGGGTGGAGCTGACCCCGCCGAAAGAGTAGTCGGGTTCCTTCATTCTGCACCCCTCCCCTTGGGAGGGGTTTTCTTTTCAGGTCAGGGTAGACTTGCGAGCGTGGAGTTCGGGGAGATCGTGCGGCGCTGTGAAGAGATTTTGCGGCGGGTTCCTCCACACGTCATCGTTTTGGCCGCTACGAAGGACCGCACTCCCCAAGAGATCCGCGCCGCCTTGGCCGCCGGCATAAAACACGTCGGCGAAAACTACGTACAGGAAGCGGAGAAAAAGAAAGCGGAGATCCCCGAGGCCGCCATCTGGCACATGATCGGCCACCTCCAGAAAAACAAAGTCAATAGGGCTGCGAAGCTCTTTGACTGGGTCCAGACCGTGGATTCCTTGGAGCTTGCGCAAAAGCTCTCCGCGGCGGCGGTGCGCGCCGGGAAGACCATCCCTGTCCTCATCCAGGTGAACATCGGCCGGGAGCCCCAGAAGGCCGGGGTCCTGCCCGAGGAGGTTTTCCCCCTAGCCCAGGCCGTTCGGGACCTTCCGGGGCTTCGGCTGCGGGGGCTCATGGCCATCCCGCCGGCTCCGGAAAAACCCGAGGACTCCCGGCCACATTTTCGGGCCATGCGCCGGCTCTTCGACGAGCTCAAAAGGGATGGTTTTGAATTGGACACCCTTTCCATGGGGATGAGCGCGGATTGGGAGGTGGCCGTAGAGGAAGGGGCCACGCTGATCCGCTTGGGCACGGCCCTCTTTGGCCCGCGGCCCACCGCTTAAACCCCGCCCGGTAAAATCCCGGCGTTTATATGCCCAAGTACTTCGGAACGGACGGTGTGCGGGGAAGGGCCGGTGTGGAGCTCACGGTGGAGTTAGCATTGGCCGTGGCCCAGGCCGCGGCCCGGGCGTTCCGCCCAGAAAAAGTCCTCATGGCCCGGGATACCCGTGCATCCGGACCAGCCCTGAGCGCCGCCTGCGCGGCCGGTTTCTTGTCCCAGGGCGTTCAGATCCTCGATGCCGGGATCCTTCCCTCACCGGCGGTCTCCCACCTCCTGCCACGAGAGAAGATCCCCCTCGGCCTTGTGGTCTCCGCTTCCCACAACCCACCGGAGGATAACGGCCTCAAGTTCTACAACTCCCAAGGCTACAAACTCTCCGTGGCCGAAGAGGAGAGGGTGGAGGCTGCGCTCGAAGGCCCCGGAAGCCCTGTAACTGAGCGTTTTGGGGAAATTCGCGCCTGGCCCGAGGCTTTGGATCGCTATTTGGCGCTTCTCCGTTCTTTCGTTCCGGAACCGAGGCTTGCCGGAGTGAAACTTGTGGTGGACTGCGCTCATGGGGCCACCATCGTGGCCGCGCCTTGCCTTTTTGGGGAACTCGGCCCTTCCCTGAGTTTTTTGGGTTTAGAGCCCGATGGCTGGAGGATAAACGCCACTGGAGCGGCTGCGCCGAAAGCCCTTCAAGAGGCGGTGCGGGCCGAGGGAGCAGACTTGGGGATTGGCCTCGATGGGGATGGCGATCGGGCAGTTTTTGTGGACGAAACGGGCCGAATCGTGGAAGGGGACCAACTCATGGCCGCTTTAGCCCCCCATCTTTGGGAGTGGGGCGAGATCCGCGAAAAGGCGGTGGTGTTCACGGTCTTGGCCAATATGGGAGCAGAGAAGTATTTGCGCGAGCGGGGTTTTGCGGTGATCCGGGTCCCAGTTGGCGATCGCCACGTGGCCTGGGCCATGCGGGAAAAAGACGTCGATCTAGGGGGCGAGCCCTCCGGCCACATCGTGTTTCGGCGGTACACCGTAACCGGCGACGGCCTCCTCACCGGACTTTTGGTCCTTTCCTATCTGCGACGGCTGGGGAAAAGCCTTGGGGAGCTTGTGGCCCCGGTCCCCCTGTATCCTCAGGTGCGGCGCGACGTGCCCGTGTCCAACAGGGAGCAGGTCATGGCGGATCTGAAGGTGCGGGAGGCCATTGCCCGGGCCCAAGCACGGCTCGCCCACGGCCGGCTGGTGGTGCGTCCCTCGGGCACCCAACCCGTGATCCGCATCCTCGCCGAAGGACCGGAGGAAAACCGCCTCTCCGCGGTGGTAGAATTTTTGGCCGAGGTCGTGCGGGCCGCAGACCAAAGGATCAGCGGCGACACCTGAAAAACCTTCGCCACCACTTCTCTTCGGCTTTTTCTCCCTTTAGATAGCGCTCGGGATCCTTTTCGAAAGCGGCTTTGCAGGAGGGTGCACAAAAGTAGTAAGTCCTTCCCTTGTACTCCGCTTTGGCTGGGGCCTTGGCTGGATCCACCTCCATCCCGCACACCGGATCGATCTCCTTTTTCGCCACGGTTCACCTCCTTCCCCACTATATCCGCACCCGCCGCAGGGTGTTGGCGTTGGTCACCACCGTTACCGAAGAAGTCGCCATGGCGATCTCCGCCAGCACGGGATGCATCCACCCCATCCCTGCCAGGGGGATCATCACCACGTTATAGAAAAAGGCCCAGAAAAGGTTCTGGCGGATTTTGCGGAAGGTGGCCCGGCTAAGGTGGATCGCCTCCACGACGCCCGAAAGTTCCCCGCGCACCAGGGTCACGTCCCCGGCCTCAATGGCGATGTCGGTGCCCGTCCCGATGGCGATACCCACGTCCGCTCCCTTGAGAGCGGGAGCGTCGTTGATGCCGTCGCCCACAAAGGCTACCCGACCGTACTGCTCCTGCAGGCGGCGGACCTCCGCCACTTTGCCTTCAGGGAGGACCTCGGCCCGCACTTCGTCTATGCCCACCCGCCGGGCGATAGCCTCCGCGGTCCGGCGGTTATCGCCGGTGAGCATCGCCGTCCGCAGGCCAAGCCGGTGCAAGGCCTCCACGGCAGCGACGGCGTCCTCCTTCAGCGGGTCGGCCACCGCCAGGACTCCGCCCAGGCGGCCGTCCACCGCCACCAGAATGGCCGTCTTTGCCTCCGCCTCCAGCCGGCGCAGGGTCTCCTCCAGCAGGGCCGGGGGGAGCCCCGCCTCCTCCATGAGCCGCCGAGAGCCCACCAGGACCCGTTTCCCGTCCACCGTTGCCGCGACCCCGCGGCCGCGCAGGGCCTGGAATTCGGCGGGGTCCGCCAGCGCCAGGCCCCGGGCGAGGGCCCCCTCCACCACCGCCCGCCCCAGGGGATGCTCTGACCCCCGTTCCGCCGACCCGGCCAGGTAGAGGAGTTCCTCTTCGCTCATCCCTTCGGCCGGTACGATGTCGGTCACGGCGGGCTTCCCTTTCGTGAGGGTCCCCGTCTTATCAAAAACCACCACCCGCACATCCTTGAGGGTCTGGATGGCCTCGCCGGAGCGGATGAGGATGCCGCGCTCGGCGCCCCGGGCGCTTCCCACCATGAGCGCGGTGGGCGTCGCCAGGCCCAGCGCGCAGGGACAGGCAATCACCAGGACGGCGACGGTGGAGATGATGGCCAAGGTGACGGTCCCCAGGTTCGGATTCACCCAGGGCAAAAAGGAGCCGGCCGTCACCAGGGTCCGCATCAAATCCGGAAACGCCAGCCAGGCTACCAGAGTGAGAAGCGCGATCCCCAGCACGATCGGCACAAAGACGGCGGTTACCCGGTCGGCGAAGGCCTGGATGGGGACTTTGGAGCCCTGCGCCTCCTCCACCAGCCGGATGACCTGGGCCAGGAAGGTGTCCCGCCCCACCCGGGTGGCCCGCACCTTCAGGAGTCCGTCCTGGTTGACGGTGGCGCCGATGACCTCGTCGCCGGGGCGCTTCTCCACGGGCATGGACTCGCCGGTGGCCATAGATTCGTCCACAGCGCTTTCCCCCTCCAGGACGACGCCGTCGGTGGGGATTTTCTCGCCCGGACGGACGACCATCAGGTCCCCCACCTGGACTTCCTCAATGGGCACTTCCACCTCTATCCCGTCCCGGACGACGCGCGCCGTTTTGGCGCCCAGTTCCAGGAGTTTGCGGATGGCCTGGGAGGCGCGGCCTTTCGCCGTCTCTTCCACGTACCGGCCGGTGAGGTGGAAAGCCATAATCATCGCCGCCACCCCGGCGTAGTTGGCGACGGGGAAGAAGAAGGACGCCGGGCCGGTGAGGAAGGAGACGCCCGTGCCCAGGGTGATGAGGGTGTCCATGTTGGCGAAACCGTGCAGGGCGGCGGAGAGGCCACTGCGGTAGGTCCGGCGGCCCACCCAGAAGAGGACGGGCGCGGCCAGGAGGATCATCCCCAGATGGAAGACCAGGTGGCTGGGCCACATCACCCCCCAGAGCATCTCGGGGAGCATCCAGAGGATGATGGGGACGGTGAACGCCCAGGCGACACGCATGCGGAAGCGGCTCTCACGCATTTTGCGCTCGGCCTCGTCCTCTTCGGCCACCGCCCTTTCGGCAGGGGCCTCCAGCACTTCGTACCCGGCCTCCGCCACCGCCCGCTGGAAGTCGGGGATGCCCACCACGCCGGGGATGAAGGTGACCGTCGCCTTCTCCGTGGCCAGGTTGACCGAGGCGGAGACGACACCCGGGAGCCCGCGCAGGGCTTCCTCCACGTGGGCGACGCAAGCCGCGCAGGTCATCCCGCCGATGGGGAGGACCACCGTCTCGGTGGGGACCTCGTAGCCGGTCTCCTGCACAGCGCGGACCAGGTCGGCCCAGGGGAGTTTCTCCTCCACCACCAC
>JAGDVW010000036.1:6023-7510 GCA_023255835.1 Candidatus Acetothermia bacterium
TGGACCTCCTTCACCCCGGGAAGCCGGGCCAAAGCCCTTTCCACGTGGGCAACACAGGCCGCACAGGTCATGCCCCGCACAGGGAAACTCCGCCTCTCCAGCATCGCCCCGAATATACCCGCCGGAAAGGTCTGAAGTTTTTGGCACAATTGGAAGAAAGGAGGAGGGGTGCAACTGGGAAAAGTCCCGCGCTTGCGGCTTGGGGAGTATCCCACGCCTCTTTCGGAGCTTGCGCGGCTGAGTGCGCATTTGGGCGGGCCGCGGATTTTTGTGAAACGCGAAGATCTTGTGGGGATCGCCCTGGGTGGGAACAAGGTCCGGAAGCTGGAGTATGCCTTGGCCGAGGCCAAGGAGCTTGGGGCCACGGCCATCGTCACCAGCGGCGCCGTGCAAAGCAACCACGTGCGGCTTACGATCGCCTGCGCTAACCGCTTGGGCCTGAGGACCTTCGTCGTTCTGCGCGGGGAAAAGCCCGCCACCCCCACGGGAAACCTTCTTTTGGACCACCTCCTGGGCGCGGCGGAGATCCACTGGGTGGATCCCAGGGGTTACGCCTCGCGGGAGGAGCTGGTGCGGGCCACGGAGGCCCGGGCCGAGGAGCTTGCTGAGGAGTTGCGCCGGCGGGGCGAGGTTCCCTATGTGATTCCCAATGGCTGCAAACCCCTCCATTCCGCCCTGGCCTATGCTGGATGCGTCTTGGAGGTTTTGGAACAGATGCGGGCCATGAACCTCGCTCCCGATGCCATCGTCACTGCCTGCGGCACGGCCGGAACCCAGACCGGCCTCGTTTTGGGCTCCCTTCTTTTCGCCCAAGGGCAAATTCGCGTGGTGGGGGTGAGCGTCTCCGGAAGGGCCGAGTCCTTGAAAGAGAGGATCTGGAAAAACCTCGAAGAGGCCCTGCGTTTCTTGGAGCTGGACCTGAAAATCCCAGGAGGACTGATCGAAGTATACGACGAGTACGTGGGTCCGGGGTATGCCCTGCCCACGCCGGGGATGAAGGAGGCGGTGGAGCTTTTGGCTCGGATGGAGGGGATTCTCCTTGACCCGGTGTACACGGGGAAGGCCATGGCCGGGCTTTTGGATCTCGTGCGCCGCCGGACCTTTGGGAAAGGTGAAACCGTGGTCTTCCTCCACACGGGCGGAGTTCCTGCCCTCTTTGCCGACACCCAAGCCCCCACGTTCTTCCCCGCCCCGTGAAACCAGAGCTTGAGGCACCGTGTATTTTCTTTGCCTAAAGGAGGTATGCATGCGCAACAAGGGCCTTATCGTTTTGGGTGTGGTTTTGGTTGCGGGCTTTTTTTATGGCTTTCGCTAACCCTTTGGAGGAGCTACGGGCTGAGCTCATCCCCGCCGAGGGGCAAAAGACCTCGTACGGGATCCCTCTTTCTTTGGCCAACGCCCAGCATTTCGCGGACTGGTACTATGCGATTCGCTTGACGCCTGAGGAGGAAGCTATCTGGGCAGAGGCGCTCTCCACCATTCCCGCG
>JAGDVW010000036.1:7610-11253 GCA_023255835.1 Candidatus Acetothermia bacterium
GCGCTGTTGTTGTCAAGGGCATGGAAGGATTTGCAACCTCACCCGCTCCGCCCAAGGGCTCGCCAAATGGCTCATCGTCTATCGCGGGTTCACCGCGGAAGCGGTGAGGGCTGCGGTGGAGGAGTGGCTTAGGTTCCTGGTCCCCAATTACTACCTGGCCCGGGCTTTGGAGGAGCAGGGCTTGGATCCCAAGGAATTCGGGCTTGAGCCCCATGAGGCATACGAGGCCTGTTACCAGGGGCGGTGCGAGGTGGCCTTGGACCAAGGGGGCTGCGGTGGGATGGGCTTGGAAGTGAAGATTGCCAACCCGCCTGCGGTTCCACCCTGTTGTCTGCCCAAGGGATGAACAACCCAAAGAGAGAGATGTTGGATCGGAGTTGGCTGGTTCTGGTTTTGGTGGTTGGGCTTGTGGTGGGGGCGGTCCTCCTTTGGCGCTCGGGAAGGGAACCGCCCTCTTCCTCCTTGGCGGAGCTGCGCCGCCGAGCAATTCCGGGGGAAGGCACCGCCACCGCTTACGGAATCCCCCTTTCCTTGGTAAACGCCCAGCGCTTTGCCGATTGGTACTACGAGTTCCGCCTTGCCCCCGCAGAGGAGGCCATCTTGGTTCGGGCGCTGGGTTCTGTTCCCACACCGTGTTGCGATGATACTAGGCTTGTGCGTTGTTGTTGCGAGGAAGGGGGTTTAATTTGCAACCTCGTGCGCAGCGCCCGGGGCCTCGCCGCTTGGCTCATTCGGGAAAAGCGGTGGGATGCTGCGGCGGTGCGGTCCGCGGTGGAGGAATGGCTGCGCTTCGCTCACCCCGATTACTACCTGGCCCGGGAGCTTGAAGCCCTCGGGCAGGACCCCGAAGCCTATGGGCTTTCCCGGCGGGGCGCGTGTTATCGGGGTTGGTGTGAGGCTCCCCTGAGCCGGGGCGGCTGCGGCGGGATGGGCCCCCAGGTCAGGATTTAGCGAAAAAACAAGCCTTTAAAACGGGCTTTGTCCACAATTCTCGCTGAAGCTCCTTTTACTCGGCGTTGATTTTTTCTCAATCCAGGCCAGCCCCCTTGTCCTATCAAGCCCGCCGCCCATAAGCTTGCGGGAAAAGGAGGTTCAGTGGAAGTTTCCATTGAGAAAAACGGTCAGGTCAAAATAGGGTGGGCGGGTAAAACCAAGGGCACCGGCTTTGCCTGGGCCCTTCGCCTTCGGGGAGGAAGGTTAACCAGCAGGGATATCGGGGCCACGCCTTGGGTTGAGGAACAAGGTGCCGATTGCTTCGGCACTTTCAGATCGTGGCGCCGGTCCTTTCTCTGGAAGGGCAAGGAACTTTTGGAGGACCGGGTTTTTCTGTATGAAGGAGCGTTGCGTCACGAAATACATTTTCCGCATGGCCTTTCTGACCCGCAAGGCTCGCGGGATTTTCTCCGCCCGGCAATATGGGTTTCTCTCTTCTCGCCCGCTTCAGATCTCGCCTATTTCCTGTGCACCTTCGGGTTGGACGGGGAGGGCGGGGATTTTCCTGGCGGATATTGGCCTGAGGCCCGCTTTGGACTTGTAAGTCAAGGTTTACCCCAAAAACCGTTTGCGCCCCTGGTGATTCACGACGAGGAGGGGGCGGTGGCCATCGCACCCGGTGAGCTTTTCCTCCTCAGCCCTTTGGGCCTCCATGAAGGGCGAGTGGGCCGGGCTCTTTCCGGCGATTTCCCGATGATCCCCGCCGGGACCGTTCTCTCCACCTGGTTCGCTTTCGGGAAAGATCCGGGTGAGGCCCTAAGGAGGTTAGGCGAGGTTCTCCTTCGGGCCGGGGAAAAGGAGCGGCCGAATCCTCATTCCACGCCCCTCCTTTCCCGCTTGGGCTACTGGAACGCTTACGGCTCTTACTACACCGAGCTCATCCACCCCATGGAGGAAGGGATTCTCCGCGCACTTTCCGCGGAGTTTCGGGCCAAAAAGATCCCGGTGGGTTACATCGGCCTAGATCTTTGGTACCCATACGAGCGCATCGGCCAGGCGTTGGTGTTCCAGCCGGATCCGCGGAAGTATCCCCGAGGTCTCGGCGCATTGCGCGAGGAACTCGGTATTCCTTTCGTTCTCCATCTTTCGGCGTTGAGCCCGCGCAACTTTTATGGTGCAGATGGCGCTGATCCTGCAATTTACGAGGAGATCGCCGAAGAAGCTTTGCGGCAAGGTGGAATTGGTATCTGGCACGATTGGCTCCGCACCTGGCAATTTCTCACCCCCGCCCTCCTTTCTGATCCCTGGCGGGCAGAGGCCTGGTTCTCCGGGATGTGCCAGGCCTTTCGGGAAAAGGGGCTTCCGGTCCTTTTGTGCATGGAGACCATGGGGATGGTCCTCGCTTCCACCCGGGAGACCAACGTGGTCGCCGCCCGAAGTTACACGGATCACCTTTTCTCCCTGCGCCCGGCTTTGCGCCGGGCGGCCAAAGCCGAACCCGCCATCGAGCGGGCCTGGCAAAAACCCGTACGCATTTGGCTACAAAACCTCCTCGTGGGCTATGTGCAATGGGCGTTGGGTTTGGCCCCCTTCCACGATCTTTTCCTTTCCCGAAAGCATCCGGGCTTCGGCGGGGAAAACGCGTGGGAGGAGGCGGTCCTGCGGGCCCTCTCCTCCGGTCCGGTGGGGTTCGGGGACGCCTGTGGCATGGCCGACCAAAGCCTCCTTTTGCGCCTTGTACTTCCCGACGGGGGGCTCGCCCAGCCAGATCGCCCTCCGGAACCCCTTTGGCCCACTTTGAACTCCCCAACCCCGATTTTTTGGACGGAAAGGGTTGCCGGGGATCTTCCCTGGGTTTACTTGCTCGTTTTGAACCTCGGCGAGGAGGAAGAGAAGGTGCAGCTACCGCGGCCATATGACGGCGAATTCCTCGTTTGGGATCCGAAAAAGAGAGCTCTGGATGGCTGGGAAATCCTGGTGCCGGCGGGAAGGTTGGCCTATCGGGTGCTCGTTCCCGTGGTGAAAGGAGCTGGATTATTGGGGGCTCCCGAGCTTATTGTGCCCATGCCGATCCAGGTGGGAATCGCAAAAGAGAAGGAAAACCTGTGGATCCTGGCGCCGCGAGGTCTGGGCCTTCACGCCGTTTTTGCGAGCGGTAAAATGGTGTCGGTTGAGGGGTTGCGGGGCATTGCGGTGCAAAGGAGGGGATGATGAGAAAAGCGGTGCTTTTGGGGTTGACGGCTTTTTCCTTCTTGGCCCTGGCCAAAGGGCCCATAAATTTGGCCATCGTTTGGCACATGCACCAACCTCTTTATTGGAACAGGCTCACCGGGGAGTACGAGCTCCCCTGGGTCCGGGTCCACGCGGTGCAGGAATACATCGATTCCCCCCGGATCCAGTTGGAATTTCCAGGGATCAAGGTCGCCTATAACCTCCAGCCGAGCCTCCTTTGGCAACTTTTGGATTACGCGGAGATCACGGAAGAGGAGCGGGCCAGGGGCGGGCTTTATGAGCTGATCGGCGCCGTGGATAACCACCTGAAATGGGTTTGGGCGCTTTTGACCGCGCCAAAAGAGCTCGCCCCGGAAACCAGGGCAGCCATGCAGGAGCAGTTCTTCTGGATCAACCCCTACATGCTTCAGCCCGGCGGGAAATATTATGATCCACGCTATGCCGAGCTGAACCAACTCAAGGGTCAACGAAAGCTCAC
>JAGDVW010000018.1:0-5398 GCA_023255835.1 Candidatus Acetothermia bacterium
ATGATAGGGTGGGCCAGGGTGAGGCGTCCAGTGGCCAGACCTCCATGCTCGTTTGGCCACCTATAATCCGAGGGCGTGGGCTACCTTGCGATCCTCGGGGCAGCCGCTCTTTGGGGCCTGATCGGTCCCGTCTCCCGGGTAGCTCTTCAAGAGGGCCTTGCCCCCTTGGAGGTTGCCTTTTTTCGGGCCGTCCTCGCCTGGTTTCCCTTCGCCATCCAAGCGCTCTGGAAATGGGGATTTTCCTTGCGGCCCCGGGATTTCTTCCTCTACATACCGTTTGGCCTTGTGGGGATCTCCCTCTTTTACGCCTCTTATCAGCTTTCCATCGCCCGGAGCGGTGCGGCCTTGGCCAGCGTCCTCCTTTACACCGCGCCGGCTTGGGTCGTCCTCCTTGCGCCCCTGGTCCTGCGGGAAAGGCTCACGGTGCGGAAGCTTTTGGCGGTGTTCCTGGCCCTTTTGGGCGCGGCCCTGATAAGCGAGCTTGGGATGGTAAGCCTCGATCCTCTTGGAATCCTTTTCGGCCTTCTTTCCGGGTTTTCCTATGCCTTTTATTACCTTTTTGGCAAACGCTTTCTCGCCGGCCATCCCACGGCCCACCTGTTTTTCTTTGCCCTTCCCGCGGGTGCGCTCGCCCTCCTTCCTTTGGTCCAATTCCATGCAAAATCTGCGGTGGCCTGGGGAGCCCTTTTGTTTTTGGCGCTTTTCTCCACGTACGGCGCGTATTCCGCGTATTTCGCGGGCCTGCGGCGGCTTCCCGCCAGCCGCGCGGCCATCCTTTCCACCTTGGAACCGGTGGTGGCCTTTCTTGTGGCCCACCTTTGGTGGAAGGAGGCTTTCACTATCCCTCAAGCGATCGGAGCCTTCCTCATCCTTTTCGCCTCCCTTTTGGGAAGCCTTCCAGAGGGAGTTGCTCCAAAGACGCAAGGAGCGTATAGTGCCAAAAAGGGAGCGAGATGGCCCTGGAAGTGGAGCTGGAAAGGCGGCGTCAAGCCATAAGACCGGTGAACGAGCGCATCGCCCGCCTGCGGGAGGAAAGCGTCCGAGCGGTGGTCCGGATCTCAAGCGAGCGGGCCCGCCTCATCACCGAGTTTTATAAATCCGGGCAAGGGACGGGGTTGCCGGTACCTATCCAGCGGGCCTTGGCCCTGAAATACCTTCTTGGGCGGGTGAGCTTGCCTGTGGAAGAAGGGCAGCTCATCGTGGGCCTGCGCGGCACCGGCCCCAAGGAAGTTCCCACCTACCCCGAGATCTGCGTCCATAGCCTTGCGGACCTGGCGATCCTCGACTCCCGGGAGAACATGCCCTACCGCGTGGATGAGGAAACGAAACGCCTTTACGAGGAGGAGATCATCCCGTTTTGGCGGGGCAAATCCATGCGGGACCTCATTTTCCAGCACCTTCCCAAGGAGTGGATCGAAGCCTACGAGGCCGGGGTCTGGACGGAGTTCATGGAGCAGCGGGCCCCCGGCCACACCGCCGGAGGGGAAAGGATCTTCAAAATGGGACTCCTCGAGGTGAAAGAGGAGATCGCCAAGGTCATGAAAAGCCTCGACCCCAGCGACCCAGAATATTTTGAAAAGCTCGCGGAGCTTAGGGCCATGGACATCGCTGCCGACGCCCTCCTCATTTATGCCCGGCGTTACGCGGAAAAGCTCGAGCGAATGGCGGAGGAAGAGGGAGACCCCGCCCGCCGCGAAGAGCTCAAAAAGATGGCGGAGATTTGCCGCTGGGTCCCGGCCCATCCTCCCCGCACCTTCTGGGAGGCCCTCCAGCATTACTGGTTCATCCACGTGGGCATCACTTACGAGACGAACCCCTGGGACTCCTTCAGCCCGGGAAGGATCGACCAACACCTTTGGCCCTTCTACTGCCGCGACCTTAAGGAGGGGCGCCTCACCCGCGAGCGAGCCAAGGAACTCCTCCAAGCCTTTTGGCTCAAGTTCAATAATCAGCCGGCCGTGCCCAAAGTGGGGGTCACCGCCGAGGAGAGTTTCACCTACAACGATTTTGCCAAACTCAATTTGGGCGGGCTTCGGGAGGATGGAAGCGACGGGGTGAACGAGCTTTCCTATCTCATCCTCGAGGTCCTCGACGAGATGCGCACCCTCCAGCCCAACACCGCTGTCCTCATAAGCGCCAAGACCCCGGACCGGTTCCTCATCCGGGCCTTGGAGGTGGTGGCGCCGGGGTTTGGGGAGCCGCCCCTTTTCAACTTCGACGGGGTGGTGGTGAAGATGCTCCGCCAGGGGAAGAGCCTGGAGGACGCCCGCACCGCCGGGGTGAGCGGCTGTGTGGAAAGCGGGGCCTTCGGGAAGGAATGCTACATCCTCACCGGCTACCTCAACCTTCCGAAGATCCTGGAAATAACCCTCCACAACGGCCTCGATCCCCGCACGGGGAAGAAGATCGGGATCGAAACCGGCGATCCCCGGGAGTTCAAAAGCTACGGAGAGCTTTGGGAGGCATTCCTCCGCCAGCTCGAATATTTCGTGGCCGTGAAGATGAAGGGGAACGACATAATTGAGGCCCTTTATGCGCGGCTTCTTCCTGTGCCCTTCCTATCCCTTTGGATTGAGGACTGCGTCAAAAACGCCCGGGACTACAACGCCGGGGGAGCCCGCTATAACACCCAATACCTCCAGATCGTGGGCCTGGGGACCCTCGTGAACGCCCTCTCCGCCCTCAAATTCCACGTTTTCGAGCGAAAGACTTTCACCATGGAGGAGATCCTCCGCGCCCTAGAGGCGGACTTCTCTGGGCCTTATGAGATCACCCGTCAAATCCTCCTCAATAAATCCCCGCATTACGGGGAGGACGACGATTACGCCGACGCTATCGCCAAGGCCATCGTGGACGAGGTGGTACGGATCGTGGAGGGCTTTCCTCCCACACCGGTCAGGAAAGCCTCCCGGCGGGTCTATTTCCTCCCCACCACCGTGCACGTCTACTTTGGGAAGGTGACAGGAGCCACCCCGGATGGGAGGAAAGCAGGTGCCCCTGTTTCCGAAGGGGTTTCCCCTGTGCAGGGGACGGACCGAAAAGGGATCGCCGCGGTTTTCCGCTCCGTGGCCAAATGCGATTGGGACAAAACCGGCGGCGCCCTCCTCAACCAGAAACTCTCCCCGGACCTTCTTTCCGAGAAGGAGAGCCTCGGGAAACTCGCCCAACTCATCCGGGTCTTCTTCGCCTTGGGCGGACATCATGTGCAGTTCAACGTGGTGAGCGCGGAACTCCTCCGGGAGGCGCAAAGAAGGCCCCAGGATTTCCAGGACCTCATGGTGCGGGTGGCCGGGTACAGCGACTACTTCGTGAACCTCCCCAAAGGGCTCCAGGAGGAGATCATCGCCCGCACCGAGCAGCGCGGGTGGTAAGCTTTGGCCGTAACCGGAAAGGTTTTCGATATCCAAAGATTCTCCGTCCACGATGGGCCGGGGATCCGTACCACCGTTTTCCTCAAAGGCTGCCCTCTCCGCTGCCTTTGGTGCCATAACCCCGAAGGGATTTCTCCGGAGCCGGAGCTCATGTTCTTCGAGTACAGGTGCTTGGGCTGCGGCACCTGTGCCCGGGTTTGTCCCATAGGGGCCATCGCCTTCCCTTCCCCCAGCCGGCCCCGGCTTGACCGGGAGAAGTGCACGGGGTGCGGGGAATGCGCGAAAGCTTGTCCCAGCGGGGCTTGGCGCCTGGTGGGCCAAACGATCGGGGTGGAGGAGCTCCTAGGGATCCTTGAGCGCGATCGGCTCCTTTACGAGCGTTCCGGGGGCGGGGTGACCTTTTCCGGCGGGGAACCCCTGTTCCAGCCGGAGTTCCTCTCCGCGGCCCTTCGGGAATGCAAGAAACTGGGGATACACACAGCAGTGGATACCTCGGGATTCGCCCCCACCTCCGTCCTCACCGAGCTCGCCCCTCTCACCGACCTTTTCCTCTACGACCTGAAGCCCATGGACGAGGAGGAGCACCGCCGCTACACCGGGGTTCCCAACAAGTTGATCCACGAGAACCTGAGGGCTTTGGTGGGACTCGGCCGGCCGGTGATCGTCCGCCTCCCCCTCGTCCCCGGGATCACCGACACGGAAAGGAACATCGCGCTTTTACGGGCCTTCCTTAGGGAACTCCGCGGCGGGATCCAAAAAGTGGAGCTCCTCCCCTATCACGATGTGGCCGAAAAATACCAGAGGCTTGGGAAAAATTATGGAATGCCGGAGCTCCCTAGGCCCCCCGAGGAGAGGCTTTTGGCAGTGCGGACCAGGATTGCCGAAATCCTACCTTGCCCATAATGTGTGGCTAACCCATGGATTTTTTGGTCGATCCAGTTTCCCTGCTCTTCGTTTTGGGGATCCTTTTCGTTTGGCTTGCGTTTCGAAGGCATTGGCATGCCGTGGCCATCGCCCTTCTTTTGCTCTTGGGTGGGCTTTATTTCCTTTCCACCGCTCCGGGAGCAAACCTCCTTCTCCGTCCCTTGGAGGACCGCTATCCCGCGCTCCTTTCCCCGCCGGAAGCGGGGGTCATCGTGGTCTTAAGCGGCGGGGAGAATTTTCGCGAAGATCGGCCCATCCCCAGCACCCTTCCTTCCTCAACTTTGGCCCGCCTGGTGGAGGGAGTGCGGTTATTCTGGGCCCTAGAGGGGAAGCCCACCCTTTGGTTTGTGGGCGGGGAGGGATTTACGGGAAAAGGCGTCCCCCTCATGGCCCAAGCGGCCTGGGAATTGGGGGTCCCCAGGGAGAAAGTGCGCTGGCTTACGGCCTCCAGAAATACCTGGGAGGATGCAGCCTTGGTGGCGGAGAACTTCGGCGAGGTCAATTTCATCCTGGTGACCTCGGCGTTCCACATGCCCCGGGCCCTTCGCTGTTTTTGGGCCAATGGCCTCGCCCCGATCCCCGCGCCCTGCGACCAGCGGGCAATGGCAATCCGCTCCGTTCAAGCCTATCTTCCTTCCTCCCAAGGCCTTTCCCTGAGCGCCTTGGCCCTGCGGGAATACGCGGCTTTTCTTTGGTACCGGTTGCGGTATTTCCGGGGATGACGAAAATGATGGACCATGTGTTTGGCGATCCCTGTGCGGGTGGTGGCGGTGGAGGGGAAGGTGGCCACAGTGGAGGCGGGCGGAAGCAAAGTAAAAGCTCGTCTAGATGCCATTTCCGAGCCCGTTCAAGTTGGGGACTATGTCCTCGTCCACGCGGGTTTCGCCATAAAGCGCCTTGATCCCGCGGACGCCGAGGAAACCCTTCGCCTTTGGGACGAGCTCCTCGCCCTAAGCGGTGAGGAGCCCAAAATTTAGGGCCTTGTCGGAGATTTTCCTCCTTCGCGATCCCTCTCGGGCCCAGCGCTTTCGCGAGCTTTTGCGGCGTTGGGCCCCGAAAAAGCCGGTGCGCATCGTCCACGTGTGCGGAACTCATGAGATCAC
>JAGDVW010000018.1:5498-11138 GCA_023255835.1 Candidatus Acetothermia bacterium
GTGGAGGTCTTGGAGGGGCCGGGCTGTCCGGTTTGCGTCACCTCCACCCAGGACCTCGATTGTGCTCTCCGGATCGCGGAGAAAGGGGCGATCCTCTGCACCTTTGGCGATATGACCAGGGTTCCGGGGAGCCGGATGACCCTGGAGGAGGCCAAGGCGGAGGGGGCGGATGTGCGGGTGGTCCTTTCCGCGGCGGATGCTGTGGAGATCGCCCGAAAAAATCCGGAGAAGCCCGTGGTCTTCTTCGCCGTGGGCTTCGAGACCACCGCGCCCGGCACGGCCGCGGTCCTCCTCGATCGCCCCCCGGAAAATTTCTTTGTTCTTGTGAGCCACAAGCTCATTCCTCCGGCACTGGAGGCCCTCCTCTCCACCCCGCCCGTGTCAATCGACGCCTTCCTCGCTCCCGGCCACGTCTCCACCGTGATCGGCGCCGGCGCCTATCGGGAAATCGCCGCCCGCTTTCGTGTCCCCATAGTGGTCGCGGGCTTCGAGCCCCTCGATATCCTCTACGCCCTCTTTTTGGTGTTGCGCCAGCTGCGGGAGGGAAGGGCGGAGGTGGAGAACGCCTATCCCCGGGCGGTCACGGAGGAAGGGAACCCCCGGGCTAAAGAGCTTTTCCGCGAAGTTTTTCGAGTGGGGCCGGCCCTTTGGCGGGGGATCGGGGAGATCCCCAACTCCGGTTTCTCCCTTCGAGAGGAGTTTTCCCAGCATGACGCGAAAAGGGAGTTCGGGATTGAGGGAGAGATGGGGGAGGAGAAGCCCGCGGGCTGCCGCTGCGCCGAGGTCCTCATGGCCCGGGCCTTTCCCACCGACTGCCCCCTTTACGGCACGGTCTGTACCCCCATGACCCCGGTGGGGCCGTGCATGGTGGGTTCGGAGGGCGCCTGTAACATCTGGTACCGCTATTCCGGGAGGCCGAGGCTATGAAAAGGCTCACCGAGGAGAGGATCACCGCCCTCCATGGCGCAGGGGGCCTAGTTATGGAAAAACTCATCGTCGAGAAAATCCTTCCCAAATTCAAAATCCGCGCGGCCGGGCCGATCGGCCTCGATCAATTGGACGACGGCGCGGTGCTGGACCTGCCAGAGGGGAAGCTCGTGATCACCACCGACAACCACGCGGTGAAGCCCATCTTCTTCCCGGGCGGCGATATCGGGAAGCTGGCGGTGACGGGGACGGTGAACGACCTTGTGGTCATGGGCGCGCGGCCCGTGGCTTTGACCATGGCCCTGGTTTTGGAGGAGGGCTTTCCTCTTTCGGACCTGGAGAGGATTTTGGGGTCGGCGGCTGCGGTGCTTTCGGAGATCGGGGTGGCCCTCGTGGCGGGGGACACGAAGGTGATGGGGAAGGGTGAGCTCGATGGGATCGTGATCAACACCACGGGGATCGGGGTGGCCGCGCGGCCCATCCCCGATGCCGGGCTTCGGCCCGGGGATTTCCTCCTCGTCACAGGGACGGTGGGCGACCACGGCATGGCCATCCTTTCCGCGCGCAACGAGCTCCCCCTGGAGGCGCCCATAGCCAGCGACGTTGCTCCCCTTTGGCCGGCCTTAATGGCGGCCCTGGAAACGGGGGGGATCACGGCCATGAAGGACCCCACCCGCGGGGGCTTGGCCGCGGCCCTCAACGAGATGGCCAAAAAATCCGGGGTGGGGATCGAACTGGAAGAGGAGGCGATCCCGGTGCGGCCGGAGGTGCGGGGCCTTTGTGAGCTTTTGGGAATAAGCCCCTATGAACTCGCCTGCGAGGGCCGGGCGGTTTTGGGCGTTGCGCCCGAGAAACTCGAGGAAGTTTTGGTTGCCCTCCGCAAACACCCCCTTACCGCCGGGGCGAAGGTGATCGGCCGGGCCACCACGGAATACCCGGGGAAAGTGATCCTCCGCACCGCCGTGGGTGGAAGGAGGTTCCTGGAGATGCCCCTCGGCGATCCCCTCCCCCGCATTTGTTGACAAAACCGCGTTTTCCGCGCTAAGCTACTTTACTTGCGAAAGGAGGGAGGATGATGCGAAAAATCCTGGTTTGGGCGGCGCTTTTGGCCATTGTTTCCGCCAGCGCTTGGGCCATTTCCCTCTGTGATTACACCCAGCCCGTCACCTCCATCACCACCACTTCGCTCCAAGGGAACTTTCGGTATCTGGACGATCAGTACCGCGATGATCGGGGGAATGTCCTCTCCCTGACCCTGGCCGGAAGCTTCCTCCGCTACTACGACTCCGCGGATTTCGGCTACGGGATCAATAAGAGCGGTTCGATTTCCTATGCGGATGGTAGCTGGTCTTTATCCGGCGCAGGTTCCGTGGACTTCCGTTTTTACGCGCCGGGGATGGACGTGTTCGCCTTCGGGCGGGTGAACGCCCAGGCCGCGGGGCTGGTGACCCCCACGGTGGCCGCGGTGGTGGGGGTTGGCTACGGGAGGCTCAAGGACGTGACCCCCCTGGCCAAGGCCATCCGCATTGGCGACAAACTTCTCGCGGAGAAGATCCTCACCAAGGCCCTTCCCGACCAGGCCCTCATGGCCATCGCCCAAGAGATCGGGAAGCGTGCGGAGTACGCCACCTTGGATGAGCTCGTGGTGAAGGTGGTGGGGCTCATCGAGGGCGCGGGCGCGGCGGCTGGGAAACTCGGGGCCGATGCCGTCCTCTACATCCGCGAGATCATCACTGCTTTGGGCGACACCCGCCTTTGCGGGTTCTCCGTGAGCGGCGGCGCGGGCTATAAACTCCTGGATCCTGCGGGCGCTCGGGATTTCGTGCTCTTCGGGGCCGCGGAATATGCCCTGCCCTGGTCCGTGGATAGCCAATTCCGCCTGCGCTTGGATGCCACCTCCGTCCCCAACTTCGCAAGCTACAACGTGCAAGTCATGGGTAACTTGGTGCAAAAGCTCACCCCTACCACCACTTTGAACCTCGGCCTCACCTTCTCCCGTATGCTTCCCGCGGGCGGGACGCCCGTGGATTCCCAAACCCTCGATGCTACCTTAAGCTTCACCCTTTTCGGCGGCTGGGCGGTGAACGTGACCCTAGGGGCGCGGAATGCCACGGGCTACGAGGAGCCGCGGATCGAGCTTTTGGTCTCCGCGGGGATTAGCTTCTAGGAAAAAACCGGGGGACAAACGTTTCCAGGGGACGGGTAACCGTCCCCTTTTCTTTTGACCCCTTGGGCCACATAATTGGGCAAAATGGCTAGCCCCGAGCTTTCCGGGATCCTCTGGCTCCTCCGGGAGGTGGGTCGGGCTGAAACCCTGCAGGACCTGGCCCAGGCCGTCCTCCGCTTCGCCCAAAGCCTCGTTCCCAAGGCCCAGGCCGGCTCAGTCCTCCTCTTGAACGAATTCTCCGGTCGATTCGAGTTCGCGGCCGCTTTGGGCTGGGACTTCGCCCGACTCCGCACCGTTTCCTTCCCCAAGGATGTGCTCATCCAGCAAAGAATTTATGGGGACAAACCCGCGATCATCCGCGATATTTTGGCCTTGGATCGAGCCCATTTTGGGCCGGAGCTCGTGGAAAAGCTCGCGGAGGTAGGGCAAGTCGCGGCCACCCTCACCCTCCCCCTTTTGGCCAAAGGGAAGCTCATCGGTTATCTGAACCTCGACCACAAGGAGGACCCCGCGGCTTTTTCTGGGGAGGACCTCGAACGGCTTCTCCCTTACCAGGACATCTTCGCCGGGCTTTTGGAGCTTGGCCGGGAGAGGGAGGAGCTAAAAGAGGGTGAGAGGCTCTTCCGCCTCCTCTTCGAGAGGCTTGCTGATGCCGTTTACATCACGGCCTTCGACGGGACGATCCTCGAGGCCAACCCGGCGGCGGAGAAACAGACTGGCTATTCCCGGGCTGAGCTCATCGGCAAAAACATCATGCGGGATATCGCTGCCGAGGAGCCGGCCATCACCTACGAAAAGGCCAACGAGCGCCTGGCCCGCGGGGAGACCGTGGTCTTCGAGGAGAAAAAGCGCCGCAAAGACGGAACTTTTTACTGGACGGAATGCGCGGTGGTCCAGTTCACCTATAAAGGACGTCCTGCCACCCTCTCCCTGAACCGGGACATCACCGAGCGGAAGAAGCTTGAGGAGGAACTCCAGCGCCGGGTGGAGGAGCTTTCCGCCCTGAACCAGGCGGTGGCGGCCCTCACCGCCCACCTGGAGAGGCGAAAAGTTCTAGAGGCCTTGGTCGAGATCGCCAAGGGGGTAAGCCGCGCCGATTATGCCAACGTTCTTCTTCTGAGCCCGGAGGGGGTTCCCGAAACCGTGGACCCTTTGGCGGAAAAACCTCTGCCCCTGCGGATGCGGCCGCGGGGTTTTACGTCCCTCATCCTCCGCACAGGAAAGCCCGTGGTGGTGGGGGACATCAGGCCTGACGGATCTTGTATTCCCCCGGTTTTGGACGAGGAGGGAAAACCGATCCCGGCCAATCCAGTGCTTTTGGAGCAGGGGGTCCGCTCCACTGTGGGCCTGCCCTTGCGGGTGGGCGGCCGGGTGCAGGGCGTTTTTTATGTGCACAGCCGCACACCCCACTCCCTTCCCGATCGCCTTCCCATCCTCACCCTCCTTGCCCACCATGCGGAGATCGCCCTGGAGAACGTCGCTCTTTTTGAAGAGCAGCGAAAGACCGCAGAGGTCTTGCGTCGGCTGAACGCCGTTTTTGTCAGGCTTTCCTCTATCCTGGAGCTTCCCGATCTCTTCCGCCTCATTGCCCAAGAGCTCCGCAGGTTCATCTCCTTTGACGCCTTCTTCGTGGCCGTCGTGGATGCCCAAAGGGAAAAGATCGTGCCCCTTTTTGCCCTCGAGGAGGGGGAGGAAATCGCTCTTCCTGAGCTTCCTTTGGACCCCAAGGA
The DNA here is from genome assembly GCA_023255835.1 of Candidatus Acetothermia bacterium. Taxonomy (GTDB): domain Bacteria; phylum Bipolaricaulota; class Bipolaricaulia; order Bipolaricaulales; family Bipolaricaulaceae; genus DTER01. The sequence goes on from JAGDVW010000018.1 coordinate 10,323, forward strand.
GAGCACCACCGCCTGGGTGATCGTCCGGGGCGAGCCCCTCTTCTTGGAGGATGTGGAGAGGATGCCGCCCCCGGTGCCGTTCAAGACGGTAGGCCGGCCCACCCGGGCCTGGGCCGGGATCCCCCTCGTGGCGCAAGCCGAAGTGATAGGCATTCTCTCCGTGCAAAGTTTCTCCCCCATTCCATTTGGGGAGCGGGAAAAGACCGTGCTTTTGGGGTTTTCTTCCGCCGCGGCTGCCGCCCTGCACAACGCCCTTCTCCTCCGTCAGGTCCGCCAAACCGCTGAAAAACTCCGCCGGCTTGAGGAGGCCTCCCGCCGCCTGAAGATGGCCCAAGCCAAAGAGGAGCTATATGGGATCGCCCTCGACGCCGTGGCCCAGGTCTTCGGGTTCAGGTATGCGGCGGTGCTGGAGGCCCACGAAGACGCCCTGGTTTTGGTGGCTCATCGTGGCTATCCTCCGGAACTTTTGGGGATGCGCCTGCCCTTTTCCGGGGGAAAGGGGGTCACCGTGGCCGCCTATTTGGCCAACGAACCCCTCTATGTCCCCGATGTGCGCGAGGATCCCCGCTACGTGGCCGGCCTTCCCACCGCGGGCGCGGAGCTCGCCATCCCCATCTCCATCGGGGAAAAGAGGTTCGGGGTTCTCAACGTGGAGCACGACCAAATCGACGGCATCCCTCCCGAGGACCGGGAACTTTTGAAAATTTTGGCCGCGGAGCTGGCCGTGGCCCTCCTCGGGCTTGCGCGCCTGGAATCCCTCCGGGATCTGAGCCAAAAACTGGAGATCCTCCACGAGATCTCCCAAAGGCTTCAGCG
>JAGDVW010000049.1 GCA_023255835.1 Candidatus Acetothermia bacterium
GCTCCAGATATGCACAAGCGGGTTACAACCTTCGGAGCCATGCTGGAGAGGGATGAGCATGAAACCCCAAGGGGCAAGCTGTTCCACCCAGTGTGGGGAAATATCCGGGCAGCCCACGGCGGCTACAATTCGATCGTACGGAGCGTTCCTTGGCTAGCCGTAAAAGCCATCCCCTGCGATTACTTCAATTCTTTCATAACCAGCAGCACGCAGAAGCCTTATGGTTTGTGCCACCAGGTCCTCTTGGATGTCGATGGTGGTCACATGACCGTCCTCGCCCACGATCTCTTGCATCAAGGCGGCGTTGTAACCGGTGCCTGCACCGATCTCTAAAACACGAAGTCCTGGTTGCAGTTCCAAAAGCTCAAGGATTCTGGCGACCAAAGATGATGGTGATGTGAAGCTAGTGGGCATTTTTCCGGATATGCGGATTATCAAAGCCGCGTCCAAGTAAATCGTTCTCAGGTGCTCCTCTTTTGGATTTTGCGGATCTATTCCCACGAAGCGTTTTTGGTCGAAATCGTAGAAAGCTTAAAGGAGCTTATGCCGTTGCACTTTTCTTAACGCCCGCTCCACAAGGGCGGATTTGATCGCGCCTTTGGCCTTGAGCTCCTCTACGTACTTGTTAATTCTGCGAGCATTCCCTCCATAGTCCCGCGTGAATTTTGCCTTGTTTAGTGTGTCCGGCAAAACATGGTAGCCCCCCATCTTTCCGCAAATCCTCCGAGCCCCCTCTCCAGCCTCTCGTTCAGTCCAAAAAGCACGAGGTATAGGAGCTTCTCCACCGCCCCCTCCCCACAGAAGACCTCTACTACCTTCGTTCGCCGCTTCACCTCCTTGCCTAGTCGCTCCAGATGGTTCATGGTGTAGAGATACCTCCTGATAGGCTTTGGATGGCGAAGGAAGGCGAGATGGCCTCGGAAAGCGCCAGGGAGGTGCGCCGCCGATAGGGGGAGGATCTTGGTTGGGATGGAAATCCCCCTCTCTCACTTGGGGGCCCGGAGGTCTTCTGCTGGGCCGGCGAGGGTGAGAGGAGTCCCGGGTGTAGTAGCCGTTGGCCTTGGTGGGATGGGCCTCCAAGTAGATTTCCCGCTCCTATGAGGGACTCCAGCAGGCCCTTCACCGTGACCTTGATCCGCTCCTCGACTTCCCTTGCGATCTCTTCGCGGGTCTTTTCTGCTATAGGGGCCCTTTCCTCCTCTCCGAGCTCTGTCTCTCTGGGAAGGCCACCATGCTGCCTCGCAGACATAATTAACGGGACACTACCAGAAAGGAGGTGTTTATATGCGGGAGATTTTAAAGTTTCGGCGGTTCACCACCCCGCTTTTCATCGCCGTCATCTTTTGGCTTGGCCTGATCTTAATTTTCATCGCCGGAATCGCCATTGTTTTTCATGAAAACCCGGAACTTCCGACCCCATTGGGCGCGCGGGCGGGCATTGCCCTCGGCTGGATCATCTTGGCCTCGCTTTTTTGGCGGGTTTTCTGCGAGGTACCCATGGTCATTTTCCGAATCTATGAAACGCTGAACGAAATAAGGGAGGCCTGGAAAGAGCAAAAAGAAGGCAGCAGCCCACTGACGGAATAAAAAAGGGGCCTGGGAAGGCCCCTTCTTCCTTTCGCAACCCCAAAAACTATGGATCGGCTTTAACTTGGGGCGGTTGGTTCACGTTCAAAACGGTGATCACCACCTGGTCTTCGGCCACCGCGCCGCAGGCGTCCACCACCTGGAGGGTGGCCACCACCCGAAGGGGCTCACAGCCCTCCACCTCCGGGGCCACGAACACCGGACAGAGGGTATCCGCGCCGATGAGTTTTCCAGCGGTCACGGACCAGAGGATCTTGATTGGATCGCCATCGGGATCGCCAGCCCGAGCCAAGATCAAGATCTGGCCACATTCGGGCACGGTGAGATCCGGGCCAGCCTCGGCCCAAGGCGGGCGGTTCACGTTGCGCACAAAGATTTTCACTGTGTCCCGGGCTTCGGCCCCGCAAGCATCGCGCACGGTGAGCACAAGCTCTACCACCTCGCCCTCGCACTTCGGGGTGAGGGGCGCAGTGTAGATCGGGGTGAGGCTCCGTGGGTCGTCCAAGGAGCCGCGGCCGCAGGGGATGGTCCAAAGAACGGTGATCCCGTCGCCATCGGGATCGCAGGCCGTGGCCTGAAGCTGCACCTTTTGCCCTTCGTCCACCACAAGATCCGGCCCGGCGTCCACCACCGGCGGGTTATTCACGTTGAGGACGTGGATGATGATCGTGTCCTGGGCCCGGCCGCCGCAGCAGTCCTCGGCCACCACGGTGATGGGCACGAACTCCCCAGCGCAGTCGGCGACCATGGGCGCGTAATAGATCGTCTCGGCCGCGTGGGGATCGGAGAAGTACCCCTTGGGCGCAGACCAGGTCACCTTGACCACATCGTGGTCGGGATCGTAAACCTGGGCGCGGAGGACGATGCTCTTCCCTTCCTCCACGGTCTTCGCCGGGGCAAAAGGCGGAGTGGGGTGGACGGGCAGCGGAGTGTGAACGAGAGAGGGCTGACAAGTTCCCTCATCGTAGAGGAAGTTTTGGCCGGGGCCACCGTCGAGCTTGTTGCAGCCTGGCCCACCCAGGAGGACGTCGCAGCCAGGTCCGCCGAAGAGTTTGTCGTTTCCGGCCTCGCCCTCGATTCGGTCATCGCCGTCCTCGCCATAAATGGTGTCGTCGCACTGCCCGCCGAAGAGGAAGTCGTTCCCCGGGCCGCCGAGGATGAGATCGTTCCCGGGGCCAGCCTGGATGAGATCGTCGCCCGGGCCGCCGAGGAGAAGGTCATTGCCCTCAAACCCGAAGATCCGGTCGTTGCCGCCCAAGCCCAGGATGAGGTCGTTTCCAGGGGTGCCGAAGAGGGAATCCTCGCCCTCCGTCCCCACGATCACCTTCGCCGGAGGATCGGCCGCAAGGAAGGAGAGGATCACGTCCCACATGGGATCAGTGCAGGGAGCGTAGGGAAGATGTTTCATGAGGAGGGCGATGATCTCGGGATCCACTTTGTATTTGGTAAAGCACGGGGGCAAAGCGGGGGCGGCCAATTCGAGAAGGAGGCCGGGAAGCTTGGTGGGATCCTCGGCGAGGGTGAATTTCCCCCCGCATTTTTCCGCAAGGGCTTTGAGGGAGGCCTGGGCTTGGGGGGCGATCCCCACCACATCGAGGGCGTAGCCTTTGGCACAAAGATCGGCGGCCACGGCCAAGGGATCGCCGCCGCAGGTCTCCTCCCCATCGGTGAGGAGGATGAGGCGCGTGCCAGAAGGGGCCGCGGCGGCCGCGAACTTCAAGGCCTCGGCAAGGGGGGTCCAGCCCTGGGCCGGGAGCCCCTGGATCCTTTGGACCAGCGCGGACCGCTCCGCCGCCCCGTGGATTCCATAGGCCAAAATCAACTCGATATCCGCACAGCTTTGGGCCTTGGGCTCGCTGGGAAGCCGGTGGCCAAAGGCCACCACCCCGAAAGCTGTATCCCCGGGGATGGCCTGGATCGTCTGGATCAGAGCCTCTTTGGCCCAGGCTATCTTGGTCTTCCCCGCGGTCCAGGGGTCGTTCATGGAGTTGGAAGCGTCCAGGATGAACATGTAACCCCCAGGTCCGGCCAGCGCCCCCAACCCCACCGCCAAAAGCACTGGAATAACCCCGAACTTTCTCATCATGCCCTCCTTGGTCATCCCCAAAGGGAGTATAGCGGGGAAAAGCGTTCAGGTATGTAATGCGAGCTACACTCACCCCGGTTTCCCCAGGAACCTCCGGCCGGGGAGCTCCTCCACGAAACCGGAGAGGGCGAGCTCCACGAGGATTTGGGCCACTTTTGTGTGGGAAAGCCCCGTTTGAGCCACGATATCCTCGATGGAAAGGGGTTCGCGGGAAAGGAGTTCGTAAACCTTCGCTGCTTCTGGAGGGAGTTCGGGCACGGGTTTTGGCCGTTCCCGCAAAAGGGGGAGCATCCCCAGTTCCTCGAGGATGTCGTCCACGGATAGCACTGGCTTTGCCCCTTCCCGGATGAGGCGGTTGGTCCCCACCGAGGCCGCGGAGGTGATGGGTCCGGGGACGGCCAGGACCTCCTTTCCCTGCTCCAGGGCGTAATCGGCGGTGATGAGGGCGCCCGAGCGCTCCGGCGCCTCCACGACCACCACGAGGAGGGAAAGCCCAGCGATGAGGCGGTTCCGCCTGGGGAAGGTCCACTGGGCCCCTTCCATATCCCAGGGGAATTCCGAGAGCACCGCCCCCTTTTCCGCGATCCTTGCCATGAGCTTTTCGCTTCCCGCGGGATAGGGTTTACCCAGCCCCGTGCCCAAAACGGCGAGGGTGCGGCCAGAAAGAAGGGCCCCTTCGTGGGCGGCGGTGTCGATCCCCGGGGCCATCCCGGAGACCACGGTCACCCCGCGCTCGGCCAATTCCTGGCCGAGCTTTTTGGCCACGAGAACGCCGTAGCTCGTGGCCCGCCGGGTCCCCACCATCCCCACCGCCATCCGGTCCCCCTCCCGCCATTCGCCGAGGAGGTATAGGACAGGCGGCGGATCCGGGATCTCCCGCAATGGCTCGGGGTAGCCTTCCTCCTCGAAGGTGACGATCCTGGCCCCGGCCCGCGCAGCTTTTTCGAGCTCTTCATGAGGATGCGCTTTCCTACGCTCCTCCCAAATCTGGTTTGCTGCCTCCCCAAAGAGCTCAGGAAGAGGGCCGCGGCCCAACGCTTCCCAGGCCTCCTCCGGCCCGCCAAACCGCTCCAAAAGGGCTTTCCTTCGCCTGGGGGTAAGGGAGGGAAGGAGGTTCAACCCCACCCACGCCCACTTTCGCTCTTCATTTACTTTTGGCATCTTTAAGTTCCGCTCTCCTCGGGGCAGACAGGGACTTCCTTTGGCTTGGACTTAAAAAGGTTCGTGGTCATGTGGATAAGCCACCGCCAGTGCAAAAGGATGTGGACGAGGACGCCCAGGGTTATGGCTATCCCCGCCACGAAGTAGCGGATCTTCGCCTCCTTGGACATTGGGCCTCCTTTGTGAGTTCATTCTACAATTGGGGGCCATGGGGCGAAAAATTCTCCTTGCGCTTCTTTTTGGTGTAGTGGCCTTGGCCCAAACGGGGATCCACGAGCATGCCCTGGCCTCCCTTGATCCCCGGAGGTTCGCCGTGGCCCGGGGAATGCGGGTGGAGATCTACAACCTTGCCGACCTTTCCCGGCCGGAACGGGTTTTGACCGTTCCCCAAAGGTTGGAAGGGGTGGCTTCACTGGCCTCCTCCCCGGATGGGAGATATTTGGCCGCGGGCGGGGATTTCGGCCGGATCGCCGTCTGGGAGCTCCCCTCAGGGGAAATTCGGTATGAGGCGAAACTTCATAGCTTCAAGGTGTGGAGCGTGTCCTTCTCCCCAGACGGAAGCCTCCTTGCCTCCGGGGCGTTCGACGGCACGGTGAAGCTCTTCGACCTTCGCACCGGGCTTGAGGCCGGGGTGTTCATCGATCCGGAGCTCCGCTCCGCGGAAAACCCGGAAGGCACGGCCCATACGGGCTGGGTGCGCTGTGTCGCCTTTTCTCCGGATGGGAAGTACCTGGCCACAAGCGGCTGCGATGGATATGTGCGCATCTGGGATCTCCAAACCCTGCGCCTGGTTCAGAAGCTCCGGGGCGGGATCAACGTCTACTCCGTGGCCTTCTCTCCGGACGGGAAATATCTCGCTTGGGGCAATAACCCGGGCGAAGTGCACCTGGCCGCGGCGGGCGATTGGAGGGAAATCCGGACCATCCCGGTGAGGAACCCGGCTTTCTGCGTGGCCTTTTCCCCTTCTGGGAGGTATTTGGCGGCTGCTGGCCATCAAAAGGTCCTTTGGGTTTGGGATACGGCCTCCGGTTCCTTGGTCCGGGAGTTCTCCGGCCATGAGGGCCGCATCTGGGGCCTTTGTTTCCTTGGGGGGACGACCCTTGTGACCACCGGGGAGGACGGGGTTTTCCGGGTTTGGACGATCGGGCCGTAAAGCTTTCCGGGCTTTCCCAAAGGATCGTGGCCTGCCGGGCCTGCCCCAGGCTCGTGGCCCATCGGGAGGAGGTGGCTCGCCGGAAAAAGCCGGCCTTTCGGGATGAGACATATTGGGGAAAGCCTGTTCCTGGTTTTGGGGACCCAAAGGCCTGGCTTTTCCTTGTGGGTTTAGCTCCGGCGGCCCATGGGGCCAACCGCACAGGGCGGATGTTCACCGGCGATGGCCCCCGCGGCGCCGGCGATTTCCTCATGAGCGCCCTCCATCGGGCCGGGCTCGCAAGCCAACCTTTTGCCCGCTCCGCGGACGACGGGCTTGTACTTCGCGGCGTTTTCTTGAGCGCCATCGTCCGCTGTGCCCCGCCGGAGAACCGGCCCACCCCCCAGGAGATCCGCCACTGCCTTCCGTTCCTCCTTGCGGAGCTCAAAATCGTGCGGCCCTGGGTGATCCTTTGCCTTGGGAATCTCTCTTTCTCCTGGACCATGCGCGCTTTGGCGGAGCTGGGCCATGAATTTCCGCGGCCAAAATTCCGTCATGGGGCGAGGCTGGACCTCCGGCCGGAAGGCCCGTTGGTCCTCGCCTCCTATCATCCTTCCCGGCAAAACACCCAAACGGGAAAGCTTACCCCGGCCATGCTCGACGCCATTTTGGCTGAAATTCTAGCGGAGAAAGATCTTCCTCCGCGGCCCGGAGGATGAGGATGGCCAAAAGGGCGCAGAGGTACCAAAGGCCGAAGCGCTGGCCCACGGGGAGGGTTGCGCCGGGGAGGTTCCCGATGGCCCCCACCAGCCCAAGGTAGGGCTCGGCGAGCCATCCCAGGGCTTGGCCAACCCAGGGCTGGCGGGTGGGCACGAGAAGAAACGGGAGCCCGAGGATCCCGGCCCAAAGGAAGAGGGTGGTCCAGGGGATGAGGATGAGATTGGCCAAAAGCCCATAGGATGAGAGGTAGCCAAAGCTCGCGGCCAAGAAGGGGAGGACGCCGAGCTGGGCGGCGGCGCTCACCGCAAGGAGGTCGGCAACATACCGGGGAAGGCGGGGGAGGCCGCGGCGGAATGCCGATCCCGACCAAGACGGCCAGAGGAAGAGGATCCCGGCGGTGGCGGAAAAGGAAAGCTGGAAGGCGGCATCCAGGGCGGACCAGGGCCAGATGAGGAGAACCAAAATGGCCGCAAAAGAGAGCCCCTGGAGGGAGTCGAGCCAGGCCTTGCTCACCCAACCCCACTCCCAGAGGATCCAAAAGAGCCCAACCACCCCGAACATCACTGCGGCGCGCAAAAGGGAAACCCGTAGCCCGCCGATGAGCACATAAAGGCCCACGGCGGGGATGAGGAGGAAGTAGCGCCACGCTTTGGGGAGGCGAAAAAGCCCAAGGAGGAACCATCCTCCAGCCACGAGGATCCCCACGTGGAGCCCGGAGAGGGCGAGGAGATGGGCCACCCCTGCCTCCCGGAAGGCCTCCTTCTCCTCCGGAGAGAGGAAGCCCCGGCTTCCCAAAAGGAGGGCGGAAAGGAGGGCCCGGCTTTTCTCCGGAAGAGGGGAGAGGAGGGAGTGGATTTTTTCCCGGGCCTGGGCGGCCCAAAGGGGTATCCCGCCCCGGCTTTTGGAGAGGATCTCCACCCGTTCGGCGAAAAACAGGCCGCGGACCCCGCGCCGGGCCAAATATTCCCGGTATCCTTCAGGCTTTGGAACCTCATAACGGCCGAAGAGGCGGACCCTCTCACCCGGATAAACGGAGAGGTCCTGGGGGATGTAGGCCAAAAGGCGCACGCCGAGGTTTGGGACCTCCACGGTGAAGGAGAGCCTTTTTGCTGTGGGCTCGGGGAGGTCGGCCACGTAACCGGTGCATTCCTGAAGGAGAGGAAGCTGGAAATCCAACTGTGCGGGGAAGGAGGGGGGACGAGCGAGGGCCATCCCCAGGAACAGGGAAGCGAGCCAAAGGCCGGGGGTCCATCTCAGGATGGCCGCGAGGATCAACGCGAACGCGGCGGGAAGGAGGGTCCAGGGGCCTCCCGGCCAGATGTACCCGAAAGCCACGCCGAACCCCAAGGCCGCGGCAATCCCGGGAAGGAGGGCTCGGGCCATTGGCAGCTCCTTCGGCCCCAGTATAATGAAGGTGCTTGCGGGGGTGACCGGACTCGACGGGAACACCGAGGCCAGGCGGCAAGCGGAGCTCCCGTGTGCTCCTAAAACCACGGGACGGCAAAATAAATGCCGACTACGCTTACGTTCCCGCTTACGCCCTGAACTGATGGCGTAAGCCGTCCGCGGTTCCCTCGCCCGCGGGGGGCTAGCGGGCGTGACCGAAGCGGGCTAGCCTGAGGGCTCCGGCCCCGGAGCCGAGGGCGAGAACCGAAAGGGGCTGGGCTTTTGGCGATCCTGCCCGTGGGAGCGCCGAAAGCCGAGAAGAAAACACGGGCTAAGCTTGTAGAAGCCGAAGCCGAGGTGTTTTCGGACGGGGGTTCAACTCCCCCCACCTCCACCAGGGCTGGGGCGTAGCCAAGAGGTAAGGCAGCGGGCTTTGGACCCGCCATCGGAGGTTCGAATCCTCCCGCCCCAGCCAGAATGTCCTCCGTCCAAATATTTTCGCCCTTTGGCATCAGCCTCCCCGCGGAGCTCCTCCAGGAAGCCCTGACCCACGCTTCCTACGCCAATGAGACCGGCCTTCCCGCCAACGAGCGCCTGGAATTCTTGGGCGATGCCGTCCTTTCCCTGGCCGTGACAGAAATCCTCTTCCGCCGCTTCCCCGAGCGGGAGGAAGGGGAGCTCACGAAGATCCGGGCAGTGGTGGTCTCCCGCCCGATTTTGGCGGAGGTGGCGCGGCGCCTGGGTTTGGGCCCCCACCTCCTTTTGGGGAAAGGCGCGGAGGAAATGGGGGCGCGGGAGCGCCCCTCCGTTTTGGCTTCGGCATTGGAAGCCCTTCTTGGCGCGGTTTTCCTGAGCCATGGCTATCCCGTCGCCCGGGATCTCGTGGAAAGCTTGTTCTCTGAGGAGATCGCCCGTTACGCCCAAGAGGTGCCGGACTACAAATCCCTCCTTCAAGAGCTTTCCCACAAAAAATTTGGGACGTTGCCGGAATATCGGGTGATAGCCGAGGAAGGGCCGGAGCACAAAAAGGTGTTCACCGTGGAGGCTTCGGCCGGGGGGGTGAGGGCCCTTGGCCGGGGGAGATCCAAAAAGGAGGCGGAGCAGGCCGCCGCTAAACGCCTGTATCTTGCCCTCACCGGCTCCTCCCTCGGCGAAGATCGCCCCGGCCCGGAAACCCCAAGGGAGGCGGGGGCGTAGAATGAATGGAGCCCTTTGCGGAGGGTTTGAGAGGAGGAGCGATGAAAAAGCTTGGTTTGGTGTTCTTGTTCTTCGGGGCGGTTTTGGCCTGGGCCCAGCCCGAGGAGGTCCGGGACCTTGGTTTTGCCAACAAGCCCTTCAACCCCGGGGACGTGGGTTTGGTCATGCGGGCCCTTGTCCGCGATAACGACGCAGCAAACACCGATCCAATTTACTTTGCCCGCGTAATCGTGGAGAACCTGGGAACGGCAAAAGCTGAGGACATCGACTGGGTCGAGGTGCGCATGGAAGTCTCCTGCGGGAAAAAGGTGCTCTTGGCCTGGGGGAAGGGTTTTCCGCTCCAAGAGGTGCTTTTGGCCCGCGATCCCGAGGAGCGCATGATCCCCGACGACGGCGAGGCTTATCTTGAGGTATGGGTGAAGGCCACGGAGGGGATCACCGAGGGGCGGACGATCCAGCCCAAGATCACCTTATGGTGGGCCGAGGGCGACCAAGGCGGAGCGCTCGAGGTTGTGGACGGAGCGGCGGAGAAGCTGGTGGTGGCGGGAAGCTTTGCGGCCCGGGCCCTGGCTGGCCCGGAGGGCGGGAACCTCAACCCCGGCGACCGCTTCCCCGTGGCGGAATTCGAGGTCCAGGACACCGCGGACGTGAACCCCTGGGGCCTGGATGTGGTGAAGGTGCGCCTCGATGCCCCGAAGGACCTCGTCTGGCTCCTCGATAACGGGATTAAAAAGGTCGAGATCCCGGCTGGCCGCGACTATGCCCTCCCTGAGCCCCTTTTCGCTGCCCTGGACGAGGGGAAAGGTAAACTCACCCTGTGGGTGGCCGTTCCCGAAAATTTCCGGCCGGCCGAGCCGGTCACGGTGACCCCCACCCTCACCTTAACCCTGCGCGAGAACAAATTTTCTCAGGTTTTCAAGCTGGTTGATCCCGTGGCGGACCGCGTCCTCGCCGCCGGGCTGGAGATCTTGGCGGTGAACGTGCCGCAAGCAGGAACGGTGCTGAGCCAATTTACCGGCCGCCTTCCTTATTCAATTTTGACCGTGGGCGATCAAGATCGAAACGCCACCCCAGTGCGTTTGGGTTCCCTCACCCTCAGGCCTTTGGGCACTTTGACCGAGGTGGGGAGCGTGGAGATCGTGGACCAGGGCGGCCGCCTCGTGGGCTACGCCAAAGGCCTGGATAAACCCGTGCCCCTCCTCTCCCCGGATGGGAAGCCCCTCCTCCTCCCGGATGACGCCACCTGGACCTTGAACATCACTTTGACCCTGCCTTCCCAGATCCCCCTTGGCGCAAGCCTCCTCCTTTCCCACGAGACGGCCGTGGAGGAAGCCCTTCCGCCCGATTGGCTTTTCCGGAGCGACGCCCTCACCAAGTTCCAAGGGACCCAGGTGGCAACGCCCAAGGA
>JAGDVW010000042.1 GCA_023255835.1 Candidatus Acetothermia bacterium
GGTGGTGGAGCTGGCTTTGGCCGCCCGCAACCGCGCCAAAATAAAGGTCCGCCAACCCTTAAGAACCCTGCATGTCCTGGAAAAACCCGGGGATCGGGAAATACCCCGGGAGCTTTGGGACTTGGCTAAGGAGGAGTTGAACGTCCTTGAGCTTCGGTTTTCCTCGGATTTCACGGCTTTGAAGGTGCCCAAAGTTGTCCCGGATTTTCGAAAACTCGGGCCCCGGCTGGGGTCCCGCGCCCAGGAGGTCGGCCAAAAGCTTCGGGAAATGCCGCCCGATTGGGTTCGAGAGCTTTTGGCCAAAGGGCGCGCGGATTTAGCCCTGGGCGATGGGGTGGTGGAGATGAGAAGCGATGAGGTCCAGGTGAGCTGGGAACCGCGGGAGGGCCTGGTGATCGAGGAGGACCAGAGTGGCGCCGTAGCTTTGGACATCCGACTGGATGAGGAGCTGCGGGCTTTGGGGGATCTACGGGAGCTCGTGCACCGGATCCAGCTTCTGCGCAAAGAGGCGGGTTTTGAGATCACCGACAGGATCGTCGTGGGATACGAGGGGGAGATCGCCGAGATTTTCCGGCTTTTCCCGGAGAAGATCCGCGAAGAGGTGCTAGCGAAAGAGCTCGTGGAGGGTGGGCTTCCTTCGGCGGAGCACAGCGCGGAGCTGGAGATCCACGGGAAGAGGGGGCGGGTATGGCTCCGGCGGTGGCGGTGATTGGGGCCCAGTGGGGCGACGAGGCCAAGGGGAAGATCGTGCACTTTCTTTCTCGGGAAGCCGATTTTTGTGTGCGCTTCAATGGCGGTCCCAACGCGGGCCACACCGTGGTGGACGGATATGGCGAGGCCCGGCTCCATCAGATCCCCGCCGGGGCCCTTCACCCCCAATGCCTCGGCGTTTTGGCCCACGGGATGGTCCTCGACCCTTGGGCTTTGCAGGAGGAGTTTTCGGCCCTCAAAGCCCAGGGCCGGCCGGAGCCGAAAATTTTTATCTCCGAGAGGATCCATTTGATCCTCCCCTATCACCGGCTTCGGGAGGAAAAAGAGGGGATGGCGGATAAGCTCGGCACCACGAGGAAGGGCGTTGGGCCGGCCTATATGGATCGGGTGGGGCGGCGCGGCCTCCGCCTTTTGGACCTTGGGAACGAAGAATATCTTCGGGAGAAAGTGTACTCCGAGGGTCAATATCTGGGGAAAATTGAGCCAGAAACAATCATCGCCGATCTCCTCCATTTTCGCCGAGAGTTCGAAAACCGCGTGGGCGATGCCCAAGTTTTGCTTGCGCAGGCCCTTTCCGCGGGGAAAAGGGTGGTGTTCGAGGGCGCTCAGGGAACCATGCTGGATGTGGATTTTGGGACTTACCCGTATGTCACCTCCTCCACGACCACTGTGCATGGCATTCCTGTGGGGGCGGGGGTGTGGCCGGAGTTTTCCGCGGTGATAGGGGTGGCCAAGGCCTATGCCACCAGAGTAGGGGCGGGGCCTTTTCCCACGGAGGATCACACGGGCCTGGGGGAGAAGTTGAGGGAGGCCGGCCGGGAATACGGCGCCACCACCGGCCGGCCGCGAAGATGCGGCTGGCTGGACCTCGTGGCCCTGCGCTATGCCCAAAAGGTCAATGGGTTCACCCACCTTGCCCTCACCAAGCTCGACGTTCTTTCCGGTTTTTCGGAGATCCGGGTGGCCGTGGCCTATCGGGTGAGAGGAAGGAGGGTCGAGGAATTCCCCGCGGCCCCTTGGGAACTGGCCCAGGCCGAGCCGGTCTATGAGGTTTTGCCCGGATGGAAAAGGGGAATCCAAGGGGTGCGGGATTTCGAGGATCTGCCCAGGGAGGCCAAGGAATACGTGCGCTTTGTGGAAGAAGCCCTTTCTGTACCCGTGGCCTTGATCGGAACGGGGCGCGAAGCCGAGGCCCTCATCGTCTCTTGGGAACCATGGAGTTGAGAAACCTTAGGGCTTCCCTATACTCATGTATGAAGGAGGCGGATATGCCAAAATCTCCTTTGCCGAAACCGATGCTCCAAAAGCAGCGCACTTACATGGCTAAAAAAGAGGATGCCGGCATAACTTTTGAGCGGCGTTGGTACGTGATAGATGCCACCAACAAGCCCCTGGGGCGGTTGGCTTCGCAGATCGCTAAGATCCTTCAGGGGAAGCATAAGCCCGTCTACACCCCGCACTTCGACGTGGGCGATTACGTGATCGTGGTGAACGCAGCGAAGATAAAGCTCACCGGGGACAAATGGGAACAAAAGGTTTATTACCGCCACTCTGGCTACATTGGAAACCTCAGGGAGATCAAATATTCCGAGCTTTTGGCCAAGAATCCGGAGCTTCCGCTGAAGCTGGCGGTGCGGCGGATGCTTCCCAAAAACGAGCTTGGTCGGCGCATGCTGCGCAAGCTCAAGATCTACCCCGGGCCTGACCACCCTCACCAGGCGCAGAACCCCGTCCCCCTTGCCCTGTAGCGGACGGAGGTCACCTCGTTCGGGGACAAAGGGCGGCTGAGGCGGCCTCCACGGTCTTCGTCTCGGCCCTTTTGCCCGCATATCCTTTGGCGGCTTAATGGAGGTAAGGGTTTTTCACCGCCGCCAACGTGTAAGGAGGGAAGGATGATGAGGAAGATCAGCCTGGCTATGGCGGTGGTCCTAGGGGTGGCGTTGCCCCTTTTGGCCCAGGGGTATTTTGAAGTCATCCAAGGGACCACCAAGGTCGCGGTCGTGCCCCTTTCGGGCACGAAGACGGCCCAGGATTTTTACGACTACGATTCCGGACAATCGCGGAGCCGTAACCCCTTGGGTGAAGCCAATACCGCCGTGCTTTTTCTCTATCGGGAGCCGGCTGGACAACTTTTCCTCTTTTTCATCCTGGGCAAGGCGGAAGCCGGGACGGGCGGAAACGCCCGGTTCACCATTAAAAACGTCCCCATCGGGGCGGACTTCGTCCTTAAGGACGATAGCTTTTACTTCCCCCTCTTCCCCGAGCTCAGCGATACCTACACCAAGACCAACGGCGATTTTGCCGTGTATTGGGTATGGGGTGATGGCCGCACCGACGGCGGGGTTTTCGGCCCCTTGGGAGAGGAGTTCGATATAACCATCGTTCCCGAGGCCCTCTCCGGTGTCCAGCGCATCGTCTTCAAATACGGGGATCTCAATAAGCCCACCCGCGTGGAGCTCAACACCCTCGATCCAATTGAAATAAAAGGGATGCGGAACCAACCGCCGGTGGCAAAGCTCGTGGTCAGCCCGGCAGCGCCCCGAGCTCGTCAGGAAGTCCTGTTCGACGCCTCTGGAAGTTACGATCCCGATGGGACGATAAAGGAATACCGCTGGGATTTCGACGGGGACGGCAAAATTGATCTCATAAGCACTGAGCCCAAGGTCCGCTACACCTACGTCAGCGGGGGGAACTTCACGGTCGGGCTCACCGTGCTGGACAACACCGGGGTTTCCACCACCATCACCTATCCTTTGTATGTTTCCCCCATCACCGTGCAGGTGACGCGGGAGATCTCCACCACCCATGCCCTTCCCGGCTCGGTGTTCAGGGTCACGGTCACGATCAAGACCGACCAGGATTTGATCGGTGTGGGCCTCGATGAGGATCCGCCGGCCAACTGGGAGGTCATCCCCATCCAGAACGCCGGGGCCGTGTTCAACCGCCCTTATGTCCAGTGGGTGTTCATGGACACCATCAAAGCCGGCACGCAAAGGGTCATCGTCTACGACCTCAAAGTCCCCACCGCGGACCAACTTGCATCCGTTCGGTTGCCCCAGCAGTTCTGTATAAGCGGGATTCTTCAGGCTAAGGTCCCCGATCTCTCATTGGAGGTCGCGGGCGAAACCTGTGTGATCGTGGATAGCTGCCTCACCATCCTTGATGCCGTGGCCCACCTGATTCCGCCGGAGAGGCCCGGGGATCAGGACCGCCTGGACCTTCGGCTCTCGGAGACGATCACGGTGGACCAGCTCAATCGGGTGGCGGAGCTTTGGCGCACCAGTCAACCAGCTCCCGGCACCTGCGGGGAGCAGCTTGATTTGGAAAAAGTGAAGCTCATCGCGGCCTATGCTTATTCCTGTACCCCCGTGGATGAACCTCTGCCCCCTTATCCCGCGGCGAATGTGAAGGCCCGGCGGACCATCCTCTATCCCATCCCTTGTGAAGCGGTGGTGCTCGGGTTCTACGACAGCATGGGCAACGCCCTCGGCAACAAATTCACAGTAAAAGTGGAGATCGAAACCGACCGGGACGTGATCGGCGTGGGCCTGGATGAGGATCTCCCCGTGGGCTGGCGGGTGACGCCCATCCAGAACGATGGGTTCGTTTATAAGCCCGGGGTGGATCAGTGGGTTCTCCTCGATATCCTCAAGCCGGGCCGGCCGAAGACCATCATCTACGAGGTCACCGTTCCCCCGAATATCCAGGTGAAGAAGCCCCTACCCGGACCTTGTCCGGTGCGGGACTATCAGACCGTGGTGGGCCGCGTGGACACTGGTTTGCCTTGCCAAGTGGTGGATGTGACCGGGCAAAGTAAGGTGGAGCTTGCCGATTGCCTTAGCGTTCTTGCGGCGATCGCCAAGTGGGACGTGGCCCGGGATACCATCGATCTCACCCTCTCCGACAAGATCACCTTGCCCCAGGTCCAGCGGGCCATCGCCTTCTGGTTGGAGGGGAGCCGCGTCCCTCGGACCTGCGATCCGGGCATCGTCGATTTCGAGTTGATGAAAACCATCATAGCCTACTGGCTTACGGGGACGCCCATCTGCGAGCCGTTGCCCGGGCAAGTGCCGTCCATCTGTGAGGGTCGGTGAATTTTTTGGGCTGATCTTCCTCGGGCGGCGGGATTTTTCCCGCCGCCTTTCCTCTTTTTTAAAGGAGGGATGCATGCGAGTAAAAACGCTTTTCCTTCTAGGAGTTTTCTTCGGGGCAAGCGTCCTCGGCGCTAATATGACCCTGGAGAGCTCGACCTTCACCCCCGAACCAGGGGGTAGCGTGACCCTCTTTGTGCGGGGTGCCCCATCTGGAGCGACATTCCGCTGGGATCTCGACGGTGACGGTGCCTATGAGCTCACCACCGCCGAACCCCAGGCGACCACGACCGTTCCCCAGGGATTGCGCTTGGTCCGAGTGGAAGTGGTGGTGGGAAAGGAGGGGGTTGCGCAATTCCTCGCCGCTTTGGTTGCCGACGCCCGTTTGGGGGCAACGCGCTTTGTCTCCCATGAAGACAAGAGTTACCTCGTGACGATAACGGTGAGCTGCAAAACCCCAATTATCGCCCCCGGCTTTGTGGAGGATATTCCCCCAGGATCGACGGTGGAGGTGGTGGGCGAGGGCGGGGCTTTCTGGCGCCGCGCGGAAAAATTGGAGGTCGTTTGGCCCCTTATCCTCGATCCTGGCCAAACCGTGAGTTTCACCTATCGCCTTTATCCCTTGGCCGGCGCGGAAATCCGCTTTGGGGGGCTAGTCAGCGCTTATGTGGAGGGAAAGCGCGTGGAAATCCCGATCGCTGGGGCCATCCGCCCTTAGCGTGAGGGCGTGCATTTCTCCCAAAGCTGGGAAAAGTAAATCTCCAGAAAGCGGGCGAGCTCCGGAGCGCCGAGGATGAGAACCCCGGCCTCCACGTTTTTCACAAGCGATGAATAATTCCAGTTGGCTGAGGACACGGCCAAGCTTGACCCATCCGCGACTAAACATTTAGCGTGCATGATCGTTGAGGTCGATTCGAAGCGTACTTCCACCCCAAAAGTTTTGAGCCAAGCGGCGCTGAGCCGGTTGGCTTCCGCTAAATTTGGATCATTTTCGCCGCCCTCCAGGAGCACTTGGACCCTCACGCCCCTTTTTGCTGCGGCGGCCAAGGCTTGGAGAAGGAGGTTGGAAGGGCTATCGGAATAGGCGGGGTAGAGGACAAGCTCATAAAGCAAAAGAAAGATATTGTGTTGGGCTTGTCCGATAAGGTTGTAAATCGCGGTAAAATTAGTTTTTGACTCCGGGAAGTCCAAAAGGGGGATGAGGGCGGGGCTGGGCCAAGGCTGCGAAGGGAGTTCAGTTTTTGTGCGTAATTTTCCTTCCCAAAGGAGAAAGAAGAATCGGCGGAACAAGCTGGTTAACTCTGAATCCTCCAAAACCAGGTCCATCTGTACGCTCGAGGTGAGGGCGGTTTTGGTCCAATGGGTGGAGCCCACGATGGTTATGTGCGCATCCACCACGATGAATTTCGCATGCAATGTGATTTCTTGCGGGTCTTCCCGAATTTTTACGCCGGCCGCGCGCAGTCTGGCCAAGGCTTCCTCTTGCTCCGGGTAGAAAGGGCGGTCCCTCTTTTCCACCAGCACGTAGACCGCCACCCCCTGTTCGGCCGCTCGGCATAAGGCCGAAAGCAAGGGGTCCGTGGTCCCGTCCGCATAAGACCGCAGGTCCGAAAGGGCCAAAAGGATCTCTTCCTTTGCCGAGGAAAGAAGGCCAGGAACATAGCTCAGATAAGCGGGGTTTTCTGGCGTGGACCAAAGGGGGAGGACAGTAAAGCTCCAAGCCCATAGGAACTGGAAAATGAGCGAAAAAACGGTAGCGAAAACCCTCATCTTTGTTATGATACTTAGCGGTGATCGAACGTCTAAACCCGGAAAAGTTACGGCGACGGTTTGATCCCAGCGTTTTTCGTTTTTCCTCCACCGCGGAGCTTGAGCCCCTTTCGGGGATCATAGGGCAAGAGCGGGCGCTCGAGGCCCTGCGGGTCGGTTTGAGCCTGAAAAGCTCCAAACATCGCTACAACGTCTACGTCGCCGGCGAGCCTGGGCTGGGGAAGACCTCGGCGGTAACCCAATTCCTGCAGGAACTTTCCCAGCGCGAGCCCGTCCCTCCAGATATTTGTTACGTCCACAATTTCGCCGTTCCGCACATGCCCCGCTATCTCCTCCTTCCTTCGGGTAAAGGCCGAGAGCTCAAGGAGGACATGGATCGATTCCTGGAGTTTCTCGATCGGGAGCTCCCCCGGGTCATGGAATCGGAGGAGATGAAGGCGCGGGCGCGGCGGGAGCGCGAAGCCTTTGAGGCTCGCCGGGAGGAGATCTTCCGAAGTCTGGAGGAGAAGGCCCGCCTTCTTGGCTTCACGTTGCAGCGCACCCCGTTTGGGATCAACACCATCCCCTTAAAACCAAACGGCTCGCCGTTGTCGCACGAAGAATTCCAAGCCCTTTCCGAGGAGGAGCGCGGGGAGATTTTGCGGAAGCAAGGGGAGCTCCAAGAGCTCGTGCGTGAGGCCTTTAGGGAGATGGGGGAGCTGGAAGAAGCCTGGCAAGAAGAGCAAAAGAAGCTCGTTCAGGAGGCCGTGCGGTTCCTCATCGGGCCCAGGCTCGCCCAGCTTCGCGCCAAATACGCCCAAATCCCCCGCGTTTTGGAGTTCCTCCAGGGGGTGGAAACGGACATCGTCATCAACGCCGAGGCCCTCATCTCCGGAAAAGGGAAACCTCAGCTCCCCATCCCCCTGCCCGAACCCGATCGGTATCTCCGCTACCGGGTGAACCTCTTGGTGGACCGATCCGGTGGGGAAGGTGCTCCTGTGGTGGTGGAGGAGAACGCCACCTACATAAACCTTTTTGGGACCATCGAGCGGCGCGTGCAGTTCGGGGTGGTGACCACCGATTTCACCCAGATCCGCCCCGGGGCTTTGCATCGGGCCAATGGTGGGTATCTCGTCCTTTCCGCCCTGAACCTCCTGCGCTTCCCCCTCTCTTGGGAGGCCCTGAAGATCGCCCTGAAGACCGGGGAGATCCGCATTGAGGACCCGGCACAAATGTTGGGCTATGCTTCCACCGAGGGCCTGCGGCCCGAGCCCGTGCCTCTCCAGGTGAAGGTGATCTTGATCGGCCCCCTTTGGCTTTACTACTACCTCTACTTTTACGACGAGGATTTCCGAAAACTTTTCACCATCCGGGCTGACTTCGATACGGAAATGCCCTGGACGGAGGAGGCCGGCTTGGCCATCGCCCGATTCATCCGCGCCCGGCAATTGGAAAACCCCGAGATCCTCCCATTCTCTCCGGAGGCGGTGGCCAGAGTAGTGGAGTACGCGGCGGAGCTCGCTGGTGACCAACGGAAACTTTCCGCGCGGTTCGCCTGCCTCACCACCCTCATCGAGGAGGCCAGCTTCTGGGCCCGCCAGGGAGGTTCCGCCCTGGTGGGGCCCGAGCACGTGCGGCTGGCCATCGAAAAGGGGCGGAGCCGGCAATCCCTCCTCGCCGAAAAGGTTCGGGAGTGGATCAAACGGGGAAAGCTCCTGGTCCAACTGGAGGGCGGGGCGGTGGGCCAGGTCAATGGCCTGGCCGTGGTGGATTTGGGCGATTTCTCCTTCGGCCGGCCGCAGCGGGTCACGGCCACCGTTTTCGCCGGAAAATCCGGGGTGGTGGACATCGAACGCGAGGCCGAGCTAGGCGGAAAAATCCACACAAAAGGGGTGATGATCCTCAAATCCTACTTCGGGGAGAAGTTCGCCAAAAAAGCGCCGCTCACCTTTTCCGCCAACTTGGCCATGGAGCAGGCCTATTCCGGGATCGAGGGCGATTCCGCTTCCGCGGCGGAACTTTGCGCCCTCCTTTCGGCCCTTTCAGGGGTTCCGTTCAAACAAGGGGTTGCCGTCACCGGGGCCATCGACCAAAAGGGGAATCTTCAGCCCGTGGGCGGGATCAACGAAAAAATCTACGGTCATTTCCTCGTGTGCAAGGAGCTTGGGCTAAATGGGGAGCAAGGGGTCGTGATCCCCCGTCGAAATGTGGACGAGCTCATGCTTCCCGAGGAAGTTTTGGAGGCCGTGGCCGCGGGGAAGTTCCATATTTGGGCCTGTGACACCGTGGAAGAGGTGGCGGAGATCCTCTCCGGGATGCCCGCGGGAGAACCTGACTCAGAGGGAAATTATCCTGAGGGATCGCTCTTTTTCCTTGTGCAAAAAAGGCTCGAGGAGATCCGGGAGTGCGTGGAAGAGGCGGAGGAGGACTGAGCTCACTCCTCGCCCGGAGCCGGCAAGGTTTCGCGCCGCAAAAACCGGGGAACGACTCTCCCCCAAATGATGAGGGGAAGGCGTGCCCCCGGCTGGATCCCCTCGGAGGAGCCCGGGCTCACCACGAGCCCAAGCGGCGTGTCCACTTTGGCCAACTCCCGCGGGACCAAGGCCATCCCCACCTGGCCCTCCTCCAGGACCACACAGCTTGTGACTACGCCGACCACGGTTCCGCTTTGGTCCACCACCGCCGCTCCCGCGCGAATTGGCCTTCGGCCGGGCTCCACGAAGAACCGCACCACTTCTCGCTTCCAATTGTTCAAAGCCTTAAGATATGCGGTTCGGCCGATGAAGAAAGGTTTATGGAGCTTCACATAAGGGGCGAAACCCGCTTCGTGGGGGAGGATGTTTTGGGGGCCCGCGAGTTCATGGCCGTATAGGGGGAGCCCGGCTTCGGTGCGCAAAGAATCCCGCGCGGCAAGGCCACAGGGCATTAACCCCTTTTCCCTCCCCGCCTCAAGCAAAGCCTCCCAAATTTTTTCCGCCGCGGATTTGGGGACGAAAAGCTCGTAGCCCATGGTCTCCCCGGTGTAGCCCGTGCGGGCGCATATGATCGGGATGCCAAGGATGGAAAGCTCGAGGAATTCCGTGCGGCGCAGGGCCAAAAGCCGGTGTTTATCGCGGCTGGAAAGAAGCTTGAGGAGGATGGAACGGGAGGCCGGGCCCTGGAGGGCCAAATCCACAACCCCATTTTCTCCCTCCTTCAAGTTCCGCAGGGTCACCGGTCCATCCGGCTCCACCCAGGGCCTCTCCGGGTCCAAAAGGATTTGCCCCTCGTTCACCGCGCAAAGCCAATCCCAGTCTTTGAGCTCGTTGGCAGCGTTGACGATGAGGATGAAACGATCCCGCGCCAGGCGATAGACCATGAGGTCATCGAGCACCTGTCCGTTTGGGTCGAGAAGAAACCCGTATTGAGATTGACCCGGATGGAGCCAGCCCGCGTAGTTGGTGGTGACGAGGTTCAGGAAGCTTTCGGCATAGCGGCCGGAGACCTCGAAAATGCCCATGTGCCCAAGATCGAAGAGACCGGCCCTCTCCCGCACCGCCCGGTGCTCGGCCAGGGCGGAGGTGTACCAAAGGGGCATCTCGTAGCCGGCGAAGACCGTCATCCTCGCCTTGGCCCTTTTGTGCCAAGAGGTAAGGGGGGTGGTTTGCACCGGCCTTTCCAAGGTTTTCGGCACATATGAAGCCCTTTGGGCTTCTCCCCGCAGGGCTTTTCCCCCGATAAAATATGGTTTTCCCAGCGAAAAAAGCTCCGGGTGGGCACGTAACAAATCTTCTGCC
>JAGDVW010000087.1 GCA_023255835.1 Candidatus Acetothermia bacterium
ATGGAGGGTTGGATATGTCCCCGTATGGGCTTGAGGCGCGGCGGCTCGTGGTGGTGGCCCGGAATCCCGGCTGATCTGGTAAACTCCAGGCTGCGATGGACTGGAAAGAGCTTCTTCCTCTGGATCGGGGACAGATGGAAAGGGCCCTGCGTGGTTTTCCCGAGATGGCGGAGCGGGCCTTGGGCCTGGCCTGCCGCATCCCAAACGGGGTGCAAGGGTTCAAAAACGCGGTGGTGTTGGGGATGGGAGGGTCAGCCATCGCCGGCGATCTCCTTGCCCGCTTCGCCCGCGTCCCCGTGATGACTGTGCGGGACTATTTCCTTCCGGCTTGGGTCGGGCCGGAAACCCTCCTCATCGCCATCTCCTATTCCGGGGAGACGGAGGAAACGTTGAGCGCCTTTCGCGAGGGGCTTCGCCGCACCAAGCGGGCCGTGGCCCTCACCACCGGCGGGGCCCTCGCCGCCCTCTGCGAAGAGGAGGGAGTCCCTTGGGTTCCCATTCCCCCAGGCTTTCCGCCCCGCGCCGCCCTTCCTTCCCTCCTTTTTCCGCTTCTTGCCTGTTTCGCCCGGTTTGGCCACCTCGCCGGTGATCCCGCCGTCATCATCTCCTCCCTGAAAAAATTGCGGGATGCCCTCCTTCCGGAGGCCAACCCCAACCCGGCCCAAAGGCTCGCGGAAAAACTCCAGGGGAAAGTCCCGGTGGTCTATGGCGCTGGGGTCGCCGTCCCCGTGGCCTACCGCTGGAAGACCCAGATAAACGAGAACGCTAAACAGCCAGCGTATTGGGCGGAGCTTCCCGAACTTTGCCACAACGAGATCGTCGGGTATGAGCTGGCGGGCAAGGTTTTTCCCCAAGGGGTCATGATCTTTTTGCGCACCTCTTTCGACCATCCGCGGGTGGCCAAGCGCGTGGAGATCCTGAAGGAGGTGCTTTTCCAGCGGGGCCTTCCCTTCCAAGAGGTGTGGGGCGAGGGCCCGGATCCCCTTTCCCAGGCCCTTTGGCTCCTCTATTTTGGGGACTGGGTCAGTTTTTATCTCGCCCTCCTCAACGGGGTCGACCCCACCCCGGTGGCCCTCATTCAGGAATTAAAGAACCGGATTAGGGGGTGCTGATGCGTCCGGAGGCCCAGGCCTGGTGGAGCCAAGGGGACCATGATCTTAATGCCGCACGCAAGCTTTTTGAGGCCGGGATTTTCTATGCCTCCGCGTTCCTTTGCCATCAGGCAGCGGAGAAATGGCTCAAGGCCGTGTACATCGAGCTTCGCCGGGAGCTTCCTCCCAAAACCCATAACCTCGTGGAGCTAGGGAAGCTCCTTTCCGTTCCGGAGCCGGTGATGCACGAGCTGCGAGTCCTCAACCCAGAGTACGTGGCCTCGCGCTATCCCGACGCCGCCAACGGCATCCCCGCGGAGAACTACGACCGGCCCAAGGCCGAGCGGCTGTTGGCCGGAGCGGAGCGGGTGCGGGTATGGGCCACCTCGGCGTTGACTGGGAAAGGCTGAGGGAATTCCTCCTCAGAGTCCACGCAAAATTTCCCTTGGAGCGGGTGATTCTCTTTGGTTCCCGCGCCCGGGGCGAAGAGCTCCGCCACTCCGATTACGACCTCGTTTTGGTTTCCCCAGCCTTCCAGGGAATGCCTTATCCAGAGCGGATCGGCGCGCTCCTTGGCCTCTGGACCATGGACGTGGGATTGGAGCCCATCGCTCTCACTCCCGGAGAGTTCGTCGAGCGGGCGGGAAAGATCACGGTGGTGGCGGAAGCGGTGCGTACAGGAAAAGAGGTCTGGCCTTAGAAACTCGCGAGGGCACCCAAAAGGGCGAACATTCCACCCAGGATCCAAAGCCGCACCACCACCTTCGGCTCCGGCCAGTTGGGGCTGGAAAGGCGGTGGGGCCAGGGGACAGGGGTGTCCTCGAGATGGTGGTGAAATGGGCTCATTTTGAAAAGGCGCACGCCGGTGAGCTTGAAACTCCCGACCTGGAGGATATCGGAGAGGGCTTCCAGGACGAGGACCCCGCCCACAAGGGGGAGGAAAAGGATGCCCCCCGAGCTCCAAGCCAACCCAAAAAGAAGGCCTCCCAATCCCATGGACCCCACGTTCCCCAAAAAAACGCGGGCGGGATAAGCGTTGGCCCAAAGGAACCCAAGCCCTGCGCCAAGGGCAAGGAACCCCATCGCCCCGAGCTTGGGGACCCGTGAAACGAGGGGGGATAGACCCAAGAGCGCGAGGAGGAAAAGGCCCGTGGCCAAGCCATCAAGGCCGTCGGCGAAGTTCATCCCGTTCACTGTGCCTAAAAAGCCCAAAACCAAAAGGGGGATCCAGGCCCAGGGAGGGAGGGCCACCGTGAGCTTTGTGAACGGAAGGCAGGCTTCATGAAGCCGGCCGTGGGCCAAAAGGGCGAGGATCAAGGAGGCCAAGAATTGGGCGAGGATGGTCTGATGAGGGAAAAAGCCGGTTGAACGCCGGCCCCGCTGGGAGCGGAGGTCATCGAGGGCTCCCACCAAGCCACCCAAGACCATGGAGGTGAGGGCGAAGGCGCTTTCGCGGTCCAGGCTCGAACAAAGCCAAAGGATCCCCGTTCCCAAGGTGATCAGGGAAAGGGGGACGAGGCCGCCCATGGTGGGGGTTCCCGCCTTTTTCCCGTGGGTGGAGGGCCCTTCCGGGCGGATGTGCTGCCGGGCCCCAAGCCAGCGGGCCACCCGGGGACTGGCCCAGGCCGAGATGGGGAGGAAAAGGAGGGAAAGCCCGAGGCTAAGCCTCAGAAGCGCGGTTTCCACGGCCCCTCCGCCTCGGCTAAGGTTTTCCTGATCTCCTTGGGGTCGGCACCAGCAAGGACCTGGGCCACGGCGCGAAAAAGATCATAAGCAGAAACCAAAACGAAGCGCTGGTCGCGGCTGGCCCGCGCCACTACCTCCTCCCATTGTGGGCCGCGCCTCTTGGGATCCAAATCCGCCTGGGCTAAACAAAGGAGGAGCCCCCGCACCTCCTTTCGCTCTTCGTTCCGCAGCCTATCGAGGGCCAAAAGGAGGGAACGATGTTCCTCGGCGCCCACTGGGGAGAAAGGGGAAAACGCCACGTGTACAAGAAAATTCCCCTCCGGGCTTTCCGCAAGGAAGGCAGCGGAAGCTATTTTGGTCACTTTAAACCCGAGGCGGCTGAAAGCCGCCTCCGCCCCCTGGATAAGCGCGCCTTTCCCCCGCGGATAGAGGAGGGCCTTAAACGAATCAAACCCCCTTTGGGCAGCGTTTAACTCCCCCTCGCGCCGCGCTAATCTTTCCTTTTCCCGCGAAATCTCTTCCCGAAGCTTTCGAAGCCCCTCTTCCCCAGGAAGCTCGTATTCCGAAAGCCAAGGCGGGGCACTTTGTGGGAGGGGGAGATCCAAAAGGGCGGCCAAACCCGGGCGAAGGAGTTCCCAGGCCTCCCGGCCGTTGGCCCCGGGGAAGGCCGGCAAAAAAAGGACGCGGCCCAAGCCAAGGGGGAGGTCCAAGGCCAAGGGATCGCCCACTCGGTTTTGGGCGAGGATCTTGCCGAACGCGGAAAGCGGTGCACCCAAAGCCGTGGTGAGGACTGCCTCATATCCGCGGGCGGAAAATCTTTCCAAATATGGGGCAAGAGGGTGCAAGGGCTCGGCCACCTGGAGGTCCTGGCCCCGCCGGGGCAAAAACCGCAGCCCTTGGGGGAGCGAGAGATGATGGGACCCGGAGACCAGCGAGGCCTTGGGGAGGAAGGCGTATCCGTCCAACCTCCTCGGCGGGCTTCCCTCGATCACCACGCCCTCGTCGGGGGGTCGAACCCGCACCACCAGAATCCCTCCCCCGCGGAGGAGGAGGTCTTCGAGCTCCTTTTGGCGGAGGCCGAAGAGTTTCTCCAAAGCCCGGGAGAGGCCGAAATCCCGACCGGGATGGAGGCGGTGGCTTCCATCTGGGGCGAGCTCCGCGTACGGCTGCCAAAGGAGGGCAAGAGGAAGGGGGTCGATGAGGACCACGTCGAAGCTCGCCAAGGAATCGGCGCTGGCAAAATCCGCCAGGGCGAGTTCCGCGCCTTCCAGTTCCCAACCCAGGGCCAACGCGCGCACGAAAGAATTGTATCCGGGAAGTTCAGGGCTTAAGCTCCCTTGTGCCCTGGGGAAAGGTGCCGACCGTCTGGGGGATCTTTTATGGGGGATGGGAAGGCCCGGAAATCCTCGGCCTTCGCTTCCCTGGGGATCCTCCAAATCCCCCCCTTTTAGAAAGCCCGCTCCTTTGGCAGTTGGCCGCGGAGTTGGACGAATATTTTCGGGGAGAGAGGGCGAGATTCACTGTGCCCATGAAACTTGTGGGCCCGCCATTTTATCGGCTCGTTTGGGAAGAGCTTTTGTGCATTCCTTATGGGGAAACCTTGACCTATGGGGATTTGGCCAAGCGGTTGGGGAGGCCGCGGGCCGCCAGGGCTGTAGGTCTGGCCCTGGCCAGGAACCCTCTACCCATCATCGTTCCCTGCCACAGGGTTGTGGGGAAAAATGGGCTTGGGGGCTTCGGCCCAGGGCGCGCGTGGAAAGAAAAACTCCTTTCCCTTGAGGCCAGCTATAGGGAGAAATTTTCGCCGAGGTAAACGGAGCGGGCCCGCGCGTCGGCCACGATCTCCGCAGGGGTTCCGGCTAGCACCGTCTTCCCCGCCTGGATGAGGTGAGCCCGGTCCACCAGGCGCAGGGTATCCCGCACGTTATGGTCGCAGATCACGATCCCAATGCCATTTTGGGCCAGACGTCGCACGAGGGCCGAAAGTTCGGCCACCGTCAAGGGGTCCACCCCCAAGAAAGGCTCGTCGAGGAGCAAAAAGGAGGGGCGGGTGACCAAGGCCCTGGCCACCTCCACTTTACGCCTTTCCCCGGCGGAGAGTTCCGTAACCGGCCGCCGAAGAAGCTCCACCAGCCCGAGCTCGGCCAGGACCTCGGTGACCCGCGCGTCCCACCGCAGCTTCATCCCCGCCAGGGCCAAGCGGATGTTCCCCATGACCGTGGTCCGGAGGAACACGGAGGGCTCTTGGGGGAGGTAGTGGATCCCGAGCCTCGCCCGGCGGTGGAAAGGAAGGCCGGTGATCCTCCGGCCGGAGAGGAAAACCTCGCCGCGGTTGGGCCGCAAAAACCCAGCGAGGAGGTAAAGGGTTGTGGTCTTTCCCGCGCCGTTTGGCCCCAAAAGCCCGGTGATCTCCCCGGCTTGAAAGCGCACGGAAAGCCCGTCCACCGCGCGGATGTGCCGGAACCGCTTCACCAAATTCAGCCCTTCAAGAACCGCGGACAACCTGGACCCCCAAAAATTTCGCCCGGCCCTCCGCAAGGTAAAGCTCCAGGTGCTCGGCGCGGATTTTGAGATCATGGCCTTCTCCCTCCACCCCCTGGGCTACGAGGAGCCCATCCGCATATTTCCCGTACGGGAAACGCAGGATCCAGCCCAGGGATTTCACCTCCGCGGAAAAAAGTTCCAGGATGCCAGAGAGCTCCCAATGGGCTTCGTCAGCGCTCATTTCCATGTTTTCCCCCTCGGCGGAGAAACCTAAAAGGACCAGGACATCGGTCCAATGGGCCTCCCTTGCGGTGAAGGTGAAGCCCTGGCCTTCTCCGGAGAGGGTCCCGCTTAGGGACCAGCGGCGGCCGAGGGGATCGGCGGAAAGGCGAGGGGCTTGAACTTTTATGGTGGGCTTTCCCTCAAAAAAGAGGGTGATGTGGACGTTCTCCCCCTCCCAGCCATCCTTGGTGCGAACGAGGTTTTCCATGCGGATTTCCCAGCGGGGCCGTCCCTCCGGGTCGTAGACCAAAAGCCAGGGCGCATTGAGGGTGGCGGTTTGAGCCAAAGCCGTAAGGGAAAGGAGGACTAAGAGGACAAACATGCTCGCAAGAAGGAGACGAAAAGGGGATGGGGCCGCAAGGGCCGGGAGCGGAATTCCGGGTGGAACTGGACGGCCACATACCAAGGATGATCCCGAAGCTCCAAAGCCTCCACCAACCGGCCGTCGGGGGAAAGGGCCGAGGGCAGGAATCCCGCCCGAGAAAAAAGATCCAGATAGCGGGGATTAAATTCGTAGCGGTGACGATGGCGCTCGTTTATCTTTTCCTGGTCATAAGCCTTTTGGATCTTGCTCCCTGGGACCAATTCCGCAGGGTATTCCCCAAGCCGCATCGTCCCGCCCTTTTCCTTCACCTTGGTCTGTTCGGGCAGAAGGTCGATCACCGGATCCGGGGTATGGGGATCGAACTCCGTGGAATGCGCGTTTTTCTTGCCCAAGACGTTTCGGGCGAAGGCAATGGCCGCCACCTGCATCCCCAAACATATCCCCAGGTATGGTGTTCCTTGGCGGCGGGCCCAATCCGCGGCCAGGATCTTCCCTTCGATCCCCCGCTCGCCGAATCCACCGGGCACGATGATCCCCTGCACCCCAGCGAGGACCCCCTCCCCCTCTTTTTCCACCTGCTCCGCGGAAATCCAACGGATTTCCACGCTCACCCCCAGCGCTGCGCCCGCATGGCGCAGGGCCTCCACCAGGGAAAGATAGGCATCATGCAGTTCCACATATTTTCCGACGATGCCGATCCGCAAAAACCGCTCAGGGTTCTTTAGGCGACGAACGAAATCTTTCCATGCGCGGAGGTCGGTCTCCCTTGGTTCCAAATCCAGCCGGCGCAGGAGTTTTACGTCCATCCCCTCCTCGGCCAAAAGGAGGGGGACCTCATAGATGGAGGGAAGATCCCGGTCCTCGATCACATGATCCACGGGCACATCGCAGAAAAGGGCGATTTTCCGGCGAAGCTGGTCCGGGAGGGGGGTGGGACAGCGGGCCACGACGAAGTCCGGCTGAATTCCGGCTGTCCGCAGCTCCTTCACCGAGTGCTGGGCGGGCTTGGTCTTGAGTTCGCCGGTGGTGGAGAGGATCGGGAGGTAGGCGAGATGGACCACGGCCACGTCCTCTTCGGGGAGCTCGTCGCGCAATTGCCGAACGGCCTCAAGGTAGGGAAGGCCTTCGATATCGCCCACGGTGCCCCCGACCTCCACCACCACCACCTCGCTACCGGTGGCCTCCAAGGCCCCGCGAATGCGGGCTTTGATCTCCTCAGTCACGTGGGGCACGACCTGGACAGTTCTTCCCAGGTAGTCGCCCCGGCGCTCGCGCTGGATCACAGCCCAGTAGATCTGGCCAGTGGTGACGTAGTTGGCGCGCCCTAGATCCTGGTGAAGGAACCTCTCGTAGTGCCCAATGTCAAGATCCGTTTCCAACCCGTCTTTGGTGACGAACACCTCGCCGTGCTCATAGGGGTTGATGGTCCCGGCATCCACGTTGAGGTAGGGGTCGATTTTCTGAAGGGTGGCAGCTACTCCTCGGGCCCGCAGGAGATGTCCCAGGGAGGCAGTGACCACGCCCTTCCCCAGGCCCGAAACCACTCCACCGGTGACGAAAACGTACTTGGCCAACAGCTTCATTGTACGAGCCCACGGTTCTTGCACCAAACCGCTTGTCCCCCGTATACTCGCGGGCCTGGGAAAAGGAGCGAAAAGATGGCCATCTTGCGCAACGTTCTTTTGGCCTTGTTTTTCCTGGACAGTTTTGCTTTGATGGCGTTGGTTCTTTCGCACATGTCCGAGCACGCCACCCTGGGCGGAGCTTTCGGGGCGGGCATGTCCGCCACGGTCTTCGGCCGGGATGTGCGCAAGGATCCGAAAAAGATCGCCATCGGCTTTCTTGGCGGGGCTTTCTTCGTGTTGGGTGTGCTCCTCATCGTGCTGTAAGGAGGGGACGTGCCGCTTCTTGAGGTGCGGGACCTGCGGACCTATTTTTACACCGAGGATGGAGTGGTCAAAGCGGTGGATGGGGTGACCTTCCGCATCGAGCCCCAACAGACCTTGGGCGTGGTGGGGGAGTCCGGGTGCGGGAAGTCCGTGACCGCCCTTTCCATCATGGGGCTTGTCCCCATGCCGCCTGGAAAAATCACGGGCGGCCACATCTACCTCCACCGGGACGGCCGGACCGTGGACCTCACCACCCTCAATCCCAAGGGCAAGGAATACCGCTCCATCCGGGGAAAAGAGATCGCCATGATCTTCCAGGAGCCCATGACCTCCTTGAACCCCGTGTTCACCGTGGGTTACCAGATCATGGAGGCGATCATGCTCCACCAGAAGGTCTCCAAAAAGGAGGCCCGCAAAAAAGCCATCGAGATGCTGCGCCAGGTGGGGATCCCTGAGCCCGAGCAGCGGGTGGATGAATATCCCCACCAGCTCTCCGGCGGAATGCGCCAGCGGGCCATGATCGCCATGGCCCTCTCCTGCAACCCCTCCCTCCTCATCGCCGACGAGCCCACCACCGCCTTGGATGTGACCATCCAGGCGCAGGTTTTGGACCTCATGCGCGATCTGCAGCGGCGGTTCAAAATGGCCATCATGTTCATCACCCACAACCTGGGGGTGGTGGCGGAGATGTGCCAAGAGGTGGTGGTGATGTATTTGGGGAAGGTGGTGGAGCATGCCCTTGTCCGTCCCCTTTTCCACGAGCCCAAGCACCCCTATACCCAAGGCCTCCTCAACTCCATCCCCTCCTTGGCCACGAAGAAGAGGCGCCTCGAGCCGATTAAGGGGGTGGTGCCGGACCCATTGGATGCTCCGCCGGGGTGCCCCTTCAATCCGCGTTGCCCCCACGTGATGGAGGTTTGTACGCGGGAGATGCCGCCCCTAAAAGAGGTGGCAGCCGATCATTATGCCGCTTGTTGGCTCTACGCCTGAGGGGTGAGGGATGACAACCAAAAGCGAAACGGTTCTCCTCCGGGTCAATCGGCTGAAGAAGTATTTCCCCGTGCGCCGCGGGGTGTTCCGCCGGGTGGTGGGCTGGGTCAAGGCCGTGGACGAGGTGGACCTCTTCATCCGGGAAGGGGAGACCCTGGGGCTTGTGGGCGAGTCCGGCTGTGGGAAGACCACCTGCGCCCGCACCATCCTCCGCCTCATCGAGCCCACCTCGGGGGAGGTCTGGTTCCGCTCGAAGCACTTCGGCCGCGAGGTGGACGTGGTCCACGCCGACAAGAAAACGATGAAGCTCCTCCGCCGGGAAATGCAGATCATCTTCCAGGACCCCTATTCCTCCCTGAACCCGCGCATGACCGTGGGCGACATCATCGGCGAGCCCCTTGTGGTCCACAGGCTTGCCAAGGGGAAGGCCCTCCGCGAGCGGGTGGCGGAGCTCCTCGAGGCCGTGGGGCTCAAGCCCGAGCACATGCGCCGCTATCCCCATGAGTTCTCCGGCGGCCAGCGGCAAAGGATCGGGATCGCCCGGGCTTTGGCCCTGAACCCTCAACTCATCGTGTGCGACGAGCCCGTCTCCGCCCTGGACGTCTCCATCCAGGCCCAGATCCTGAACCTCCTCGAGGACCTCCAGGATCAATTTGGCCTCACCTATCTTTTCGTGGCCCACGATCTTTCCGTGGTGAAGCACATCTCCGACCGGGTGGCCGTGATGTATTTGGGGAAGATCGTGGAACTGGCGGAGACCGAGGAGCTTTTCCTTCGGCCAAAACACCCCTACACCGAGGCCCTCCTCTCCGCCGTGCCCGTTCCGGATCCCGATTACCAGGCGGAGCGCATCATCCTCCAGGGCGATGTGCCAAGCCCGGTGAACCCGCCCAAGGGCTGCCGCTTCCATCCGCGCTGTTCCTACGCCAAAGACATCTGTTCCAAACAGACCCCAGAGCTTTCGGATCTGGGCAACCAGCATTACGTGGCCTGTCACTTCGCCCGGGAGCTCACCCTCCGGGGCGTGAAGGTCGCGTGAAGGTCCTCATCGGCACGGGAAATCCCGCCAAACTCGCGGAGATCTTGGAGATCCTGGGCGAAATGCCCGGGATCACTTGGGTCTCCGCCTCAGAATTAAATCTTCCTGAGCCGAGGGAGGAGGGAAAAACGCTGGAAGAGAACGCGATCATCAAAGCTGTAACTTATGCCAAGCTTTCCGGCCTTCCCGCGATCGCCGAGGATACCGGGCTCGAGGTGGAAGCCCTGGGCGGAGCTCCGGGGGTCCTTTCCTCGCGCTTTTCCGGGAAAGAAAAGGATTATGCTGCCAACAACCGAAAGCTTTTGGAACTCCTTTCTGGTGTGGAAGACAGGCGGGCCCAATTCCGCACGGTGGCCGTTTTAGCTCT
>JAGDVW010000088.1:0-18043 GCA_023255835.1 Candidatus Acetothermia bacterium
ATCCCTAGCCCAAGGTCGATCCACAGGGCCCACCATGGCCCATATATCACCAGGGCCAAAAGGACCATGAGGGCAAGGAAGGATAGTTTCCCGCCCTTTATTTCCCGAAACATCTCACGGATCCCGCCTGTGTACCAGCGCAAAAATTGTCCAAAGAGATCCGAAAGGGTGGGCGCATATTGGATGAGGCAAGCCGGCCCGCGCACGAATTTCGCAAAAAAGCCATGTTGAGCTAAGCGGTTCCCCAAATAAAAGTCGTCCACCAGGGTTTTCGGGTCGAATTCCCCGGCCTTTTCCAGGGCCTCCCGGCGCAGGAAAAGCCCGCAGGTCATGAAAACCGGCCGCCAAAAAAGGCCGGAGAACACAAACGCCTTGGTCATAGCGAAGAAAAGTTCTTGGATGGTTACGGCAAAGCCCCGCTCCCGGTTGTAGGGGGCGAAATCCGCGTAGACCACGGGATTTTCAGGGTGGGAGGCCAAGGACCGGTAAAACCGGAGGGCCTCGGCATCCAGGCGGGCGTCGGCATCGAGGAAGAGGAGGACTTCCCCGGTGGCCCGGCGAATGGCCTGGTTGAGGGCCGCGGGCTTTCCCCTCCTTTCCTCGTCTTTGAGCACCAAGAGTTGGGGAAGCTCCTGGGACAAGGCGGCGAGGATTTCCGGGGTGCGGTCGGTGGAGGCATCTACCACGATCATTTCCGCGTCCGGCGCGGCTTGGACCAGGGTGTGCACGGTGTTTTCGATTACCGCCTCCTCATCGCGGCTGGCGATGATCACCGAAAGTTTCGCCGGCTCAGCGGTGTGAGCCACCGCCTTCCGTAGGGTCCGGAAATTCTTCCAAAGCCCAAGGAGGGCAAGGATGATCCCCAACACCAGTCCGCAGCCCAAACTGATGAAGGTAGGGTTCATCTAGCTACAATGGAGACGAGCTTCTCCGGGACGGCGATGACCTTCTCCACCTTTAAGCCCTGCAGGCGCACCTGCACTTCAGGGTGGGCGAGGACGAACGCCTCCAAGGTTTTGGGGTCCGCCGCCTTGTTCCGGGGGAGGCGTAGGCGGGCCCGCACCTTGCCGTTTATCTGCACAGGGATCTCCACCTCCGCCTCCTCCAGGGCCTTGGGGTCGTACTCCGGCCAGGGCGTCTCCAAAACGGCCTTCCCCTCGCCCAAGCGATGCCAAAGCTCTTCGCACACGAAGGGGGTGAAGGGCGAAAGGAGGAGGATCAAGTCCCGAAGCGAGCGGCGAAGGAGTTTGGGATCGGGATTTTCTTCCTCGGTATAGGCGGAAAGTTCATTTGTGAACTCCATGATCGCCGCCACCGCTGTGTTCAGGGCGAGCCTTCCCTCAAACTCCTCGGTGACCTTTTTGATGGTGGCGTGAAGCTTGGCCCAAATCGCCTGCTCTTTGGGGCCGAAGGTTTCCGGGTCCGGCTCCGCCTGCACCCCTGCCGTCCGTTCCAGGATATCCAGGGCTAAGTTCCAAAAACGGTTGAGGAAACGCCAGCAGCCCCGCACCCCTTCTTCACTCCACTCGATTTCCCTCTCCGGAGGCCCCATGAACAGGGTGTAAAGCCGCTCGGTATCTGCCCCATATTGGGCAATGAGTTCATCGGGCGAGACCACGTTCTTTTTGGATTTGGACATGGCCACTACGGAGACCACGAGCTCCGCCCCGCATTTGGGACAGCGGTTCCCTTCCGCCACCTCTTTCGGGGGAATCCAGTGATGGGCGGGGCACCAGTAGGCCGGGTAGGTCACCATCCCCTGGGTGAAAAGGCGCCTAAACGGCTCATCGAAGGAAAGAAGCCCAAGGTCATGGAGGAATTTTGTGATGAACCGAGAGTAAAGGAGGTGGAGGATGGCGTGTTCCACCCCGCCCACGTAGAGATCCACAGGAAGCCACTTATTCACGAGCTCAGGATCGAAGGGCCTGGTCTCGTCTTTGGGGGAGATGTAGCGTAGGAAATACCAAGAGGAATCGACGAAGGTGTCCATGGTGTCCGTATCCCGCCGGGCGGGGCCGCCGCAGCGGGGACAGGTGGTGGGGATGAACTCCGGGATATCCGCAAGCCCGAGCTTTCCAATCCGGTTCACCTCGGGGAGCTTCACGGGGAGATCTTTTTCCGGGACGGGGACAATGCCACAGCGGGGACAATGGATCATGGGGATGGGCGCGCCCCAATAGCGCTGACGGGAGATGAGCCAATCCCGGAGTTTGTAGGTGACCGTGCCTTTTCCGAGCCCTTTTTCCTCAAGCCAGGCCACTGTGCGCGAAATCGCCGCGCTCCCGGGCGTCCCCGAAAGGGGGCCGGAATTTACCATTTTCCCATATTCCGCATGGAAAAGAAGATCCCGCAGGAAAGAGATCTCCCACAGGGCCTCCGCCACCGTGCGCTTTCCTTTGAGGTCAGAGGCGCGCTCCAAAAGCTTCCCGAGGGCGCGTCGTTCCTCGGCGAGGGAACCGATGTTCACGATCTCCTCGGGGAAGACGAGGCGCCAACCCTCGCCCACCACCGCCCCCCACCCTTCCGGCCGGAGGTGCTTCTGGAGAATATTCGCGACCTGATCGGTCTTTTCCGCGGGGAAGTGCAGGGAAGCCCCGTCTCCCCTGATCTCCACGGCGACCCCTGCTTCCTTTAGGGCGGGGAGGAAGGTTTCCCGGTAAAGGCCGGCGGGGACGAAGGCTTTTCCTTGCTCACCCGGATGGGCGATCACCGGGATCACCGGAAGCCCGTATTTCAAGGCGAAGAGGAAGTCCCGCTCGTCGTGGGCGGGGACGCCCATAATCGCGCCGGTCCCGTAGCCGAGGAGGACGTAATCCGCGATCCAAATGGGGATGCGTTCGCCTGTGGCGGGGTTGAGGGCGTAGGTGCCCAAGAAAGCCCCGGTTTTCTCCTTTTCCGTGGAGGTGCGTTCGACCTCGGTGAGGCGCTCCGTGGCCTCTTGGTAAGCCCGGATCTCGCTCTTTCGGTCAGGGGCGGTGAGCTCGGGCACCAAGGGGTGTTCGGGGGCTAAGACGAGGAAGGTCGCCCCCCAGAGGGTATCGGGCCTCGTGGTGAAAACCGTGATCTCTTGGCCTCCTTCCGCGCGAAAGATTATTTCCGCGCCCTCCGAACGGCCGATCCAGTTCTCCTGCATCTTCTTCACGTGTTCGGGCCAGTCGAGCTTTGCCAGATCCCGAAGGAGCCGCTCGGCATAGGCCGTGATCTTGAAATACCACTGCTCAAGTTCCCGTTTTTCCACCGGGGAGTTGCAGCGCCAGCAGCGGCCGCTTATCACCTGCTCGTTGGCGAGCACCACCTCACAATGGGGGCACCAGTTGACCTTGCCCTTGGCCCGATAAGCGAGGCCCTTTTCGTAGAGCTTCAAAAAAAGCCACTGGGTCCACTTGTAGTAATCCGGCTCGCAGGTGGCGATCTCCCTGTCCCAGTCGTACTCCACCCCCCAGGCCCGGAATTGGCGTTTGAACTCCTGGATGTTGCGCCAGGTCCAGTCCCGGGGGTGCACGCCCTGTTCAATGGCCGCGTTCTCCGCGGGAAGGCCGAAGGCGTCCCAGCCCATGGGGTTGAGGACGTTCCAGCCCCGCATGAGGAGGAAGCGCACGATGGCATCGCCCAGGATGTAGTTTCGTCCATGGCCGGCATGGAGCTTCCCCGAAGGGTAGGGGAACATGTTCAGGTAATAGAACTTTTTGCGGGTGTCGTGGATTTTGGCCTTGAAGAACCCGCGCTCGCGCCAAAAGTCCCGCCATTTTTCTTCGATTTCTTGAGGATTGTAGGGTTCGCGGCTCACAGGAGGCCTCCTTTCACCAGATCCTCCGCGGCGTCCAAAACCTTCTGCACCTCTTTGGGATCGTCCATCTCGCAATAGAGGCGAAGGATGGGCTCGGTGCCCGAGGCGCGGAGGAGAAGCCAACCCCGAGGGAAGCGGAGCTTAATCCCATCGAGGTCCTCGATTTTTCGCACCGCGTGCCCGGCCAGGCTTTCCGGTGGGTTTTGGCTGAGCTTCTCCACGATTTCCAGGCGATGGGGAAGGTGTAGATCCCGGCGGGAGTAATAGTGTGGGCCCATCTGGGCGAAAAGCTCCTCCACCAGGGCGGAGAGGGGTTTCCCCGTGGTGGCCACGAGCTCGAGGAGGAGGAGATTGGAGAGGATCCCATCGCGCTCGGGAAGATGCCAGGCGTAGCCGTAACCGCCGGACTCCTCCCCGGCGAAAACCGCCTCCCCCTTCACCAGCCCCTCCACCGCCCATTTGAAGCCGATTTTGATCTCCCGGCAAGGGACCCCGGCCTCATCCGCGAGCTTTTGCACCATGTCGGTGAGGGCGAAGGATTTGAGGACAGGTCCTTTGATCCCCCGGTTTTTGAAGAGGTGCCAAAGGAGGAGGGAGGCGGTGCGGTGGGTATCGAGGAAATCCCCCTCCTCGTCCATGCCGGCGGCGCGATCGCCGTCCCCATCGGTGACGAGGCCCACGATGATCCTCCCCCGCACCCGGCCGCGCAGCCCCCGGATCACCGCCCGCAAAGGCCCCATGTTCTCCGCGATCGGCTCCGGCTTCTTCCCCCCAAAAAGCGGGTCCCTTCCGGAACGGATGGCCACATGGGGGATGCGCAGCTCCCGCAGGATCGTGGCAAGATAGCCTTGGGCTGAGCCGTACATGGCATCCACCACGGGGAAAAGGGGGGCCCGGCGAAGGAGGTTCAAATCCACGGCCTTCCGCGCCTTCTCCAGATAGCTTTCGCGGATGGCCCTGGTCGGCACCTCTTTCTCCTCAAGAAGAGGGGGCGCGGGAGGAAGGCGGGCCTCGATCTCTTTTGTGATCTCTTCGGTAGCCGAGCCGCCGTATTCCGGCTTGAATTTCACCCCGTTGTATTCCGGGGGGTTGTGGGAGGCGGTGATCATCACCCCGCCCGCGAGGTTTTCCTCCCGCACGAAAAGGGAGAGGGCTGGGGTGGGCACGGGCTCGGGGGTGATCCAAGCGGGGACCCCCCTTGTGAGCAGGGCCCGAGCCAATTCCGCGGCGAAATCCCGGGAGAGAAAACGAGTATCGTAGCCCACCAAAACCCCGGCCTCCGCCGGGCGAAGCGCCACCCCCCACTCCTGGTAAACCTCGAGCTCTTTCCGCTTTTGGTCTTGGAGGAACGAGGCCAAGGCAAAACCGACCCGGGCCACGTTGGCGAACGTGAAGTCCCGGGCGATCACCCCCCGCCAGCCATCGGTGCCGAACCGGATTTCCTCGCTCACTTTCTATCCTTTCGCCGGGATCTTCCGAAATCCACCCGTTCTATATGGGGTGGGATCTTCACCCCGTCGCTTTCCAAAAGCTCCACAATGAGGTCCACGGGGATCGCCGTCTCCAGCCAAAGGTCTTGCACGGAGACAACCCCGTTGCGCACGGGGACGCGCTCAAAAGCCTTCTCCAAGGCCCGGCAATAGCTCTCCCTCAGCCGGGCCCACTCCTCCTCAAGCTCTGCCATCTTAGTAGTGCCATTCCACCGTGTATTCCAGGGAGGCCTCCCCCTCCGCTGGCACGGGGACCGCAAATTTTACCCGCTGAGCATCGAGGACCTCATAGGGCAAGGAGGAGTTCAAAATCCGCCAATATCCGGAGAGGGTCTCGATGACCTCGACCTCCACCCCTTCACTTTTCGCGGAGTTCAGGGTTATCCGCCAAGTTTCGCGGAAGAGATCTTCCCCGATGCGTTCCCGCTTGATTTGGGTGCGCCGGCCTTGAACATCGAAGGCTGCCCCTAAAAAGAGCTCCGCGTCCCGCCCCTTCGGGAGGTAAGGGATGGTATCGGCGCCCACGAAGATGCCGTCCGCATAAAGGCGGATCTCCCCTCCGGGGAGGATCGCTTCACCTGTATTGAACTGAATTCTGACCTCCACGGGCCCCCCGCTGAACCGATAGAACTTCCGCGCGGGAAGCTCGGCCTGGACCAAGGGGATGACCACATCCCCTTTGGGGAGGTCCCAGGTCCCGGGGAGGTCGTACCGGTAGTATTCGAAGGCCGCGAAAGGTTGGGCTTCGGGTTGGGCGGCGAGGGCCCGGAGGGTTAGGGTTCCCTCGGGCCTCCGTATTTCCCCGGCCACCAAGGTCACCGCGGCCTTGGGGAATTCCACCCCTGTGGCGTTTTGGACCAGGGCCTTCCCCAGGATCCTCAAACTGTTTCCCGAAAAATCCGCGTCATACGTGATCTTCCAGCCGAGGCCGGAGGTGAGGTACCGGAACCGCAGGGTTTTTTTCCCGGGCTCCGCGGCGCGGTAACGGAGGAGGGCTTGGGTTTTGGGAAGGGGTTGATAGGCCGGCCCGCGGAGCCAAAGGTAATCGCGGATCACCACCAAACCCTCCGCGGTTTCCAAAACGAGCCCGTCGCTAGAAAGCTCCCTAAGTATTCCCCGAAAAGCCCCAGCTTGGGTTTGGACGGTCACTTCCTTCCCCAGGAGCTCCGCTAGGCTCCACTTCGCAAAAGACAGGGGCTGAAGGCCGAGGATTTCCAGCCCCGCCACGGAAAAAGTTTCCCAAAGGATGCCCGCGGGGAAACCTGAGAGTTCCAGGGTTCCTTCCTCCAAAACGGGGAGGGTCCGGACCTCCTCAACCAAAGCCAAACCCGAGGAATAGAGCACCACCTGGGTTTGCCCGAAGGCCAAAGAGCCCACAAGCCCCAAAAGCCAAAGAACACTCATGACATCACCCCTTTGGGCATCTTAACCTTCCCCAAGCTCCTCGAGCTCCCGCCTCACCGCGGCGATTTCCTCCTCCAGGTCCTTTTTGTAGCGCTCGAGCTCCTCGAGGTAGTCTTTAAGGAAGCGCCGATATTCTTCCCGGCTCCACCACCCAAAGCGGCCGGGGCCGAAACGGAAGAAGAAAAACGGGGGGAAGCCAAAACCGAAGGCACCATAGCGCCACCAGCGCATCCCCATCACCTCCCGGTCAATGATACTGGGCTAGGGCGGTTTCCGTGGGCTTCCGTGGAAGAAGCTCAGCGATGAGGTGGCGGAGCTCCCTCAAGTTCTCCCCGGTTTTGGCGGAGACGAGGATCCCCGGCTGGACTTGGTCGAGGAGGCTTTCGGCGCGGGCCCAATCCTCAGGGGTGACGAGGAGGTCCATCTTGTTCAGGACATAGATGGCCGGGGGCCTTGGATCCTCGGGTTTCAACACCTCCTGGAACACCACGCGCCGCACCACCGCCAAGTGCTCCAGCGCCGCTGGTGAAGAAGCATCGATCACGAACAAAAGGAGGCTCGCTTCGCGGGCCGCTTCCAGGGTGGCGTGGAAGGCGGGGATGAGTTGGGGCGGGAGGTCTCGGATGAACCCCACTGTATCGGTCAAGAGGGCCGCGCGGCCATCGGGAAGGAGGGCCCGGCGGACTTTGGTATCCAGGGTGGCGAAGAGCTGATCGGCCACGAAGGCGTCCCCGCGGGTGAGGGCGTTGAAGAGGGTGGATTTGCCGGAGTTCGTGTAGCCCAAAATGGCGATTTCCGGGGGGCCAAGGCGGCGGCGCCGAGACCTTCGGATCTCCCGGGCTTGCTCCGCCTCTTTCAACTCCCGTTCCAGGGCCTGGATGCGGCGGCGGATGGCCCGCCGGCTCTGCTCCAGGCGCGTCTCACCCGGACCCATGGTCCCCACAATTCCACCCGTGTCCGAAAGGGCTTTCCCCCAGCCGCGCAGCCGGGGGAGGAGGTACCGAAGCTGAGCGAGCTCCACGGCCAAGGCCGCCTCCTTCGTGCCGGCATGGAGGGCGAAGATGTCCAAAATTAGCTGCGAGCGATCGATGATTTTGAGGCCCGTGAATTCCTCGAGGTTCCTGGCCTGGGCCGGTGTGAGCTCCACCCCGAAGATCAAGGTGTCCGCGGCCAAGTTCTTCGCTAGCTCAGAAACTTCCAGGACCTTGCCCTTTCCGATGTAGGTGGCTGGATCCGGCCGCTCCCGCCGCTGCACGGTGGTCCCCACAACCACCACCCCCGCGGTCTTGGCCAATGCGGAGAGTTCGGAGAGCCTGCCGGCGGGGTCGAGGCCCGGTGGCACGACCTCGACGAGGATGGCCCTTTCGCCCCCGTAGATCCTGGCCCGTTTCCCCAGGTAATCCTCGATGACGAGGCGTCTTAGCCCTCTTCCTCCCATATCCGGGCTCCCAGGTTCTGGAGCTTCGAAGGCATATTTTCGTATCCCCGGCGCAGGTGGTGTTCGCCGCGGATTTGACTTATCCCCTCCGCGGCGAGGGCCGCCAAAACCAAGGCTGCTCCCGCGCGGATGTCCGTGGCCTCCACGGTGGCCGGCCGCAGGCGCTCCACCCCCTCCACCACCTGCACGCTACCGCTCACCTGTATCTTAGCGCCCATCTGGAGGAGGGGCTCCACGTGGCCAAAGCGGGCGGCATAAACGGTCTCGGTGACGGTGGACCGCCCCTCGGCCAGGGTCAGGAGGGCCACCATGGGCGGCTGGAGATCCGTGGGGAAGCCCGGATATGGCCAAGTTCGAAAATCCACGGGTTTCGGCCGGCTCGGGCCGAGAACCTCCACCCAGTCTTCCCCTACCTCCATTTCGCATCCGGTAAGGGCGAGCCTGTCCAATAAGGAGGCGAGGTGCCGGGGTGCGACCCCTTTGGCGCGCACTTTCCCCCGGGTGATGGCCCCGGCCAAAAGGTAAGTGCCGGCCTCGATGCGATCGGGGATGAGGGTGTGCTCAGCTCCCCCCAATGCCCGTTGGCCCCGGATCGTCACCCGGTCCGTATCCCAACGAACTTCCGCTCCCATTCGGCAAAGGAGCGCGGCGAGATCCGCCACCTCCGGCTCCCGGGCGGGGTTCACCACCACCGTTTCCCCTTCCGCCAGGGCCCCGGCCAAAAGGAGTTGTTCCGTGGCCCCAACGGAAGGGAAGTCCAGGTAGACCTGGGCTCCCCGCAGGCCCCCGGCCCGGGCGAGGACCGCCCCATCGGCGAAATCGATGGTGGCCCCAAGTTTCGCTAGGCCATACAGGTGGAAATCCACCGGCCGCGGTCCCAGGGCGCAGCCGCCCGGGAGGGGCACCCTCGCCTTCTTGGCCCTGGCCAAAAGGGGACCAAGGGCCAAGAACGAAGCCCGCATCTTTTGCACCAATTCGCCCGGGGCCTCCCAGCGGAGCTCCTCCCCGCCCCTTATTTCCAGCGCATCCCCGTGCCAGAAGACCTCCTTCCCCAGAGCACGGATGAGTTCCAAAGCCGTGTCCACATCGGCAAGATGGGGCACGTTATGGAGGATCACGGGTTCGGAAGTGAGGAGGGTGGCGATTATGGCGGGCAAGGCCGCGTTCTTCGCCCCGGAGATCTGGACCTCGCCCTGAAGCCTTTCCCCGCCAGCAACGCGGATCACGGGAGGAGGGGCCGGGGATCCACAGGGGTGCCCAAATAGCGGACCTCGAAGTGCAAATGCGGTCCGGTGGAAAGGCCGGTGTTCCCGGAAAGGGCGATGACTTCGCCGGCGGAGACGCTTTGCCCAGCGGTTACCAAGAGTTTTGAGAGGTGGCCATAGTAACTTTCATAGCCATTTGCGTGATCGATGACCACAAGGAGCCCGAAGCCTTCCTGCCAGCCGGAGAAGGTGACGGTGCCGCTGGCGGCGGCCCGCACCGGTGTGCCCTCGGGGACGGCGATGTCGATGCCTGTGTGGAAGGAGGGGATTCCGTAGACGGGGTGAATTCGCGGGCCGAAGGGGGAGGAGATCGTTCCCCGCACGGGCCAGAGGAACCCCTGGGCGGCCGTGGAAGAACTGAGCGGTACCGTCTTCGGTTGGGGGATATATAGCCTGGTCCCCACAGCCGGTTCGCCCATAAGGAGGCCGTTGGCCTGGCGAAGGTCGTACTCCGCTACCCCGTAGAAAGCAGCGATTTTGCTCAGCGTCTCCCCGGCCTTCACCGTGTGCAAAACCCCGTCCTTGGGGATGAGGAGCTTTTGGCCGGGGTAGATGGTGGTGGAGGAGAGGTTGTTGGAGGCCACGAGCCAGGAGACGGGGATGCCGTAGCGGGAGGCGATGGCGCTCAAGGTGTCGCCGGTGCGGACTTCATAGATAGCGATGGACGCTTGCAGGGGGTTCAGGGCTTGGGGAGGGCCGCCGAGCTCGGGCGGGAGGCTTGCGGAAAATAAGATCAGCGGCAAGCACAAAGCCAGGACGGCGATAACCCACAAGTTATTCACTGTTCATCAGCTCCAGGAACTGTTTATTGGTTTTCGTCCGTTCCATCCGCTGTTTGATGAACTCCAGGGCTACCCCTGGGTCCGGCATCTCGGAGATGAGCTTACGCAGGATCCACACCCGCCGAAGGACATCTGGCTCAAGGAGGAGTTCCTCCTTTCTCGTGCCGGACTGGATGAGATCGATGGCCGGAAAGATTCGGCGGTTGGCAAGATCCCGGTTGAGGACGAGCTCCATGTTTCCCGTGCCTTTGAACTCCTCGAACACCACTTGGTCCAAACGGGAGCCGGTGTCGATGAGGGCGGTGGCGATGATCGTTAAGGATCCCCCTTCCTCGATGTTCCGGGCCGCGCCGAAGAACTCCTTGGGTTTATAGAGGGCGGTGGGATCGATGCCTCCGGAGAGGAGCTTCCCGGAAGGGGTGATGGAGAGGTTGTAGGCCCGGGCCAGGCGCGTAAGGGAATCCATGAGGATCACCACATCATAGCCCACCTCCACAAGCCTTTTGGCCTCGGCGGTGACGAGCTCCGCAAGCTTCGTGTGGTGCTGGGGCTCCATGTCGAAGGTGGCGGCGATGACCTCCGCCCGCTTCACCGAACGGCGGAAATCCGTGACCTCCTCAGGTCGCTCATCCACGAGAAGGATTAGGAGTTTTATGTCCGGATAGTTGGCCTCAAGGCCCTGGGCGATGTGCTTAAGGAGGGTGGTCTTTCCCGCTTTGGGCGGGGAGACGATGAGGCCGCGCTGGCCCTTCCCGATGGGAGCGAAAAGATCGATCATCCGGGTGGAAAGCTCCTCCGGATCGTGCTCGAGGATGTACTGCTGGTCGGGGTGGAGGGGGGTGAGCTGGGAGAAATCCTTCCGCTTTTTCACCACCTCCGGATCGAGACCATCCACCTCCTCCACGCGGAGGAGGGCAAAATACCGCTCGCCTTCCCGGGGCGGCCGGACCGGCCCCTTCACAATGTCCCCGTCCTTCAACGCGAATTTCCGGATCTGGGAGGGAGAGACGTAGACGTCGTAGCGGCTGGGGAGGCAGGATTTGTCCCTGAGGAATCCGTAGCCGTCGGGCATGATCTCCAAAACGCCGGTGACGGTGAGCTCTTGGCGGTCGGCCAGGGCCCGCAGCACCGCCATCTCCAGTTCTGCTGGGGAGAACTCGCTCGTCCCATCGATCCCCAGCTTCTCCGCGAGCTCGTAAATCTTTTCGTGCCCGAGGGCTCGGACCTCGCTGATCTCCATATTCCATCACCTCGCCAGGGGCTTATATCCGCCGAAAAAGGGAGCGCACGATATGGGCGTACATCTTCAGGCGATCCCAAAAACCCGGCCAAAAACCGCGCTTCTCCTCCTTGCGCACGTGGCTCACGCCCTCCCAAACCACGGTCTTTTGCCGCCAACCCTCCTTGAAGGCCAGTTTGGTCAAAGCCGTCTCGACCCCGAAATCGCTGGCTTTCCTCAACTCCTCAGCCCTTTCCCAAAGGCTTTTGGGCATGATCCTTTGACCGGAGAGGAAGGGCACTATCCGTTGGGAGAAATCCGTGGCCGCTCGCCCTTTGCGGAAAACGGCGATGACCATCTCCGCATCGCCGGCCTTATAGGCCTGAACCAAATCCTCCACGTGTTTGGCCGTAAGCCCGGTTAGGTCCGCATCCAAAAAAAGGAGGGTATCACCGGTGGCCTCGCGCACTCCCGCGGCCATTGCCGCCCCCTTGCCCTGGTTCTCCTCAAGCCGCACCACCTTGACCCCGTAGCGCTGGGCTACCTCGCCCGTGCCATCGGTGGAGCCGTCGTCCACCACGATCACCTCGGCCACAGAGGGCGCGGCTAAAAGTGGCTCCAAGACG
Organism: Candidatus Acetothermia bacterium; assembly: GCA_023255835.1. Taxonomy (GTDB): domain Bacteria; phylum Bipolaricaulota; class Bipolaricaulia; order Bipolaricaulales; family Bipolaricaulaceae; genus DTER01. The sequence continues at coordinate 12,012 of JAGDVW010000088.1, forward strand.
GCACTGATGCGTTGAGCCTCGTTATATGCTGGGATAATGGCGGAGATCTTCATTGGCCGAAGACCCAGGTGTTCGGCAACAATATAGCACTGTGGGCTTTACGGGTCAAGCGCCGGCCCGCAAAAGCTCCAAAGCCTTTTCCACTACGGCCTCAGGTTGGGCGGGCGCGGCAACCTTTACCCCATCCCTTCGGCGTTCCAACTCCACCTGGTTTTGTCTTGCCGCCCGCGGCCCCACCACCACCAAAACCGGGATACCCCAAAGCTTGGCATCGTGGAATTTCTCCCCCGCGCTCTGATCCCGGTCATCGAGGAGGACCTCTAACCCCGCCCGAGCCAGGGCAAAGGCCAACTCCTCGCCCAAGTTGAGGAGGGAGGGCTCCCTGGGATCCAAGACGCTCACGACCGTCTCGAAAGGCGCGAGGTTTTCGGGCCAAATGATCCCGGCCTCGTCGTGGTGGGCCTCGATCACCGCGGCCAAAAGCCTTCCCACCCCGATCCCATAACAGCCCATGATGAGGGGCCGGGATTTCCCCGCGCGGTCGAGGAAGTTGGCGCCCATGGCCTCGGAGTACTTCGTGCCGAGCTTGAAGATGTGGCCAAGCTCGATGGCCCGCTGGACCCGGAGCTTCCCCCCACAGCGGGGGCAACGATCTCCATCCCTGGCCATGGCCACGTCGGCCACGAGGTCCGCTTGGAAATCCCTGGGGAAATTCACGTTCCGCAGGTGGAACCCTTCCCGGTTTGCCCCGGCCACGAGGTTTCGAGCCTTAGGGATGGAATCGTCCACCACCACCCTCACCCCGTTTCGCCGGATCCCGATGGGGGAGGCGTAGCCGGGCACAGCCCCAATCGCGGCGATCTCCTCCTCCGTGGCCGGCCGCAGCTCCGTTGTGCCCAAGGCCCTAGCCAGCTTGGCCTCGTTCACCTCCAAATCCCCGCGGATCACCACGAACGCCAATCCTTTCGGGGTCTTATAGAACACGGCTTTCGCCGTCTTTCGGGTGGGAACGCCGAGGAAAGCGGCCACGGCCTCAATGGTGTAGCAACCGGGGGTGGCCACCTCCTCCAACGGGAGGAGGGGCTCGGGGGGATCCTCGTCCTTCAGGCTTACCGCGCCCTCCAAGTTCGCGGCGTAATCGCCGTTTTCGCAGTGGATAAAGGAGTCCTCCCCATAGGGGCTGGGGAGCATGAACTCGTGGGATTCTGAGCCGCCCATGAGGCCCGGGTCGGCCTCCACCGGGACCACGGAGAGGCCGCAGCGCCGGAAGATGTTGAGGTAAGCTTGGTAGATCTCCCGATAAAAGCGGTCCAGGTCCTCTTTGGATTCGTGGAAACTGTAGGCGTCCTTCATGGTGAATTCCCGGGCCCGCACCAACCCCCCTCTTGGCCGCGGCTCGTCCCGGAATTTCGTCTGGATCTGATAGAAAACCAAGGGGAGCTGGCGCCAGGAGCGGATCTCCCGGCGGGCCAAATCGGTGATGACCTCCTCATGGGTGGGACCGAGGACCATTTCCCTCCCGGCCCGATCGCGAAAACGCCCGAGGATTGGGCCGAAATCCTGGAGCCGGCCGGTCTCCGCCCAGAGCTCGGCGGGGTGGATCATGGGCATGGTGATCTCCATCCCGCCGATGGCCTCCATCTCCTCACGGATGATCCTTTCGATCTTGTGGAGGACCCGGCGGGCCAGGGGAAGGTAAGTGTAGATCCCGGCGGCGAGCTTCCGGATCATCCCCGCCCGAAGCATGAGCTTGTGGCTGGGGAGCTCCGCCTCCGCGGGGTCCTCTTTCCAGGTGGGCAGAAAATACTGGCTGGCGCGAATCAAGGCCATCGCGGCCCGAAGATTACCGGAAGACCTCGCACAAAACAACTTCCAGCTCCTCAAGTCCCTGGATGATCCTGGGCGCCCCGGGCAAAGAAGAGAGGAAGGCCGAACGGTACGAGCGGGAGGCGAGCCGGGGGTCGGCGATCAGGATCACACCCCGATCATCCGGAGTGCGGACGAGCCTCCCCAGGCCCTGCCTAAGCTTCAGGACGGCCAAGGGCAGGGAAAGCTCGCGGAAGTCATTGCGGCCTTGGGCCCGCAACCTCTCGGCCTCGGCCTCGAGGATCGGCTCCGCAGGATGGGGAAAGGGGAGCCTCGCCACCACCAGGATCTCCAAATCCTTTCCGGGGAGATCCACCCCTTCCCAAAAGCTTTCCAATCCCAAAAGGATCGCGGGCGGGGGCATATTTTTGAATTTCTGCAAAAGCTGATCCCGCTCGCCATCGAAGCCTTGGGCGAGATGGGGAACGTTCGCGAGATGGGAACGGACGGAGGCCAGGGCGCGCTTGGCCGTGAAGAGGACCATGACCTTCACGGGAACTACTTCCACCACGCGGTTGAGAACCAAGGCCAGAGCTCTCGGGTATTCCGGGGCGTCGGGCTCGGGAAGATCGGCGAGGATGGCGATCCGCACCCGCTCGTGGGGAAAGGGCGAGGGCCAGGAGCGGAACGGGACATCCTCCGGTAAGCCCAGCCTCTCGAGGAGGAACCGGGGGCTTCCGGCCACGGAGAGGGTGGCGGAGGTGAGGAGCGCCGCCCTTACCCTCGGCCAAAGCCTTTGGCTCAGGATATCCGCGAGATCCAAAGGGGTGAGGCCCAACAAAACCTCTTCCTCCCGGGAAAACCACTGTACCCATGCGCCCGGCCCAGGCCTGAGCACGCGTTCAAGCTCCTCCTTGTGGGCCTCAACGCTCGCCAAGATCTCCGGCTCCGCTCCCTCGGCTTTAAGGGCCCGGACGAGCTCCGCCAGGGCAATGAGCAGAGGCCCGGCGCCCCCCAGGAGGAAAGAGGCGTGCTCGGGTTTCAGACGACCTCGGCCGGACGGGAGCAGAGTGCGTACCCCCTCCCAAAACTCCCGCTGGCGGACGTTCGCCTCCTCCAAAGCTTTTTGGGCTCCCTTTCCGGCCGCTTGGGAAAGCTCCCCGAGGAGCAGGGACAGGTCCCCCGGGATGAGCACCGTTCCGAGGGCTTCCCGGAGGGCGTTGGGGAGGGCGTGGGCCTCGTCCAAAACGAGGTAGTCGTATTCGCCCAAGAGGGCGTTTTCCGCGGCCAGATCCGCGCCCAAAAGGGCGTGGTTTACGACCACCAGATTCGCGGCCAGGGCGGCATCGCGGGCCTGCCGGGATGGGCATTCCCCGCGGAAAGGGCACCTCTGTCCCGGACACCGCCAGGGGCGGTCGCGCAGCTCCTCCCTGAGCCATTCAGCGAAAGAAAGCTCGTCCAGGTCTCCATTTCTGGCGGCAAAAACCCGCAAGGGCAGAAGGACCTCCTCGGGCACCAGGCGCTGTTCCAGCTCAAGGAGGCGGCGGAGGCAGATGTAGTTCTCGCGGCCCTTGAGGAGGGCCCGTTCCACCCAGAGCCCGAGGTTTTCCTCAAGCCAGGGTAGGTCCTTTTTCCAAAGCTGGTCCTGCAAAGTCCGGGTGCGGGTGGCCACCACGGCCCGGCCCCCTTTGCGCAGGGCCAGAAGGAGGGGGATCAAATACCCGAAGGTTTTTCCCGTGCCGGGGCCGGCCTCAAGGAGGGCGATCCCGCCGCGCTCCAAAGTCTCCGCAACCTGGGCGGCGTACTCCAGCTGGGCCTTCCGGGAGGAGAGCCCTTTCTTCCACAGGCGTTGAAAAGCTTCCTCCAGATCGGCGGGCGGGCGCGGCCTTGGCAGCGGACTTGGTGAGGGGAGAGCCCAGCCCTCCGGCAAAATTCGGCGGAGCTCCGCCCGCGCTGCCCTGGGCCAGGACCGCACCTCCTCCAAGGCCAAAAGAAGGGCCATCCCCAAGGCCCCGGCCCGGACCCAAGGATCCCCATCGTCCAAGGCCAAGCCGAGCTTTTTCCCGAGGGCCTTGAGGTCGGGGATATCTGGCCAGACCGCCCGAAAAAGGAGGGCAAGGCTGAGGATCCCCTTTTCCCTGGTTTCCCAGGTTGCCCGGGGCACCGTTGGCCAAGGCTCCGCCGGGCCAAGCCTTTTTCGCGGACCTTTTTCGGAAAAGAGCACCCCCACCCTTTGGCCCGCGCCTTCCACAAAAACGAGGAACTCCACTACAGGCGAGAAAGGAGGTCGATCCGCCTGACCAGGCCTATAAGATGCCCCTTTTCGTCCACCACGGGAAGCTGTTTTAGACCCTTGCGCAGCATGAGGTCAGCCACATGAAGATCGGTATCATCGAGATGGGCCACCACCACTTCCTTCGTCATGTACCTCTCCACCGGATGATTTCCGATCTCCCGGAGCTTTTTGGCCAGGCGATCGAGGCTGGGGAGGAAAGAGGCGGAATGGAGCATGTCCACATATGCTGGGATGAGGGCCCTGATCAGGTCCCGCTCGGAAATGACCCCCACCACCTTTCCCTCCTCATCCACCACGGGGAGGGAGGAGAGGCCGGAGTTGTCCAAAAGCTTTATGACCTGGATCACCGGCGTATCTCGCTCCACCGCGCTCAAATCCCGGCGCACGAAGTCCCGAACCTTCATTTTGCCCCTAGATAGCGGACCTCTACATGCTCCATTTCCTTGGCGATCTTCCCTTGGTCAAGGCAAAGCTTTTCCTCCACTTCTGCGGAGGCCACGGCTGCCGCCATCCCATAACGCACGCTTTCGATCAAATCCATCCCCCGGGTGAGCCCGAGCAGGATCCCCCCCACCAAAGCGTCGTCCGCACCCACTAGGTTCCGAAAAGTGCTGAGGGGAACGCTGGTCTCGAATTCCCAAACCCCGTCGGCGGAGATGAGGATGTCGCCGGTGAGGTGATGGGAGATGAGGCAAAGTTCCACCCCCTCTTGGATGGCTTGTTTTCCAGCCGCGATGATCTCCTCTTTTGTACGCACCGAAAGGTCCCCCAAGCGGGGCGCTTCTCTCACGTCGGGTTTCACCAAAAATGGGCGCTCCCTGAAGGTGTGCAGAAGCGCCTCTCCGCCGGCATGCACCACCACCTTCACCCCCTTTTCCCTGGCCCGGCGGGCCAGTTCCCGGTAGAAGTCGGGGCTAAGGCCTGGGGCCAAAATGCCGGCTAGGACAACAAAATTGGCCTTTCGCAGCATCGCCTCGTATTTGCGGAGGAAGATCCCCACTGCCTCCTTGGGGATGGAAGGGCCCTCCTCGTGGATGTGGATGGGGTGGTACTCCTGGCCCCGCAGGATCAGGGCCACGTTGGTCCGGTTTTCCCCCTCAATCCAAACGAAATTGGCGCTGACCCCCCGCGAAAGGAGGTCGCGCAGGATTATTTGGCCCGTATGGCCAGCGAGGAAACCCATGGCCACCGTCTCCACCCCATGGGCGGCGAGGAACATCGAGACGTTCAAACCCTTCCCCCCCGCCGAGGTCAAGGATTTCTCGGCGCGGACGACGATCCCCTCCTCCACAGGGCCGAGGGTCTTGGGGAGCTCCGCAACCCAATAAAATTTGTCCAAAGCGGGGTTCGGGGTGACGGTGAGGATCACCTTACCGGCTCCTTCACCCCCGCGAGGAGGGCCGCAGGAGTGGCCCCAACGATTTCCACCTCCACAAGCTTCCCCACCAACTCCGGCCCACCTTGAGCCAAAACGGTCCTGAAATCCCGGGTCTTCCCCATCACCATCCCTTTCTCGGGGATATGTTCCTCCACTAGGATCTCCACGGTCTGCCCTAAGCGTTCTTTATGCAATTCTAGCGCGATCTCCCTGGTCAAGCTCAAAACCTCTTGGAGACGGCGGGCCTTCTCCGCCTGGGGAATGGGGTCCCCCAAGGGCTCCGCCGGGGTCCCGGGACGGGGGGAATAGGCTGCCACATATACCGTGCCGAAACGGACCTCCTTGATAAGGGAGAGGGTGGCGGCGAAGTCCTCCTCTTCCTCGCCAGGGAAACCCACGATCACATCGGTGGTGATGTTCACCTTGGGGATGGCCTGCCTGATCCGTTCCACAAGGGAAAGGAATTGGTCCCTCGTGTATCCTCGGCGCATGGCGCGAAGAATTTTGTCGCTTCCCGACTGCACCGCCAAATGCACATGCTCGCAGATGTTC
>JAGDVW010000088.1:18143-31699 GCA_023255835.1 Candidatus Acetothermia bacterium
GGATGGGAGCTGGTGAACCGGACCCTCGGGATGGGTATTTCCCCGATCTCCCGAAGGAGCCGCGCAAAATTCGTGCCATCCCGCAAATCCCACCCATAAGCATCGACGTTCTGCCCAAGGAGGGTGACCTCCATATACCCCTTTTCCGCGAGCTCCCGCACCTCGGCGAGGACTTCCGGCATGGGCCGGGAGCGCAAAGGCCCCCGGACTTTGGGGATCACGCAGTAGGCACAGGAATGGGAACACCCTTCGGCGATGGTCACGTACGCCTGAAATGGGCTTTTTCGGAGGGCGGGCAGGCGCTCTAGTTCAAGGGGCTCGGGCAAGAAGGCCGCGCGCTCGCCCTTTTGGGCTTGAGCGATGAGCTCGGGCAGGCGGCGAAGGCCGGTGGTGCCGAAGGCGAAATCCGCAGCAGGGCAAAGGGAGAAGATCTTTTCTCCGCGGCCTTGAGGCATGCATCCGCCTACGCCGATGAGGACCGGCCGGGTCCGCTTGAGCCGAGAAAGCTCGCCCACCCTGCTCATCACCTTCTCCTCGCTCCTTTGCCGCACCATGCAGGTATTGAGGATGATCACATCCGCTTCCTCTGGGCGCTCGACGATGGTGTATCCGGCCGCGGCCAGAACCCCGGCGATCTCCTCGCTTTTGTGATGGTTCAACTGGCAGCCCCAGGTGAGGACACAGGCGCGCATCACCTCGATCCTAGTCCGTTTCGTTTTCCCCCACAAGCCTTTTGGGTATGATCCCCTTCGTGCGGCTCAGTGTGGATAGGTACATATTCCGGGAGATCCTCCCCCCATTTTTCGTGAGCCTTTTGGCCTTCCTCGTGTTCATCGGGCTAGAGCTCATCCTCTCCCTTTCCGATGCCCTTTTTTCCCGGGGGATTTCCGCGGCCACGCTCCTCCGCCTCCTTTCCTACAAGCTCCCGAACATCCTGACCCTGGCAGCCCCCGCGGGGGTCCTTTTGGCCACCTTCCTCGCTTTGGCCAGGCTCGCTTCGGATCGGGAACTCTTGGCTTTTCAGGCCCTGGGTTATTCTCTACGGCGCCTCCTCCTGCCTTTTTTGGGCTTTGGGCTTGTGGTGAGCGCCCTTTCCTTCGCTTTTTCCGAGTTCGTTGTGCCCAATGCCGAGGTCTCTTATCGGCGGGAACTCCTGGCGATCCTCTACCGGGGGCCAGCCCCTTTGGTCCAGGAGAACGTGTTTTTCCGCGGCCCGCAAGGAGAACTTTTCTACATCGAGCGCTATTCCGGCCAGAAGGCGGAAGGGGTGGTGGTGTACGATCTTTCCGGCCAACTCTATCCGCGCAGCTCCTTTCCCGCGGTGATCACCGCTAAGGAGGGGAGGTTCTCCTCCGGCCAACTTTTCCTCAAAGATGGGCGGGTCCTCCGTTTTGGCCCAAAGGGCGAGCTCACCGAGATCCTAGGCTTTGGGGAGCTTTCCCTGGCCGTGGGGGAGGGGGTGGAGGAGGCGCTCCTTGGCAGCCGTACCCCAAGCGAGATGTCCACGCGGGAATTGCGTGAGCGCCTTGAGCTTTTGCGGAAAAGCGGGATCGATGTGCGTGATCTCCTTGTGGAGTACCACGGGAAACTCGCGGTGGCGGCGGCGGCCTTCGTGTTCGTGCTCTTTGGCGCGCCCCTTGGGGCGATCCTCGGCCATCGCGGCCGGGCCACCGGCATGATCGTGGGCTTCCTCCTCGCGGCCGGGGCCCAAGCCCTTTTCCTCTGGGCCCGGACCCTGGCCCGCCGGGGCTTCCTCCCCGCGGCCCTGGGCGGTTGGCTTCCCCACCTGATCTTCGGGGCCCTCGGCCTCCTCCTCTTCCTCGGGGCGGACCGCTTGCGCTTCCGGGGCCTCGTCCTATTCCTCCTCCTTGGCGTCGTGGGCTTCGCCTCCCCTCCGTTTCAAGAACTCGTGGCGGAGGAATTGGTGGTGGAAGACGAGGGGAGAACTTTTCTGGCCACCCAGGCCCAGGTGGTCCTCGGAGAATATACCCTCTTTGCGGATCGCCTTTCTTTGCATGAGGAAGGGATATGGCGCCTTGAGGCCTGGGAAGCCCGCGTGCAATCTCAAGACTCCGCGGTGCAAGCGGAATCAATCAAAGCCGACCTCACGGCGGGGGGAGTTCTCACCAGGGCCGAGCTTCGGGGGTTCTCCGGCGCGGCCAAGTTCCAAGGGCCGGAGAAGGAGGAAAAGATTATCTTTTCCGCGGACGAAGGGGAGGTGGAGTTCGAGGGAGGGGAAATGGTCAAAGTTTTTGGGAAAAACGTGAGGTTCACCACCTGCCCTTGCCCTGAGGGCGCACCATATCTCGTTCAGGCCGGGGAATTCCTCCTCGTCCCCGAGAAATGGCTTTTCGCGCGGGACCTCCGGGTCACCTCCTTCGGCTATCCAGTGGTTTGGCTTCCTTTATACGCCGCGCGCTTGGGCGAGGAGGGGATCCCTTTTTTACCGGAGATCGGGACCTCCTCCTTGGGCTTTTTCCTGCGCTGGTCCTTTCCCTGGACGCCGGCCCAAGGCACGGTGGGGACTTTCCTCCTCACCCTCTATCCCCAGGCGGGGCAGGTGGAGCCGGCCTTATGGGTGATCGGCGAGGATGGGAGCTTATTCGTTTCCAAAGAAAGGGCCTCCGTGCGTTTTCAGGGGCGCCTCCTTGGGGAGCCCTGGAGCATTCGCGCTAGCTACGATCCTTCAGGGCTCCTCCTTTCCCTGACCGGGCGGGTCCAGGGCTGGCAGGTGAGCGCCACCGCTGGCCTGGCCGAAACCGAGCGCACCTCTTACTTGCGGCTCCCAGAGATCTCTTTTTCCCGAGTTTGGAAGGTTTGGGATGGGGATTTCGATTTGAAGCTGGGCTTTGGTCGGTATCGCGAAGGGGAGGTGGAAGGCTGGCGCGCGGGCCTCGCCGGGAGCTGGCGGAGATCCCTCAAGCTTTTTGGGCAGAGCGTGCAAATCCCCATCGGTTTCGGATTGGATCAATATCCGAAAGCAGAACGGATTTACCTGAGCTTCCGGCCCACCCTCGCCCTCGGCCCGGTCTCCCTTTGGTATCTCTGGCAAAGGAGCCTTGGCCGCTCGGTCTTCACCTTCGATGCCGCTCCCTCCCAGGATCAACTGGGGCTTAGTCTTCAAGTATCCGAGCGTGGCTGGACTCAAAGTTTAACCCTCAGCTGGGATTTTTCTGGCCAGGAGATCCTTCCCCTGCGCTGGAGCTTAAGGGGCCAGAATTTCTCGGCCACCCTCGCCTTCCAAATCTCCCCCCTTTCCCTTTCCCAGCTCAAATGGACCGGCGGCCTTCAAGGGGCGGGATGGCTCCTCCAATTCTCCGGGGGTTTTTCCGGTTCTGCCTGGGAGGATCTCCTTTTGCGGGGGCGGATAAGCGGGGAGGGCTGGGAAATGGCGGGTGGGTTGCGCCTCGGCTGGCCAGGGTTTTTCCCCAAAAGGATGGCCATTTCCGCCCAAGGGGCCTGGAGCGCGGAGTGGGGCTGGGCCCTGGCTTGGGAATACGACTTTCCCAGTAGGAGCTTTGCTCAATTTGAGGGCACTTTGTACCGAACGTTTTCCGGCTGCCTTCGCCTGGGCCTGAGCGTTTACCCCGGCGGCTTCCGCTTGAGCCTGGACATCCCGGCTTTCCCCGAGGCCAAGGTGGAGTTTGCCCCCCTGGACGAAGGGCTTCGCCTGGGCGGGCTATAATAAAAGCGATGAAAAGGCGCGAGAGAATTCCTGATTGGCTTACGGCTAGCCGTGTTCTCATCGCTTTTGCTATCCTTGCCCTCATTCCGGTGGGACCGCAGGCCCTGGGGGCGGTGGCCGGGCTCCTCCTTTTGGGGTGGACCACGGACATGGTGGATGGCCGCCTGGCCCGCCGCTACGAAAAGGAACCCACCTGGCTTGGCGAGCACGACTTCCAGATCGACATGATCATGGTCCTCGCTTCCGCCATCTTCCTCACCGCCACTGGACTTGTGCCCATGGAGATCGGTGTCCCCTACATCTGCGGGGCCGTCCTCCTTTCCCTTTACACTCTGCGCTACCGCCACTTCCTCAAGTTCAAATCGGTCACAATGCTCTTGGCCTTCCCTTGGGTTTTTACGCCTTTCGTGATCGCCCTCTTTCGGGATCCAATTGCGGCTTATGCCGGCTTGGCCTGGATGACTTTGGCCCTCATTTTGGATTGGCGGCGGTTCCTCGGGGTGGTGGGCGACTTCCTCTCCGGGGCGCGGGCCTATTTCCGGCGCTAAAGCAGCCGAGGAAAAGGGCGCCCAAGATGGGCGTAGGCCTTTTCCGTGGCCATCCGGCCCTGCGGCGTCCTTTTGATGAACCCAAGGGCGATCAAATAGGGTTCGTAAAGCTCAGAGATGGTCTCCGGGTCCTCGCCTAAAGCCGCGCTTAGGGTCTCCAACCCCACCGGCCCCCCGTTGAACCGGTCGATCAGCACCTCGAGGATCCGGCGGTCCAGCTCATCCAAGCCCTGCTCGTCGATGCCCAGCATCTTCAGGGTTTCCCGGGCCACGGCGGCGGTGATGAGGCTCATCCCTTGGACTTGGGCCACATCCCGGGCCCGACGAAGTAGGCGCAGGGCGATGCGGGGCGTGCCCCGCGCCTTCGTTCCCAATTCCCAGGCGGCCTCCGGCTCGATCTCTATCCCCAATCTTGGCGCGGCCCGCCGCACGATCTCCGCAAGCTCCTCCGGCCGATAAAACTCCAAGCGAAAAACCACTTCAAATCGGTCCCGCAACGGGGTGGTGAGGAGCCCTTCCCGGGTGGTGGCCCCGATCAACGTGAACGGCGACAAAGAAAGCTCGAGGCAGCGGGCATGGGGACCCTCTCCCAGGACGATGGGGAGCCGCCAATCCTCCATGGCCGGATAGAGGATCTCCTCCACCTGCGGCCGCAGCCGGTGGATTTCGTCCACAAAGAGGATGTCCCCGGGAGAGAGGTGGGTGAGGATAGCCGCGAGATCCCCAGGGCGCTCCAAGGCCGGCCCGGAGGAGACCTTTATCTGCACCCCCATCTCGTTGGCGATGATGTGGGCCAAGGTGGTCTTCCCCAAACCCGGCGGGGAAAGGAGGAGCACATGATCCAGGGGCTCTCCCCGGGCTTTGGCCGCTTGGATGTAGACCCGCAGCCTCTCCTTCACCTTCTCTTGCCCCACGAACTCCTCGAGGGTTTTGGGGCGCAGGGTGCGGAGCTGCGGCTCCGCCAGCTCCGGCCGGGGATCAAGCCAACGGGAAGCCATGACCAAAGCATTGTAGCCATGAACCCCGGGAAAGATCCAGTTTGTCTTCAGTTTTTCCTTCCCCTAAAATGCCGATGATGCGCGTCCTTTTGGTGTCTTTGTTCGCCTTTGGTTTCCTCGGTGTCGCCCAAATCCTGGAGCTTGCCGGGCTCGATTGGTCTTCGGACGGAACATCCCTCGTCCTGGTGGCCAAAAACCAAATCTATTTCGCCCCAACCCCGGCCTTTGCCGAGCTCAGGCCCCTTTATCCGGGGATGGACACGGACTGGGTGCGGTTTGGGCCGGGGAATTGGTTTGTCTTCCCCTCCCCAGTGGAAGGGGGGTTCGCCCTTTGGCGGGGTTTCCCCGAGGGCAGGGAGCCGGAGCTCCTCTACCAGAGCACCCGCTCCATCTCTTGGCCTACCGTCTCCGCGGACGGGGAGAAGGTCGCCTTTGTGGAGGATTGGACCGACCTCGTTGTCCTGGATCTTGTCAAGGGGGAAGCCAAAGTGGTTCTAGGTGGATCTTGGTTCAAGGCCACCCCGGAATTTTTGCCCACAGGCCAAGCCCTGCTCTTTTCTGGCCTTTGGCCACAAGGCGAAGAATTAGGCTGGGAAATTTTCTACCTCGATTTGCGTTCTTTGGATCTCATGCAGCTCACCTCCGACGCTTTCTTTAATTGGTGTCCGCGGGTCTCGCCCGATGGGCAATGGATTGCTTTCGTCTCCAACCGCGGCGGTGCCCCCGATATCTGGGTCCTTTCCCTTTTGGATGGCTCCCTTTTCCCCCTCACCCAGGATCCTTGGGAGGACGGTTTTCCCTCCTGGTCCCCGGATGGCGGGGAGGTGGGCTACGCTTCCCTTCGCCTCGAGGGATGGCAATTCCTCCGAGTTAAGGCTGACTAGGCCGTGTTGCGCGTGGTGGCAGTGGGGCGGTTCGATGGGGTGCACCTGGGCCACCAACATCTTCTCTCCTTTGCCCAAAAGCTCGCCTTGGAAAGAGGTTGGTCGCTTTTGGCCTACACCTTTCCTCCGGAGCCACCCGCCCTTTTGCCCCTTTCCGCCAAGGTTCGGCTTCTTCAGCGCTTCGCCCACGAGGTGGAGGTTGTGGCCTGGGGAAAGGTGCGGGATCTCTCTCCGGAAGAGTTTTTGCAAAAAGAGGTGGTGGGGAGGCTTGCGGGCCGGGCGTTGGTGATGGGGGAGGACCATCGGTTCGGGCGGGAGCGGGCCGGCGATCCGGAGCTAGCGCAAAAGCTCGGGAAGGAATTGGGCCTGGAGGTCTATGTGGTCCCCCCCTTTCAGGTGAAGGGGGAGGTGGTGAGCGCCAGCAAGATCCGCGCGCTTTTGGGCCTGGGAGAGGTGGAGAGGGCCTGGGAATTTTTGGGGCGCCCGCCCAGCCTTTTTGGCCGGGGGATAAAAGGGGTGGGTTTGGCGCGGACTTTGGGCTTCCCCACCATCAATTTGGAGATCGATCCCCTTTTGGTTCGCCCCCGGGATGGGGTTTATGTGGCCTGGGCCTTTTGGCCAGGGGGCAATGCTCCCGCCCTTTTTTACCAGGGGAAGCGCCCGACCTTCCAAAATTTGCCCCCCTCCGCGGAGGTCCACCTCCTCTCCGCCCCTCCCCCGGCGTTGCCCGAGGTTTTGGAGGTCCACCTTTTGCGCTTTCTTCGCGCGGATATGCGCTTTCCCTCCGCGGAGGCCTTGGCCCAAAGGATCAAAGAGGATCTAAAAGAGGCCCAGGAAGCCCTGGCCGGCCTTTCTCCTCCTGATCCCATCGCGCCCTGGTTATAATGGCTCTGTGTACGTTTTGGCCATCGAAAGCTCTGGCCCATTGGGCGGCGTGGCCCTGGTCAATGACGAGGAGGTCCACGAAATAATTGTTCCAGTCGGGCCCGGCCGGGGGGAGATCCTCCCCGAGCTCGTCCAGGATGTCCTTCGGCGGGCCAAAATCGGATGGGATTCAGTTTGCCTTGTTGCCGTGGATGTGGGGCCCGGCTCGTTCACCGGGCTTCGCGTGGGATTGAGTCTGGCCAAGGCCCTGGCCCAGGTCCATGGGTTACCCCTCGTGGCGGTGCGGCAAACGGAGGCGGTGGGGCTGCCCCTTGCGGAGCTTTGGCCCGGCCGGGTTTGTGTGTGGATCCACGATCGGCGGGAATACGTCTATATGGCTTGGGTGGACCGGGAGCGAGCCGGTATGGAAGTGGTGTTGACCTTCCCCGAGGCGCTGGCGCGGGTGCGGGAGCACTCCGGCGTGCTCCTCACCGGTTCCGGGGCCCTCCGTTTTTCCCAGGAGATCAAATCCCAAGCGGAGGGGATGGTCCTCGCCCCTCCCTTCTTTGCCTATCCCCGGCCAGCTATGGTGGCGCAAATTGGGAAGGCCCGGTATACTCGCGAAGGTCCAGCAAATCTTTTGGTATTGGAACCGCATTACGTACACAAGGAGGGTGGACATGGCTAGGGTGTGTGAGATCTGCGGACGCGGCCCCGATTACGGCCGGAGCGTCTCCCACTCCGGCAAGCGCAGCCGCAAAGTTCGGGCCCCAAACCTCCAACGGGTTCATGCCGTGATAAATGGGGTACGGAGGAGAATGCGCGTGTGTACCCGCTGCCTCAAGGCCGGCAAGGTTCAAAAGGCTTAGAAAGGGGCCCTTTTTCAAGTTCTTTTTCCTCATCCCCTCGTTTATTGTGATCGCAGGGGCTCAAAGTGTGACCATTGGGCTCCTGGGGACGTCCCTTGCCACGAACATTTGGTCCGGATACGGCCTTTTCGCCACCGTTTGGGACAAATTGATCCTCGAAAGCCAATATCCCTCTTTATATCGGGCCCTGCCCCCCGCTTGGGCTTGGCTTCCCGGCCTTGCCGCGGATTTCCCCAGCGCTTTTTACGAGGAAAACGGGTATTGGGCGGCCAGGGTGAGGCTCAAGGAGGGGATCCTCTGGTCCGACGGTACCCCCTTCACCGCGGATGACGTGGTTTTCACTTATCGCGCCCTCCTCACCGAGGTCGGGGGAAGAAGGCTGGCCTCCCTTCTTGGGGGGCAGTGGACCCTGTTTTGCCCTGAATCCCTGGCCTCCGTGGAAGAAGTCGATGCCTACGCGGTGAAGTTCCTTTTCTCTCGGGTCCCGAGTCTTCGGGAATGGGCTTTTGGGGTCCTGTCCTGCCCCATCGTCCAAAGGGATTACTGGGAGCCGAAATGCCAGGCGGCCCTTCAAACGGAGGATCCAGTGGGATTCCTTTTCGGCCTCAGCTCCGCCGGCGAGCCGGTCTTGGGCGGCTACCAAGCGGTGGTGTGGGAGCCGGGTTCCCCCGTGGTTTTGGCACGGAATCCCTTTTATTACGCCTCCGGGGAGAGCATCGCTTTTTACGAGCGCGGCGGGGTTTTGGTGGAAAAACCTTCGTTGGGATACTTCTTCGCGGCCTATGGCGGGGCTGAAGGGGGGAAAGTGTGTGAGCTTGTGGAGGGACCACATTTCGCTGAGTTCATTTACCAAGACTTCCCAAGCGCCGCGGCCGCCCTCTCCGCCCTTGAAGGAGGGGAGATCGCTGCCATCCTCTGTCCCCCGGAGCTGAGGAAAAGATCGCTCGAAAACCTGCAAAATACAAGAGACATCGAAATTATAACCAATCCGGGCTTGGATTTTTTCTATTTGACTTTTAATTTGCGCCGAAAACCCATGGATGAAAAAGCCCTTCGGGCGGCTTTGAACGTCTTGATCGACCGGGAGGGTTTGTGCCGAGAATTCCCTGGTGAACTTTGGCCTTTATACGGACCTGTGCCCGAACTGAACGTTTTTTGGAGCGCGAAAGATCTTTCTTTCCCTAAGGAAATGTCGGCCGCGGCGAGGATTGAGTATGCCGTGGAGCTATTGAAAGGGGCAGGTTTCCTTTGGGATGCCGAGCCAAAGGCGGTGGATTCTGGGACGGGCCAAGAGAAGGTCGTCGGGGTTTTACCTGATGGGGAGGAGGTTCCAGCTCCTTTTGGCTTCCGTCTCCCCAATGGGGAACTCTGTCCAGAGCTTCGGCTTCTTACGGTCGCCGGCGACCACAATCCTTTGATGGCGGCCCTGGCCGCGTTTCTCGAGGCTTGCTGCAAAGAGCTCGCCATCCCCGTCACCGTCAACTTGCTCAACATCCAGTCTTTCTTTGAGAGGATTTGGGGCGAGGATGGGTTCGATTTCGACCTTTATCTCTTCAGCTGGCCCATGGGGGACCCGGGTTTCCCGGAGTACCTCTACTTTTTCTGGCATTCCTCCCAAGACGTGCCCGGCGGATTCAATACCCCAGGCTACCACAACCCCCTTTACGACCAGGAGGCCGAGGCTTTTTTCTGGTCTCATTCGCCGAAGGAGGCCCGGGAGCATGCCCTTTTACTACAAAGAATCCTCGGGGAGGATCTGCCTTACTTGTTTTTGGCCATGCCCTTGGTGAAGGAGGCTTTTCGGGCGGGCCAGCTCGTTTTGCCTTACAAAACCGTCCTCGGGGGGCTGGGATATGCTTGGCCGGCAACTACAATAAGGATGGCCTTAGGAGAATGAAGGATGCCGGAAAAACCGCGCATTGGGGAGCTTGTTTGGGCCAAGGTTTTGGAGCTTGCCCCCAACGGCGCTATCCTGGAGCTGGAGGGGGAGGAACAAGGGTTCCTGCCTTTCTCCGAGGCCCCCGCGGAAATCGGGGTCGGGACGGAGGTGGTGGTCAAGGTCATCGGGTACGATCCCCGCGGCCGTCCTTTGGTATCGGTGCGGCGGGTCTCGGAGGCGGACTTGGAGGAAGCCCGGTTTCATCGGGAGGCATTGGAATTCCGCAACAGCCTTTCCGCGCGGTCCTTGCCCCCTTTGGAAGGGAAAAAGGAGGTGGAGCGGGTGGAGTGGAGATTGGCCCGATGGCTTTCCCAGGCCGAGGGGGTGCTCCGGCGCCGCCGCGGCCGCCCTTCCCTTTGGCTGGAGGAAAAGGAGTGACCGATGCCCAAAGGTCTTGTGGTCATCGATAAGGAGCGCTGTAAAGGGTGCGGCCTATGCGTGAGCGTTTGCCCTTTCGGTGTTTTGACCATCACCCGGGAGCTCAACCGTTTCGGGTACAACGTGGCCGGGGTGAGCGCGCCCGAAAAATGCACGGGCTGTGCCATGTGCGCCCAAATGTGCCCGGATGCCGCCATCGAGGTTTATCGGGAGGCGAAGGTGAAGGAGGGGGTATGAGGGTCCTCATGCGCGGCAATGAGGCCATGGCTGAAGGGGCCATCCGGGCCGGTTGCCGTTGCTATTTTTGTTACCCCATTACCCCTCAGGGGGAGCTCGTGGAATACATGGCCCGCCACCTTCCCCGCCACGGCGGGGTTTTTCTCCAGGCGGAAAGCGAGGTGGCCGCCATCAACATGGTCTATGGAGCCGCCGCGGCCGGAGTACGCACCATGACCTCCTCTTCCTCCCCGGGCATCTCCCTCAAAATGGAGGGGATCTCGTATCTTGCGGGCGCCCGGCTTCCCGCGGTGATCGTGAACGTCATGCGCGCCGGCCCCGGCTTGGGAAACATCGCGCCCGCGCAAGGGGACTACTTCCAGGCCACAAAGGGCGGCGGCCATGGGGACTACCGCCTCATCGTCCTCGCCCCTTCCACCGTCCAGGAGGCCGCGGAATTGGTGATGCTCGCCTTCGATCTTTCCGATCGCTATCGAGTCCCCGCGATGATCCTCGCCGATGGGATGCTGGGCCAGATGATGGAGCCGGTGGAGCTGCCTGAGCCCATCCCCCCTGAAAAAATCCCGCCCAGACCCTGGGCGGTGAGCGGGGCCAAGGGGCGCCCACCAAACGTTATTTCCAGTTTTGACCTCGATCCTTACCGCTTCCGCGAGATCCTCCGTGCCCTTTGGGACACTTATCGGGAGATCGAGGAAAAAGAGGTACGCTGGGAGGAGTACGCGACGGAGGATGCGGAGCTTGTGCTTGTGGCCTATGGCACGATGGGGAGAATTTGTCGGACGGTGGTGCGGCGGGCCCGCAAGGAAGGCCTGCGGGTCGGCCTTTTCCGGCCCATCAGCCTCTGGCCCTTTCCCTCCGAACCATTGCGGAAACTGGCGGAGCGCGTCCCAGTTCTCCTCACCGTGGAGCTTTCCGCGGGCCAGATGTGGGAGGATGTGCGGCTCGCCGTGGAGGGACGGGCCAAAACCCCATTCTACGGGGAGCTTGGGGGGGTTGTGCCCACCCCCGATGAGGTTCTGAGAGAGGTGAAAAAGCATGTCCACAGTTGAGGCCAAAGCGCCGGCGGGTTTCGCCCCAGTTTACACCCGGCCAAAATCCCTCTCCGCTGCCCGTTTCACCTACTGCCCCGGTTGCCACCACGGGATCATCACAAGACTTTTGGCCGAGGCTATCGATGAGCTGGGGATCGTGGAGCGCACGGTGGGGATCGCCCCGGTGGGCTGCGCCGTTTTCCTCTACGAGTTTTTCCGTTGCGATTTCGTCCAAGCCGCCCACGGCCGGGCTTGCGCGGTGGCCACGGGGATCAAGCGGGCCAATCCCGATCTCATCGTCTTTTCCTACCAAGGGGACGGGGATTTGGCGGCCATCGGCACGGCCGAGACCGTTCATGCCGCAAACCGCGGGGAGAACATCACCGTGATCTTCGTGAACAACCAGATTTACGGGATGACCGGGGGGGAAATGGCCCCCACTACCCTTCCCGGGATGCGCACGGTCACCACCCCCGAGGGCCGGGACGTGCGCACCACTGGCTATCCCCTGCGGATGTCGGAGATGCTGGCCCAACTGGAGGGCCCGGCCTACATCACCCGCCAGGCCGTGTTCGATGTGCGCCATGTACAGATGGCCAGGAAGGCCATCATCAAGGCCTTTCAAAATCAGATCGAAGGGAAGGGCTTTTCCCTGGTGGAGATCGTCGCCGCCTGCCCCACGAACCTCCGCCTTTCCCCGCCGGAGGCCGGCCGCTGGGTGGCCGAGCAAGCCCTCAAATACTTCCCTTTGGGCGATCTCAAGGTGCGGGAGTAAGGGGGCGAGGATGGAGATTGGCGTGATATTTGCTGGTTTTGGCGGGCAGGGGATCCTCCTCGCTGGGAAGGTCCTGGCCCGGGCGGGGATGGACCAGGGGTTTGAGGTGACCTGGCTTCCCAGCTACGGGCCGGAGATGCGCGGGGGAACAGCTAACTGCACCGTAGTCATCGCCGATGAGCCGGTGGGCTCGCCCATCGTGGACTCCCCCCAAATCCTCGTGGCCATGAACGGCCCGTCCTTCGAACGTTTCGCCCCCAAGGTGGCCCCCAAGGGAACGATCGTGGCCAATTCCTCCCTGATTTCCCAAGGGGCCAGCCGCGGGGATGTGCGGACTTTGTTCATCCCCATGAACGAGATCGCCCAGGACCTGGGGGAGCCGCGGTGCGCGAACATGGTGGCTTTAGGGGCTACGGTTAAGGCCCTTGGCCTTTTGCCGCTCGCGGCGGTGATCGCCGCCATGGAGGAGGAGTTGGGCGCCCGAGGCCGGGAAAAACTCCTCGCGGTCAACCGGGAGGCCCTCCTCCGCGGCTACTCCCTGGCTTAGGGCATTGACTTCTAACCCCACCTCATGGTAGACTGCGAAAAGAAAGGAGGTGGTGAGCGAAGGTTTCTCACTGGGCAGGGAGGCAAAGGGAAAGGCTTTGGACAATTGGGAAGGAGGGACGCATGAAAAAAGTTTGTTTGTTTTTGGTTTTTAGTTTATTGGCGGCCCCAGCCTGGGCTAAATTTGGTCCAGCTGATTTCGAGCGGATGGCTACAAAGGATGTGATCCCGGAGATCCGGTTAGCTGCCGCATACGCCCTCGTAAACACCTATGCCGCCACGAAAAGTTCGGAGGAGCTTCTAAAGCTTGCCGAGAGCGGGAGCCCGGAGGCCTTGAGGTTGGCCGCGTCATTGGCCCTGAGTCAAAAGTTGTTGGATGCTGGCAAAACCAAAGACGAACTCATGGCCATGGCGAGCACGGGCGCGACCCCTGAGGTCCGCGCTGCCGCCGTGCCGGCGTTGATGGAGCTCTTGGTGGCCGATAAAGCCGACGCCCTCCTGGAGTTGGCCAAAACCGGGGCCTCCGAGGAGCTTCAATACGCGGCGGGCAAGGCCTACCTCCAGAAAATACGGAGCAAACTCGATCGAGCTAAGCTCGAGGCCATCTGTAAGGATGAGTCGCTGCCCGCGGGCTATCGCCGGGCCGCGGCAGAGGTTTTGGCCGGCTACTATCTCTTCCCCGCCCAGACCGCTCTCTCCCGGGCCCAGTTGGAGGAGCTAGCCCTGACCGATGCCAATCCTTACATCCGATACGCCGCCGCTTATGCTTTGGTGAACTTTCTTGTGGAGGAGACGGCTGATT
>JAGDVW010000088.1:31799-33234 GCA_023255835.1 Candidatus Acetothermia bacterium
AAAGTTGTGTCGCTTTTCATGGCGCCGAACGTGAGCACGGAGTACCGGTGGGCCTACGCCCGGGCTTTGGGCATCAAGTGGGCTGGTAGCCTGTAAATCGGGAGGTGTTGAGGATGAAAAAGTTCGGAATCCTTGGGATTTTCTTGGTGCTTTGGTTTGGGGTTTCCCTCGCCCAGGAATACAAAGTTGTTCCCTTGGGCCAGGGCGAGTGGAAGGACTTCACGGTCGGCAAATATGGGGGCTATCTAGTGGTGGGCTCCCTCGACAACCCCAAAACCTTCAACCACCACATCGCTCAGGAGACCTCCTCCACGGACATCACGGGCATGCTTCACGCTGGCCTCACCGAGGTGAACCCCATCACGGACATGGTGGAGCCGGCGTTGGCCAAGTCCTGGGAGATCTCCGAGGACGGCCTCACCATCACCTTCCACCTCCGCCAGGGCCTTAAGTGGTCCGATGGGGAACCGTTCACCGCTGATGACGTGGTCTTCACCTTCAACGGGGTCATCTTCAACGAGGATGTGCGCACGGACTACCGCGACGTCCTCCTCGTGGAGGGGAAGCTCCCCACCTGCGAAAAGGTGGATGACTACACGGTGCGCTTCACCCTTGCCGCGCCCTTCCGCCCCTTCCTCCGCGAAATCGGCGGTGCTATTTATCCGGCCCACAAGCTCCAGCACCTATCCCGCGTGTATAACCCCGACGCCGATCCGGAGGCCCTGAACTCCGTGTGGGGCGTGGACACCCCGCCGGAGGAGATCGTGGGGATGGGGCCGTTCAAGCTCAAGCAGTTCATCCCCGATCAGCTCGTGGTCATCGAGCGCAACCCCTACTACTGGAAGGTCGATCCCCAGGGCAACAAGCTCCCCTACCTCGACGGGGTCAAGTACGTGATCGCCTTCTCCTTGGACACGATCATGCTCAAGTTCCGCAACGGTGAGCTCGATGTTTATGCGCCGCGGCCCGAGGACATCGCCACCCTCAAGGCGGAGGCCGCTCAAAAGGGCATCAAGATCTTGATCGACCCCACAAAGCCCCTCTTTGGGACCACCTGGATCGCTTTCAACCAGGACTGCCCCAACGAGAAGCTCCGGGAGTACTTCCGGATGGTGGAGTTCCGCCGGGCCATGTCCCATCTGGTGGATCGCCAGACGATCATCAATAACGTCTACCTTGGGCTGGGGGTCCCCCAGTGGAGCCCGGTCTCCATGCTCTCGCCGTTCTACTACCCCGATGTGCCCAAGTACGACTACGATCCCGAGGCCGCGGCCAAACTCCTTGATCAAATTGGCCTGATCGATCGCAACGGCGATGGATGGCGGGACTTCCCCGATGGCACCACCTTCGAGTTCGAGCTCAACACCAACGCCGGGAACACCATTCGTGAACAGACCTGCCAGATTTTCGTGGCTGACTGTGCCAAGGTAGGGAT
>JAGDVW010000088.1:33334-44241 GCA_023255835.1 Candidatus Acetothermia bacterium
AACTTCAACGCCTTGGTGACCAAGCTCCTCGGCGGACAATACGAGGCGTGTCTTTTGGGCCTCACCGGCTCCTCCGAGCCCCATGGCGGGGCCAACGTGGAGCGCTCCTGCGGTGGGTTGCACTTCTGGAAGTACTCGGACTGCGAGGATCCCACCCCGGTGGCCAAGCGCATCGATGAGCTTTTTGACCTCGGCGTCAAGACCTACGACTTCAACGAGGCTTACGAGTACTACAAGGAGTATCAGATCCTCGCCGCCGAGAACCTCTTCCTCATCTATACGGTGAACATGCTCTACCGCTACGCTTACTACGAGAACCTCCAGAACACCGCGGGGTTCAGCCCGCTGGCTGGGGCCCTGGGCTTCGCCGAGGTCCTGTGGAAGAAGAACCCGAACATGGTCGGTAACCGGATCGGGTGAGGATGGGCAAGGGGGCGGTCCTTGAGACCGCCCCCTTTCTTTTTTATACTGCTTTTGCCATGCTCAGTTACGTCGCGCGCCGTGTTCTCTACATGATTCCGGTCCTCTTCATCATTTCCATCATCAGCTTTTTTGTTCTTCAGCTTATGCCGGGCAATTTCACCACGGCCTTCAAGCTCAACCCCCGGTTCAGCAAGGAAGAAATTGCTCGCCTTGAGGCCCGTTATGGCTTGGATAAACCCGCGTACATACGGTACTGGAAGTGGATTATCGGGATCATCACCCGGGGGGACTTCGGCTATTCCATGGAGACCCAGCAGCCCGCGTTCGACGCCCTGTTCAAAGGCCGACTGGGCTGGACCCTTCTCATCTCCTTTGGCACTCTAATTTTCACCTGGATTATTGCCATTCCCATCGGTGTTTTTTCCGCGGTTCGCCAATATTCCGTGGCCGACTATGCCTTGACCTTCTTCGGCTTCATCGGCGTTTCCATCCCCAACTTCTTTTTTGCCTTGGTGGTCCTCTGGTTTTTGGTGTCGGTGTTGAAGGTGGGGGAGCGGGGGTTGGGCATCGGCGGTCTTTTCGACCTACAGTACGTCGACGCTCCCTGGAGCTGGGCCAAATTCGTCAATTTTTTGTGGCATCTCCTCCCAGTTTTGATAGTGGTGGGTCTGGCCGGCACCGCCAGCCTCATCCGCTACATGCGGGGACAGCTTTTGGACACCCTCGGTCAACAGTACGTCCTCACCGCCCGGGCCAAAGGGCTTCGCGAGCGGGTGGTGATCTGGAAACACGCTGTGCGCAACGCCATCAACCCCCTCATCACCATGCTGGGCATGTCCCTCCCTGATTTGTTTGCTGGAGCGTTTTTTGCGGCGATCATCATGGGCCTCCCCACCGTGGAGCGGGCCTTTTGGAACGCCCTGCAAAGGCAGGATGAGTACGTGGTCATGTCCGGCCTTCTTTTCTTCGCTTTTCTCCTTCAGGTGGGAAACCTTCTGGGCGACATCATGCTTGCTTGGGTAGATCCGAGAATCCGCTATGACTGAAAAGGAAAGGCAAGACCAAGAAAAAGGTGTGAGCCAGTGGCAACTGGCTTGGCGGCGGTTCCGGCGCCACAAAGTGGGGCGGGCAGGCGCAGTTATCGTGGCCATCTTTTTCCTCATGCTCATCTTTGCCGAATTCCTCAGCCCTTATCCGCATACCCAGCAGTTCCGCGACGCCACTTACGCTCCGCCCACAAAGATCCACTTTTTTGACGAGAACGGCCGGGTGACCCGCCCCTTCGTCTACGGCATTGCCCGCACACTGAACACCGAGCTTTGGCGCTGGGAGTATCAAGAGGACCGATCGCGAAAATACCCCATTCGCTTCTTCGTCCGCGGGTTTCCTTACAAACTTTTTGGGATCATCCCCACCAATATCCATCTGTTCGGGGTGGAAGGGGATGGGAAGATCTTCCTTTTCGGCACCGACGAGATGGGGCGAGACCTCTTCTCCCGGATCATGATGGGGACCAGAGTTTCTTTGGTGATCGGCCCCTTTGTTCAGGTCATCTCCCTCCCCATCGCCTTGCTTCTCGGCGGGGTCTCCGGCTTCTATGGGGGCGGTGTGGACATGTTGCTTCAGCGGATGTTTGAGATCATCATGTCCATTCCTACCCTGCCTTTGTGGTTGGCCTTGGGCTTGGCTTTGCCCAAAGGGATTTCTCCGACCCTCCGGTTTTTCGGGCTGGCCGGGATCATGGCCCTGATCGGCTGGGCTGGCCGGGCCCGGGTCATCCGCGGAGTGGTTTTGGCCATCCGCTCCATGGATTTCACCGAGGCCGCCCGGGCCATGGGGGCCAATGATCTGCGGATCATCCTCCGCCACATCGTTCCCAACCTTGCCTCCTACATCATCGTCAGCGTAACCCTGGGCATTCCCGGGGCCATCATCGGCGAAAGCGGCCTATCCTTCTTGGGGATCGGGATCACCGAGCCCATGGTGAGCTGGGGACTCCTCCTTTCCAAGGCCAACAATGCTGCCACCATCCAGAGCTATCCCTGGCTTCTCATCCCCGGGGTTTTCATCACCGTGGCGGTCTTGGCCTTCAACTTCTTGGGCGACGCCCTGCGGGACGCGTTCGATCCCTTCAGGGTTGTTTGAGCCAATTTTTTAGCTCTTCCTCGAAAACGCGAAAGGAGCGGGAAAACGCCAGTTCCGTAGCCCGAAAAACGCTAGCCCCTTCATAAAGGAAGGCCCAAAAGCTCCGCATTCCCGAGGGGCCGAATTTTTCCAGGATGAAAGTCACGAACGCCCCGGCCTCGGCCTCCGCAAGATCCTGGGGATAAACACCGAACAGGTTTTGGGTGAGGGAGACCCAACGTTCCGAGACGAGGATCTTTTTGGCCTCGGCCCGAAAGTCCCGGTCCGGAAAGACTAGCCAAAGGACGAGCCCCTCCACGATGGTTTTAAACGGCGGAAGCCCCCAGGGGCAGAGGGCCTCCAGGGCCGACCGCGCGGCCCGTTCCGGGATTTCTGCCGGATCCCTCACCCAAGTCACCCCCCAAGGCGCGGCGAGACGCGGCGCTTCCGGGGTTACATAAAAGACGAGGCGTTCGGGTATAAGCTCGGGAATTTCTGGCCATATCCCCGCGGCCCGGGCCAAAACCTCATTAGCTTCCCAAGCCCATTTCTCCTCCCCTGAGCCGACCACGATCACCGAACCCTTTGTTGTTCTGGGGGCGCTGGCCAAGGCGAGGAGTTCGGGGGCGTTAAGCCCTAAAAATTTGACCGCTTCCTCAACTTCGCCGAGCGCCAAGTACGCAAGACCCCGAACGCGCTGGGCTTGAGGATCGGCGAGGCCCGCCAAAACGTGAAGGGCTTTGGTCGGCCGCCCGGAATGAATCTCCTTCAAGGCCAAAAGGTATCGGTGGTTTGGGCTTTCTTCAAAACTTTTGAGCAGGAAATTTTGGAAATCCTGGGCCAGAGCTTGGGGATCCATCTGTACCCCGCTGGCCGCCCCCTCCCAAGAGGTTGCGGTCCAAAAGCGTTGCACGCCCGCCCGGCCGAACTCCTTGACCACCCACTGGGCGAGGGAGGCGGCGAAGACCTCCCCTATCCTCCCTCCCCCGGATTTCGGTTCGCCCAAAGCGGAAAGGACGGTGCGGATTTTTTCCAAGGTCATGGTGGCCCCAGCCCAAGGGGCGTCCACCTGAAAAAACAGGTCCTCCCAGGGATCCCGGGGGAGGACGCGGTCAGCCCTAGCCCATATCTCCCGGATAGCCAGGTCTTCCGCCCAGCTCCCGGCCTCCTCCGCCCACGGGTACTGGGGATCGGCGAAGTACAAGGCCAACCCCCGGGGAAATAAGGGGTTCCCCGGCCGGCCAAAGGCCAGGGAACACGCGAGCCTTGCCAGATCCCCGCGCATCGGCCGCGACACCACCAGATCCCCTACGGCCAAAAAAGTCCTCTCCTCTTCCATTCTTGCGGAGATGCCCAGCCCAACCTCGGCTGGTGAGGAATAAATGTAAAGGTGGATGGGCGAAGGCATGGCCTTCGAAGAGAGGCCGAGCTCCTCAAGGATTTCCAACCAATCAGAGCGCAGTTCCACTTTGAGGGTCTCGATCTCCTGAGCCACCGGGGAATCCTTGAGGTGGTGGAGCACAAGGGGCGGGCACTCCACCTCCTTGAGAGGGCTATGGGCCTTCTGCAAGGCGGGGTAGACCCAGAACACCAAGACCCCAAGGACGAGACCGGCCACGCCCCCCAGGGCCAGCCCTCCCAATACCCACACATACCGCGCAAAACCGGGCCTTTTGGGCATTGATTCAAGTATAGGCTCGCTTTGTGCGCTTTTCATCAGGATGAGACGGGGAAATTCGCCGCGGTTTAGGAACAAATGAAGGTCTTGACAGGGAGGACATGGATTTGGTATCATAAAAATTGCCAGGAGGTGGTGATGCGGGCCAAATTGGTGGTGGCCCTCGCGGCCATAGTTTTCCTTGGGGTAGCTGGCCTGGCCAAGATCGACGCGGTGGCGGAGGTCAGCTACGAGGTCAAGGCCGGGGCCCCTGGTTACCTCCTCCTCGTGATCCCCAACACCCTCGATACCTCCCTCAACAAGTTCGGGATCTCCCTCTCCGTGGAGGGGACGGTGACCGGGGCTTTGGCCCTCAAGGGCACGGGCCCGGCGGTCATCGAGGGCGGCCCCATGTACTGGGTGATCACGCTTCCCGGGGATGGCCTTTCCCCAAAGGGCGTCCTTTTGGTGAGCGTGAAGATCCCGGCGGGGACGGACCTCAAGGCCGCGGTGGCCAAGGTGGTGGGCTACAAGATCAGTTAGGAGGTGGAGCGGCCAGGAATCGAGTTGTTTGGAATCCTTTAACAAAGGAGGGTGAGCATGCGGAAGTTTTGGGCGTTCTTGCTTATAGCGATTTTGGGATTGGGCGCCTGGGCCCAAGTCCGGAACGGCGCCTGGGTGGATGAGGTGGTGTTCCAGGTCGAGCCGGACCGGGCCAAGGGCCTGGACATGCTCCGGACTGGGGCCATCGACCTCTATTGGTGGGATATTGCCGACCCCGACTTGGCCAAGATCATTGTTTCCGAGCTCAATTACGCCAGGCTTGCCGGCGTCTACAACGAACTCACCTTCAACCCCTATGGGCCGGAGTTCAAGGACGGCCGGCTCAACCCCTTCTCCGATCCAGCCATCCGGGAGGCGGTGAACTGGCTGGTCGACCGGGATTACATCGTCTCCGAGTTCTATGGCGGCTTAACTGCTGTGCCTCGGTACTTCTGCATCTGCCCGTTCTTCCCGGACTACGCTCGTTATGCGGACGTGGCCCGGGCCCTGGAGCTCAAGTACGCCCACAACCCGGAGAAGGCTAAGGCCGTGATCTTCGAGGAGATGCAGAAGCTCGGGGCCGAGTTCAAGGACGGGAAGTGGTATTACAAGGGCCAGCCGGTGGAGCTGATCTTCCTCATCCGCGTGGAGGACCAGCGCCGCCAGATCGGCGACTACGTGGCCACCTTGTTCGAGCAGCTGGGCTTCACCGTGACGCGGCTCTATAAGACCTCCCGCGAGGCCTCCCCAATCTGGTTGCGCGGGGATCCCGCCGAGGGCAAGTGGCACGTGTACACTGGCGGATGGATCACCACCGTGGTGTCTCGCAGCGAGGCCGATAACTTTGGGTACTTCTACACCCCGCGGGGGAGCGGCTCGCCCCTCTGGCAGGCCTATAAACCCAGCCCGGAGTTCGACGAGGTCGCGGAGAAGCTCTGGACTTCGAGCTACACCACGTTGGAGGAGCGGCGGGAACTCATGACCAAGGCCCTCGAGCTCTCCATGAAGGACTCGGTGCGGGTGTGGCTGGTGAACCAGCTCTCCTACCAGGCTTATGCGAAGAACGTGCAGGTGGCCGCGGACCTCGCTGGCGGCATCTCCGGCGCCTATCTGTGGGGCTTGACCGTGGGGTTTGTCGATCCGGCCACTGGCCAGCGCCTGGTGGGCGGGACCTTGCGCACCGCGAGCTCCAACATCCTTGTGGACCCTTGGAACCCCATCGCTGGCTCGAACTGGATCTTCGATATGACGCCCATCCGGGCCACGGCGGACTGGGGCACGGTCTACGATCCATACACGGGTCTCCTCTGGCCGCAGCGGATCGAGCGGGCTGAGGTCACCGTGAAGGAGGGCTTGCCGGTGAGCAAGACCCTGGACTGGGTGGACCTCCGGTTCGCCCCGGAGATCAAGGTGCCGGAGGATGCCTGGGTGGACTGGGACGCCGTAAACCAGAGGTTCATCACCGCCAAGGAGAAGTATCCGGAAGGCCTCACCGCCCTCACCAAGTGCGTGGTCTACTATCCTAAGGACCTCTGGTCCATACCTCTCCACGACGGGAACACCCTCTCCCTTGGCGACTTCATCATGGGCATGATCCTCCAGTTCGACCGGGCCAAGGAAGAGTCTCCGATCTACGACGAGTCCTATGTTCCCAACTTCGAGAGCTTCATGGAGTACTTCAGGGGCGTGCGGATCATCTCCACTGACCCCTTGGTGATCGAGACCTACTCGGACCTTTGGTACCTGGATGCGGAGTGGATCGTGACCACTTGGTTCCCGTACTATAGCCAGGGTCCGGGGTTCTGGCACAACCTGGCCATCGGGATCAAGGCCGAGGCCGCGAAGGAGCTGGCCTTCTCCGCGGACAAGGCCAAGAAGCTCGGGGTGGACTGGATGAACTATATTGCCGGGCCGAGCTTGGACATCCTCGCCAAGTACCTGGACGAAGCCATCGCCACGAACTACATCCCCTATGCTCCCACCCTTGGCCAGTACGTGACGCCAGAGGAGGCGGCGACCCGCTACGCCAACCTCAAGGCCTGGTACGAGAAGGTCGGGAACTTCTGGGTGGGCTCCGGGCCGTTCTACGTGGCCGAGGCCAAGCCGGTGGAGAAGATCCTGGTCCTCAAGAGGTTTGAGAAGTATCCTGATCCAGCTACGAAGTGGTTGAGGTTCGCGGAGCCGCGGATCCCCACGGCGGAAGTGAGCTCGCCTGCGCCCGTGCTCAAGCTCGGCGCGCCTTGGGACTTCCAGGTGGAGGTCACCTTCAAGGATCAGCCCTATCCTCTTGCGGACATGGACTTCGTGACCTGCTTGCTCTTCGACGCGGAGGGGAACCTGGTCTATTCCGGCCGCGCTGAGGCTGTGAAGGATGGGCTCTTCGTCTTCTCCATCCCCTCCTCCGTCACGGCCACCCTGCCCGTGGGCCCGATCCGCTTGGAGGCCGTGGCGGTCTCCAAGGCTGTGGCCATCCCGGCCTTCGCCAAGGCGGAGTTCACGGCGGTGAAGTAAAGGCGGAGGTGGGAAGGGAACGGATGGGGGCGCCGGTGGTTGTCCGCCGGCGCCCTTTTGTTATCCTAGGGGAGCCATGCTGGAAAACCTCAAGCGGCTTTTCTCTTATTTCTCGGTGCGGAGCTTCCTTCTCCTCTTCACCGTGGTGGTGGCCATCTATCTCATCATCATCATCGCCAACATGGGCGGGTACATGGACAAGATCAAGGAATCCGAGATCATGGAACAGGTCTATAACACGGTCCGGGGGAATCCCGCGCTTCAACGCCTTTCCCCGAGCGAGCTTCGGGCCATTTTGGATAAACAAATCGAAATCGCCAAGCGTCAGGCCGGCCTGGATAAACCTTTCATAACTCGAAGTCTGGAGTACCTGATTCGGGGGATCACCTTGAACTTCGGCCGGGCCGAGCAGATGACGAGCGATAGCGGTTCAAACCAAGTCCGCTTGATCCTCCTTGAGCGCCTGCCCCATACCCTCCTCCTTTGGGGAACCGCTGATCTCCTGGTATTTTTTGTCTCCGTCTTTTTCGCGTTGGCTCTTTCCCGGCGCTATGGATCCTTTATAGACCGGTTGAGCGTATCCTTGGCCCCTCTTTCCACCCCGCCCGTGTGGTTCTACGGGATCCTCCTCATCCTCCTTTTTGCTTCCTTCCTTCGTCTCCTCCCTTACGGGGGCTTTGTGGATGCCCCGCCCCCTTCCACCACCTTGGCCTATGTTTTGAGCGTCATAAAACACATGATCCTCCCGGTGTTATCGGTCTTCATTGCCCTCATCTTCTCCAGCCTCTACAGCTGGCGCACGTTTTTCTTGATCTACTCTTCGGAGGACTATGTGGAGATGGCCAAGGCCAAGGGGTTGAGTTCCCGAGCCATCGAGCGCCGCTATATCCTTCGGCCAACCCTCCCTCCGATCGTCACCTCCTTTGCCATGATGATGATTTCCCTATGGATGGGGGGAATCGTGACCGAAACGGTTTTCGCCTGGCCGGGGTTGGGCCGGCTCCTTTATGACGCCATCCAACATGTAGATACACCGGTCATAGTGGGTTCCAACGTGATCTACGGTTACCTCCTGGCGATAACTGTGCTCCTTTTGGACTTCCTCTATGCGGCGTTGGACCCCCGCGTGCGCTTGGGCGGAGCAAGGAGGTCATGATGGGCTTTTGGGCAGTGTTCGCCGAACTCCGCCGCCATCCCTCCGCCATGGTGGGGCTTGTCATCATCTTCCTCCTTTTGGTGATGTCCATCTACGCGGTGATCCGGATCCCCTATTCCGAGGCGGTTCGGCTTTGGCGGGCGGGAGAGGTGGTCTGGTTGGAGAACCCCCGCAATGCTGCCCCCAAATGGTACAACTGGTTTGGGGCTGGCCTTCCGGAGACGATAAAGATCGAGACCGCTGCAGCCGAGAGGACGGAGGAGAGGGTTGGAGAGAGCACCAAGCGGGTTACTTATCGTCTGGCTTTCGATTTCCCCTATAAGCGTTTCCCTCAGGAATTGGCGCTTTTCTTCACGTCCACCTATACCACCGTCCCCCCGCAACTGGTGTTGAGCTGGCGCACGCCGGATGGCCGGGAGATCCCCCTTGGGACTCGTACGGTCCGTGGCGTCGAAAGATACGTGCTTTCCGGGGACTCCACCCTCCTCCGTCGGCTTGGCCGGGCTCCGGAGGAAAGCCTTTTTTCCGATCCCAAAAACCCTGAACAGGCTCTGAGTGGGCGCTATGAGCTTGTGATGGACGTCTATACATTTGAGCCCGGGGCGAGCCTTTCGGCGAAATTCATCGTGTACGGCCGGGTTTATGGTTGGGCTGGCACGGATCATTTGCGGCGGGATCTGAGCATCGGCCTCCTTTGGGGGGCGCCCATAGCTGTGGCCTTCGGCTTCACCGCCGCTGTGGGAATAGCTCTCATCCAGTTCATCCTCTCGGGGATCGGTGCGTGGTTTGGTGGAGCGTTGGATATCCTCATCGATCGCCTCACGGAGCTCCGCATGATCCTCCCCCTTTTGCCGATCCTCATCCTGGTGGGCATGCTCTGGTCCCGGAGCATTTGGGTCATCTTGGCCACGCTCCTCATGTATGGGAGCATCGGCGGTTACAAGACTTATCGGGCCATGTTCTTGCAAGCCCGCGAGGCTCCGTACATCGAAGCGGCCAAGGCTTATGGGGCCGGGAACTTCCGCATCGTCTTCCGCTACCTTCTGCCGAGGCTCATCCCCGTCCTCATCCCGAGCTTCGTTTTGGCCATCCCGGACTATGTCTTCCTCGAGGCCAGTTTGGCTGTCCTGGGAATAGGAGACCCCATCCTCCCCACCTGGGGAAAGATAATCAACGATGCCTACAGTATGGGCGCGCACTTTAAAGGGCTTTATTATTGGCTTTTGGAGCCGGCCGCCCTCCTCATGATCACCGGGCTCGGGTTCGCCATGATCGGTTTTACTCTGGACCGGATCTTCAACCCGCGGTTGCGGAGCCTCTAGGGAGGTGGCCATGGCTGAGCGGTCGATCTCCGCAAAGGAAACCGTGAGGGATCAACCCAACGCGAGTCAGTTCCTCCTCAACGTTTCCAACCTTCGCCTTTATTTCAAGACCACGAAGGGCGTGGTTCAGGCAGTGGACAACGTGAGTTTTTCCCTGGGGCGCCGGCGGTCCCTGGCGGTATTGGGGGAATCGGGCTGCGGCAAGACCTCCTTGGCCCGGGCCATCCTGCGCCTCCTTCCCCGCAACATCCATACTTTTTCCGGCGAGATCGTTTTGGACGGGGTGGACCTTATGAAGCTCGATGAGGAGAGGTTTCGCCGGGAGATCCGTTGGCGGAAGCTCTCCTTTGTGCCGCAGGCGGCCATGAACGCCCTGAACCCGGTTTTACGCGTAGGCTACCAGGTCGCTGAACCCCTCATCGTGCATTTCGGCTTGGATCGGGATGAGGCGTTCAAGCGGGCGGAGGAGGTGGCCAGGGTGGTGGGGCTGCCCGTGGACTTCCTCAACCGCTACGCTTTCGAGCTCTCCGGGGGCATGCGTCAGCGGGCCATCATCGCCATGGCCCTCATCACCCGTCCAGAACTCATCATCCTCGACGAGCCCACTTCTGCCCTGGACGTGCTCACCCAAGCCAACATCATGAATTCCCTCAAGAAAATCAAGCAGGAATTCGACGTGACTTACATCCTCATCACCCACGATATCGCCACCTCCAGTGAGCTTGCCGACGAGGTTTTGGTGATGTACGCCGGACAGCTTGTGGAGCATAGTCCAGCCGCAAGGTTTTATAAAACCCCGGCGCATCCCTATGCGCAAAAGCTCATGGCCAGCGTTCCCACCCTGCGGGAGGATAAAACTTTGGAGTTCATCCCCGGCCAGCCGCCGAGCCTCATCAACCCACCCAAAGGTTGTCGGTTTGCTCAGCGCTGTCCCTACCGTTTTGAGCGCTGTGCGGAGGATCCGCCGGCCTTTTCCTTGGACGGAGGCGGGGTGGCCCGTTGCTGGCTTTTGGCGAGGTGAGCCGATGCCTGAAAACAACGTGCTTCTTTCGGTGAAAGATCTCCACACCTGGTACGAACTGCGCAAGTTCGGGTTCATCCGCGTGGGCTATGTGCGGGCCTTGGATGGGGTAAGTTTTGACTTGCGCTATGGCGAAGCCCTCACCATCGT
>JAGDVW010000088.1:44341-46017 GCA_023255835.1 Candidatus Acetothermia bacterium
GGGAAGACCACGCTCCTAAAAACGATTTTGGGCCTGGTGCCGCCCACGAAAGGGGTCCTGGAGTTCGCCGGGAAAAAGGTGGATGCTAGCAATCTCCTGTGGTTGCGGCGACAGGTGGGTTACGTCCAGCAGGATCCCTACGGAGCCTTGCCTCCGTTCATGAACGTCCGTCGCATCCTCCTTGAGCCCATGGTCATCAACAAGGTGGGAAGACCGGCGGAGCGGGAGGCCCGGATCCGCGAGGTTTTGGAGGAAGTTCGCCTCGTCCCCGTGGACGATTTCCTTCCCAAGTTCCCCCACATGCTTTCCGGGGGGCAGCAGCAAAGGCTGGTGATCGCCCGGGCCCTCGTCCTCAACCCCAAGCTCATCGTGGCCGATGAACCCGTGTCCATGCTCGACGCCTCCGTGCGCGTGGAGATCCTGGACCTCATGCGCCGGGTCCAGAAAGCCCACAATTTGGGGGTGATCTACATCACCCACGATCTTTCTACTGTGCGCTATTTCTCGGAACGGGTCTTCATCATGTACGCGGCCAAAGTGGTGGAGAAGGCAGATGTGCGGGGGATCGTGCACAATCCCCTGCATCCCTATGCCCGGGCATTGCTTTCGGCCATCCCCGATCCGGACCACGAGAATGCTCATCGGTTCAAGGATGTTCCGCCGGGCGAGCCGCCGAGCCTGGTCAAACCGCCGGAGGGTTGCCGCTTCCACCCCCGCTGTACCCAAAAGATCCTCGGCCTTTGCGACCGGGAGGTCCCTCCGGAGTTCGAGCCCTCGCCCAACCATTTCGTGTCCTGTTGGCTATACCGATGAGGGAGAAAACTTGGATCCTCATAGTTCTTGGCGTCATCGGGCTTAGCACCGGCGTGGTCCTGCCCTTCCTCATGGTCCTTCGCCTCCTCACCTCCACTTTTGGCTTGAACTTCTTGGCCTTCGTGTGCCAAGTGGGCGGTCTTTTTCTGGGCCTGATCGGGTTGGCGAACTATGCCCGAAGAGGGCGGGGCTGAAGAGAAAGTTGCCTACGCGGGGCGGCTCCTCCGGGTCGTCCTCCGGCGAACTCCTCGGGGTGTGCGGGAATTGGTAGAGCATCCGGGAGCAGTGGCCATTTTGGTCACCGACGAAAAGGGCCGCGTGCTCCTCGTGCGCCAATATCGGGAGGGCCCGGGAAAAGAGCTTTGGGAAATCCCTGCGGGGACGTTGGAGCCCGGTGAAAAACCGTATGCTTGTGCCCAGCGCGAACTCCGGGAGGAGACTGGTTTATCCGTGAGGCTGCGGTTTTTGGGGGTGATTCATCCTACCCCTGGCTACTCCACAGAGCGCATTTTTCTATTCGCGACCGAGGCCAGCGGTGAAGCCTTGGCCTCCGGCGAAATTGAGGAGGTTCGGTTTTTTACCAAAGAAGAGGTCTTGGAACTCGCCCGCCGGGGGGAAGGCGATGGGAAAACCCTCGCCGCCCTAGCTCTCTGGAAAAGGGAGGGCACCCATGGAAGTCCTCGGTGAAGCCAAAACGATCTTTTATTTTCAGTACAAAGGTGAAGGGAACACGATCAAAGTTCTCGAGCTTGCCAAGGCGCGAGCGTTGGAGCTGGGAATTGAGAAAATGGTGTGGCCTCGGAAACGGGGCGCAGCGCGTTAAAGGCCCTTGAGGTGTTAAGAGGAACAACCATCCGGTTAGT
>JAGDVW010000019.1 GCA_023255835.1 Candidatus Acetothermia bacterium
CGACCGGTCCGCGAAACCCTCTTCACCTGTCCAAAGACCGCGAAGACCCAACCAAAATTGTACTCCATTTGCTCTCGCCAAGGCCAGCCGGCTTGCACCCTTCCAGCCCCCTCCCGCATAATGCTACCCCAAACCATGCCGGAAAACGTCATCATCGTGGAGTCCCCCACGAAAGCGCGCACGATCTCCGCCTATCTCGGCAAGGAGTTCCTCGTTCTCTCCTCCCGGGGGCACGTGCGGGACCTCCCCGAAAACGAGCTTGGGGTGGACATCCACAACGGCTTTGCCCCCAAATGGGTGATCCGGGATCGGCGGGTGGTGGCCGAGCTTCGGGAGAAAACGAGGGGCGCAAAGATCGTGTACCTCGCCACCGATCCGGACCGGGAGGGCGAGGCCATCGCCTACGACCTCATGGAGCTCCTCAAGGACGGGCACCGCTTCGCCCGGATCCTCCTCCACGAGATCACCCCGGAGAGCGTGCGGGAGGCCCTCCGGAACCCCGGGGAAATCGATCTAAAAAAGGTTGAGGCCCAAAGGGCCAGGAGGATCCTGGACCGGTTGGTGGGGTACCAGGTGAGCCCCCTTTTGGCCAGAGTTTTGGCGGGCAGGCAAT
The DNA here is from genome assembly GCA_023255835.1 of Candidatus Acetothermia bacterium. Lineage (GTDB taxonomy): Bacteria > Bipolaricaulota > Bipolaricaulia > Bipolaricaulales > Bipolaricaulaceae > DTER01. The sequence continues at coordinate 614 of JAGDVW010000019.1, forward strand.
TCGAGAGCCTCTCCGCCGGGCGGGTCCAATCGGTGGCCCTCCGGTTCATCTGCGACCGGGAACTGGAGATCCAGGACTTCGTCCCCAAACCCTACTGGGAGGTGGGCCTGCGCTTCCCCACGGATCCGCCTTTTTCTGCCAAGCTTCCCCAGAGGGTGGAAAGCCCCGAAGAACTTCAAAGGGTCAAAGAAATCCTGGCCCGGGCGGAGGCGGTGGTGGAAAAGGTGGAGGAAGAGAAGGTTTTGCGCCGGCCCTCCCCGCCCCTCATCACCTCCACCCTCCAGCAGGCCGCGGGGACGGAGTTCGGGTTTTCCCCGCGCAGGACCATGCAGATCGCCCAAGAGCTCTACGAGGGCGTTCCCATCGAGGGAAAGCCGGTGGGGCTCATCACCTATATGCGCACGGATTCCGTGCGGGTGGCGGAGTCGGCCATCGCCCAAGCGCGGGAGTTCATCAGGAAAACTTTTGGGAAGGAGTTCCTGAGCGATCGGCCGCGGCGGTTCAAGAACAAAACCCGGGCCCAGGATGCCCACGAGGCCATCCGGCCCACCGATGTCTTCCGCACGCCGGAAAGCGTGGCCCCTTATCTCACGCCCGACCAGCTTAGGATTTATGACCTCGTTTGGCGGAGGTTTTTGGCCACCCAGATGGCCGAAGGGATTTGGATGCGCCGGAAGGTCACGATCCGGGTGGGCGAGCTTTTCTTCCTCGCCTCCACCTCTTGGATGGAGTTCCCGGGGATCGGCCGGGTTTTGGCGCTGGAGAAACTTCCCGATGAAGGGCTGCCCCTCCCGGTCCTCTCCGCGGGAACAAGGCTCCCCAGGCCCGAGCTCCTCCTCGAGGAGAAGAAGACCGAGCCGCCCAAGCGCTATACCGAAGCGGGCCTAGTGAAAAAGTTGGAGCAAGAGGGGATTGGAAGGCCCTCCACCTATGCCCAGATCGTTTCGGTGATCCAGGAGCGGGGGTACGTGCGCCGGGAGGACGGGAGCCTCCGGCCCACCCTGCTGGGGTTCATCGTCACGGATTTTTTGCGGAGGTACTTCCCGGAGACGGTGCGGGAGGATTTCACCGCCCAAATGGAGGCAGACTTGGACCGGATCCAGGAGGGGGAACTCACCCGGGAAGAGCTTTTGCGCTCGTTTTACTCCTGGTTTTCCCCGAAACTCCAAACCGTGGAGGAGCTCCTTTCCCAGCGAAAAAAACCGTTCCAGGTGCTAACGGATGTGCCGTGCCCAAAATGCGGGGCGGCCATGGAGGTGCGGTTCTGGCAGGGCGAGCTTTATTTGGCCTGCTCCCGCTATCCGGAGTGCAAAAGCACGAAGGACCTCCCCAGGGATGTCCCTTTCCGCTACCGGGAGGGGCGGGTGGAGCTCGCGGAGGGGCTGAAACAGGCTGAGGCTGCGCCGATCCGGCTTTGCCCAAGCTGCGGGGTGCCCATGGAGGTGCGGCACGGCCGCTATGGCCGGTACCTGCGCTGCCCAAAGTGCGGGGCCACCGCGCCCATCCCCACCGGGGTCAAATGCCCAGCCTGCGGGATTGGCGAACTGGTGGAGCGATCCGGGAAAAACGGGACGTTTTACGCCTGCTCCCGCTACCCGGATTGCACCTTCCGCCTTCCCGGCCGGCCTTTGGGAGCATGCCCCAACTGTGAAAAAGGGGTCCTCTATGAGGACCCCCGCCGAGGGATGCGCTGTTCCAACCAGGATTGTCCCGGGCCTTAATCCTCCCCTAAGATCTGCCGGAACTTCTCGAGCTTCTGGAGGACCTCGGAGCCGCGGAGCTTCTCCAACGCCTCCTTTTGAATCTGGCGGACGCGCTCCCGGGAGATCCCGAAGATCTCGCCCACCTCATCTAAGGTCTTGGGAGGATTCCCATCGAGGCCGTAGCGGAGCTCCAAAACCCGGCGTTCGCGGGGCGTGAGCCGCTCCTTCAGGGCTTTGCGGATCTCCTGGATGAGGAGCTCGCGGAAGGTCTCCCGGGTGGGGGAGACGGCATCCTCGTCCTCGATGAAGTCGCCGAGGACCGCGCCCTCCTCGTCGTAGCCGATGGGGGTATCCAGGGAGGCGGTGTACTGGGCGGTGCGCTTGGCCTTGACGATGTTGTCCACGGTGGTGTCGAGCTCCTCGGCGAGCTCCTCGAGGGTCGGGCCGGAGCCGTGCTCTTTGATGTGCTCCCGCTCGGCCTCGTGGATCTTGCGGATGAGCTCATTGATGTGGGTGGGGACGCGGATGGTGCGGGAGCGGTTGGTGATGGCCCGCAGGATCGCCTGGCGGATCCACCAGGTGGCGTAGGTGGAGAACTTGTACCCTTTGCGCCAGTCGAACTTCTCCACGGCCTTCATGAGGCCCAAATTCCCCTCCTGGATGAGGTCCAGGAAGGGGAGGCCGCAGCCCCGGTATTTTTTGGCGATGGAGACCACCAGGCGCAGGTTGGCCTCGGCGAGCTTCTTTTTGGCCTCCTCGTCCCCGGCCTCGATGCGTTTGGCCAGTTCCACCTCCTCCTCCTTGGTGAGGAGGGGGACGCGGGCGATCTCGTCGAAGTAGGTCCTAATCGGATTTTCCGGGGACCTCCTCCCTTCCTCCTCGTCCTCCAGCCACAAAAGCTCTTCATCCACGAGGTCGTGCTCCTCGTGGTTCACCTCAAAGTCGTTGCGCACAGTCTCCATAAAACCTCCTGCTTGGCCGCCGCAAGGCAAAAAGAAGAAAGGGGTTAAGCCATGGCGGTGCGTCGCAACCTTTAATATACACCGGAGGGCCCGCCCTGTGAAGGGGGGTGGGAAGGGACATCCCTCCCCAGGTTGAAGGGCCCAAAACCTCGGTCATAATCCGTGGCAAAGATGAACGATGAGATGTTGGCAGCCCTGATCCCGAGGATCAGGGTTTTGTTTGTCTAGGGCCAGGAAAAGAGAAAGGATGCACCTCATTCGAAAGAAGAGGGTTTTGGGACCGAACCTGGTGGAGCTCGAGGTGGAGGCCCCCCTCATCGCCGCCAAAGCTCAACCCGGTCAGTTCGTGATCATTCGCCTCCATGAAAAAGGGGAAAGGATCCCCCTGACCCTCGCGGATTGGGACAAAGACCGGGGGACCATCACCCTGGTGGCCCAGATGGTGGGGAAGACCACACACCAGTTGGGTTTGGAATATGACGAGGGCGACGTCATTGCCGATGTGGTCGGCCCTTTGGGGAACCCTTCGGAGATAAAGTTCTACGGGACGGTAGTGTGTGTGGGTGGCGGGGTGGGCATCGCTCCCATTTTCCCCATCGCCCGGGCCCTGAAAGGCGCGGGAAACACGGTGATCGGAATCGTCGGAGCCCGGACCAAGGATCTCCTTTTCTGGTTGGACCGAATGGAAAAGGTTTGCCATGAGCTTCACGTGACCACCGACGACGGCAGTTTCGGCCAAAAAGGGGTGGTAACCGAGCCCCTGCGGGAAATCCTCAGGACCAGAAAGGTGGAGCACATCTGGGCCATCGGGCCAGCCATCATGATGAAGTTCGCCACCCTCACCGCCCAGGAGTTCGCTGTCCCCATCACCGTCTCCCTCAACACCATCATGGTAGACGGCACGGGAATGTGTGGGGGCTGCCGGGCCGAAGTCCAGGGCGAAAGCAAGTTCGCCTGCGTGGATGGCCCGGAGTTCGACGGAACCAAGGTGAACTGGGACCTCCTCCTCGCTCGGCTTAGCACTTATAAGGAGGAGGAGAAGTGCGCTTTGGAGCGTTACCTGGCCCAAGTAGCCGAGGCGGCACGCCGATGATCCGACCAACCCAAGTCCCCATGCGGGAGCAGGACCCCAAAGCCCGCGTCCACAATTTCGAGGAGGTTCCTTTCGGTTACACCCCCGAAGAGGCCGTGTCCGAGGCCGAGCGCTGTCTCCAGTGCAAGAGGGCCCCCTGCATTCAAGGATGCCCCGTGAACATCAACATCCCCAAGTTCATCCGGGAAATCCGGGAGGGCAATTTCCGCGCGGCCATCCGCACCATCAAGGAGACCAACAACCTTCCGGCGATCTGCGGCCGGGTCTGCCCTCAGGAGACCCAGTGCCAGGCCGTGTGCACCTTGGGCAAAAAGTATGAGCCCGTGGCCATTGGCCGCTTGGAAAGATTCGTGGCGGACTGGGAGTATGAGCACGGGGTGGAGCTCCCGGAAGTGGGGAAACCCACAGGCTTTCGGGTGGCCGTTGTGGGGAGCGGGCCGGCGGGCCTCACCTGCGCCGCCGATCTGCGGCGGTTTGGACACGCGGTGACCATCTTTGAGGCCCTCCACGAGCCCGGCGGGGTCCTCATGTACGGAATCCCCGAATTCCGCCTTCCCAAAAAGATCGTGCGGGCGGAGATCGAAAACCTCCTGCGCATGGGTGTGGAGCTCAGGTGCAACGTGGTGGTGGGCCGCACCGTCACCATCGACGAACTCTTCGCCCAAGGGTACCATGCGGTCTTCGTGGGCAGCGGCGCGGGCCTGCCCAAGTTCCTGGGCATCCCCGGGGAAAATTTGATCGGGATCTACTCCGCCAACGAATTCCTCACTCGGGTTAACCTCATGCGGGCTTACCTTTTCCCGGAGTACGACACGCCCATCAAGATCGGGAAGGTCGTGGCCGTTGTGGGCGGCGGAAACGTCGCCATGGATGCGGCCCGCACTGCCTTGCGATTGGGGGCAGAACGGGTGGTCGTCCTCTATCGCCGCACTGAGGCGGAAATGCCCGCAAGAAGAGAGGAAATCCATCATGCCAAAGAGGAAGGGGTGGAATTTGAGTTTTTGGTCAATCCCGTGCGCTTTTTGGATTCTAGCGGAAGGGTTTCGGGGGTGGAATGCATCCGCATGGAGCTTGGAGATCCCGACGAGAGCGGCCGTCGGCGCCCCATTCCTATCCCGGGTTCCAACTTTGTCATCCCGGTGGATATGGTGATTGTGGCCATCGGAAACGATCCTCATCCCCTGGTCCCCCGTACCACCCCGGGATTGGCCACCACGAAACACGGCACGGTGGTGGCCGACGAGGATGGTCGCACGAGCCGGGAGGGCGTTTTCGCCGGCGGCGACATCGTGACCGGCGCGGCCACGGTGATCTCCGCCATGGGGGCGGGAAAGCGTGCAGCCCGCGCCATCCATCAGTACCTTTTGACGAAATACGGGCACGCCCCGGTACAGGGTGCCTGAACGAAAAAGGAGGGAAAAATGTCGGTACAGGTAACACTGAATCCTTTTGAGATCGCCCAAAGGCAGTTGGACGAGGCCGCGAAAATCCTGGGCTTGGAGCGGGGAATGCATGAGCTCCTGCGCTGGCCCATGCGGGAGTTCCACGTGCGCATCCCCGTGCGCATGGACGACGGGTCGGTGCGGGTGTTCGAGGGCTTCCGGGTTCAATACAACTGGGCGCGGGGGCCCTGTAAGGGCGGGATCCGGTTCCACCCCGGGGAAACCTTCGATACCGTGCGGGCTTTGGCCGCCTGGATGACCTGGAAGACGGCGGTGATGGATCTCCCCTTGGGCGGCGGGAAAGGCGGGGTGGTTTGTAACCCCATGGAGCTCTCTGAGCGCGAACTGGAAAGGCTTTCCCGCGGGTACATCCAGGCCATCGGCCATTACATCGGCCCGGAGATCGACGTTCCCGCCCCCGATGTCAACACCAACCCCCAGATCATGGCCTGGATGATGGACGAATATGAAAAGATCGTGGGGAAAAGCGCGCCGGGGGTGATCACTGGAAAGCCCCTTCCCTTGGGAGGATCCGCGGGAAGGGTTGACGCCACGGCCCGGGGCGGCATGTACTGCATCCGCGAGGCCTGCAAAGTCCTGGGGATCAACCCCAAGGGCGCGACCTGCGCCATCCAAGGCCATGGGAACGTCGGACAGTTCGCCCACAAGCTCGGGGAGGAGCTTCTGGGCCTGAAAGTGGTGGCCGTCTCCGACGTCAATGGCGGGATCTATAACCCCAAGGGCCTTCCGGTGGAAGAGGTCATTGCCCACAAAGAAAAAACTGGCTCAGTGGTGGGCTTCCCTGGAGCAAAGAGCATCACCAACGCCGAGCTTTTGGAGCTCCCCGTGGATATCCTCATCCCCGCCGCCTTGGAGAACCAAATCACCGGAGCCAACGCCGGCCGGATCAAGGCCAAGATCGTGGCCGAGCTCGCCAACGGCCCCACCACGCCCGAGGCCGACGAGATCCTCTTCAAAAACGGCATCTACGTGATCCCCGATTTTCTCTGCAATGCCGGCGGCGTAACCGTCTCCTATTTTGAGCAAGTCCAGAACGCCATGATGTACTACTGGACGCAGGAGGAAGTGCACCAAAAGCTCGATCAAAAGATGACTGCGGCCTTCCACGCCGTGCACAATTCCGCCAAGGAACACAAGGTGCATAACCGCTTGGGGGCCTATTTGGTGGCGGTGCCACGAGTGGCGGAGGCTGTGCGGCTGCGCGGCTGGGCCTGAGCTGAAAACCGTCGAGGTGGTCCAGGGGGCGCAGAGGCGCCCCCTTTTCTTTTCACCGCAGCGAAAGGAGTTGGAACAAAAGATTTCGGGCTCCCCAAAGATCGGGCACCTCGAAAAAGCGCGCCTCTTTGGGAAAAAATGGGCGCATCCAATCCCGAGGCGCCACAAGGATCACTGTGGTTATCCCTGCGGCGTGGGCGGCCTGAAGGTCAAGATGGGAGTCGCCCACCACCGCCGCCTCCTTCGGGGGGATCTCAAGCCTCCTGAGCGGCCCCAAGAACGCCTCCGGATCGGGCTTCAATGCCCCGTCCTCCCTCGTCCAGACGAGATCGAAAGGAAGGGGGTGGTTTCGCAGCACCCCTTGCACGCTCTCCCGGGAGTTGTTCGTGACCAGAACGCACGGGATTCTTCGTTCGCGCAAAAAGGAGAGGAGTTCCAAGGCCCCAGGCTTTAAGTGGCCAGACCGCACGCCCTCCGCTTCCCTTTCCCTAAGACGCGCCTCCGCCCTCTCCCTTCCCTCCGGGGGCATCCTCTGGATGTGCCAATAGATGGGAAGGCCATCGGGAGGGAGGCCCAGTTCCCTGCGGAGCTCGTCCCAGCGCACGGGGTTATCCCAAAGCGTTCCGTCCATATCGAAGAGCACCGCGCGGATCATCGCCGCAATGGTATCCGCTTATAATGCCCAGGAAAGGAGGAAGGTTGGACGTTTTCGAGGCCATTCGTAATCGGCGTTCGGTGCGCAGGTACCTCCGCGATCCCATTCCCAAGGAGACGGTGGAGGAGCTCCTTTCGGCGGCAATACAAGCGCCAAGCGCTGGGAACGCGCAGCCTTGGCGTTTCATCGTGGTGTGGGATCAGAAGCTGCGGGAGGGGTTGGCTGCGGCGGCCTTCGGTCAAGGATTTTTGGCGGAGGCGCCGGTGGTGATCGTAGTGTGTGCCGATTTGGAGCGGGCAAAGAGGGCTTATCGCGAGCGCGGGGAACAGCTTTATTGCCTCCAGGACACGGCTGCCGCCATCCAGAACCTCCTTTTGGCCGCCACCGCCAAAGGTTTGGGCACCTGCTGGGTGGGGGCCTTCGATGAAGGACGGGTGACGGAGCTTTTAGGGCTTCCCCGCGGCCTTCGGCCGGTGGCCCTGATCCCGGTGGGAAAGCCTGGGGAAAGCCCAGCCGCCCGGCCCCGCCGGCCCCTTTCCGAGGTGGTGGAGCACCGCTAGCTGGCGGAGGGAGGGGGATTCGAACCCCCGGAGGCTCTGCGCCTCACCGGTTTTCAAGACCGGCGGTTTCGGCCGCTCACCCATCCCTCCGCAAAAATTTTGGGAGGGCCGCAACGGGCTCGCAACCGCCATATAATGATAAACGGCCATGCGGCGAAGGGAGCTTTGGCGCTGGACCTTGGTGGCTTTGGCTCTCCCGGTGGCGGTGGGCTTCATCCCCGGCGTCCCCCATCCGGGCCTGCAGCTTTTCATGTGGTGGGTGCCCATCCCTCCCCGCGTGGGTGTCCCAGAACCCAAGGAGGGAGTGGAACGGGTCCTCGTTTTGGCCCCCCATCCGGACGATGAAGTCCTCGGCCCAGGCGGGGCCATCGCTCAATTCCTCGACCAAGGGCATCAGGTCCTCGTCGTCTATCTAACCAACGGGGACGCCAACACCGCGGCCAAAAAATTTTTCACCTGGAACCCCCTCAATCGGCCGGAGGATTTCCAGGCCCTGGGCTACCGGCGGATGAAGGAGGCCGGGGAAGCCATGCGCATCCTCGGCGTCCCCTGGGACCACCTCCTCTTTTTGGGTTACCCCGACCGCGGCCTCTACGCCCTTTGGACCACCCATTGGGATAAGCCCTATCGAAGCCCTTACACCAAAATGGATCATCCCTTTTACCGCAATAGCTTTCGTCCCGACGCCAACTACACTGGGCAGGATTTGCTTGGAGACCTTTGTACGATCTTGGGGGTCTATCGGCCCACCATCATTTACTGCCCCCATCCGGAGGACGCCCACCCCGACCATCGGGCCACAGCGTACTTTTTGGTCGCGGCCTTGGAGAAAACCCTCCTTGCCCCGGAGATCCGGTATTACCTGGTGCACGGCGAGCGCTGGCCCACCCCCCTGCGCCTCATCCCCGATGCCGAACTCTCCGCACCCTCTTACCTTTTGGACCGCTGGGACTGGCACTCCTTACAGCTGGGTGAGGAGATCGTGGAGAAGAAACTTGCGGCCGTTCGGGCTTATAGCTCCCAGCGGGTCACCAACGGCCGGTTTTTGGCGGCCTTTGTCCGGCAAAACGAGCTTTACGCCCATGGCAGCTTCATTGCACCCGTTCCAAACAGGTGATGGCATAAGGCCTGGTTTTGTGGGGTTCCACGTGCTCGGCCACGAGGCGGAACGCCGGATGTTTTAGAAACGGCCGGTGAAACAACCGTGCGGCCGGCCAAGCGCTCACTAGCACCAAATGTCCACCGCCTTTTATTCGCTGTGCCAATTGCTCGGGAAGCTTCTTTAGGCGGTTGTAGCCCAAATAGTAAAGCACCTCCGAGCAGAAGACCAAGTCGTACAGGCCCTCGGGCAGGTTTTCCCCGATATCCATTTCGCGGTACTCCACGGGAAGACCCTGGCTCCTTTCGCGGGCCCGGGCCAAGGCCCGGGAGGAGAAATCCACCCCCACCACCTGAGCCGCCACCCCCTCCTCGATCAATCGGCGGGTGAAGACCCCCTCCGCGCACCCCAGATCCAAAGCCCTCTTGTAGGGCGGATCATCGCTATCTTTCTTCCTGGGCAGGATGGCCAGCATCAGCATATGTTTCCTTTGCTCATAGGGACTGGATTCGTAGCCCCAAGGATCTTCTCGATGAAAGCGCAGGTTGAAAAAGCGCGGAAGAACCCGGGGATGGAGAATCAGCCCGTAAACCACAAAGT
>JAGDVW010000033.1:0-1223 GCA_023255835.1 Candidatus Acetothermia bacterium
CCTTCGGGCCTTCCTTCCCAAGGTCACCGAGCGACAAACCCTTGCGGCCGAAAAGGTTACGGACATCGATCATGTAGCTTTTGGCCATTTCCAGGGCGTCTTTGGGGGGCACCCCGGCCTCCACAAGCTTCTCGTAAAAGATGGCCACGGCCTCGGCCATGCTCTCCGCCGCCTCCTTGGAGTAAAGCACATCGCGGATGGCCCGAAGCAGAGCGGGCACCCGCTCGCTCACCACGTCCAAAACCTCCCGGAGTTCATCCACATCGCCTTTTTCCCTCCGTTCCTCGTTCATCCCACACCTCCTGTGAATTCAAAAATTGGCACCCTTTCCCCAAAAAGGGAAAGTTCCACAAAAAGGGGCGCGGATTTGCCCCGCCAAGAGAGCCCCAAGGAAAGCCCTAAAAATTCCGAGCCCATCTCCAAGCGGCCTAGAGGAAGCCCATTTGTGCGGAGGAGGACCTCTTCCCAAACCCCCGGGCTTGGCCCGGGAAGATCGTCCAGGGCTTCGCTTACCGCCTTCCGCAGGGCTTGGATTTGGGAAAACTCCTCTCGACATTGAGGGCAACGAAAAAGATGCAAAACCACCTCCGCCGCCTCCGCGGGCGAAAGGCCCCAAGGATACCACGGGAGAAGTTCAGCGATTTCCTCACACTTCCGCATCATCGCCCCGTTCCCCCGGCCCTGGGGACTCTAAACCCAAAAGCTCGCGCAAATGTTTTCGGGCACGGAACATGCGGGACTTCACCGTGCCCTCTGGGATCCCCAGGATCTCCGCAATCTCCCGGTAAGAAACACCTTGATAAAAGGCGAGGACCACCACCTCCCGCTCTAAGGCTGGGAGCTTTTCCAACGCCTTGCGTACCCGTTCCCCCTGGTCCACGGGCTCCGCCCCTCGCTCTTCCAGCCCCTCCGGCTCCTCCGCGATCTCCGGCGCCCGGCGAAGGAGGCTTCGGGCATGGTTTCGGGCGATGCCGAAGACCCAAGTGGAGACTTGGGAGTGGCCGCGAAAATTCTTCGCGCTTTTCCACACCGTCACCATGGTTTCCTGCACCACCTCCTCGGCAAGATAGCGGTCGCGCACGAGGGTAAGGGCGTAGCGGAAAACCCGGGGCGCGAATCTTTCGTAGAATTTTTTGAAGGATCCTTCATCCCCGCGGGAGATCCGAAAAAGAAGCTCCGCGTCATCCACGCCCTGTCCCCCTTCGCCTCAAAAGGTGCTCGGC
>JAGDVW010000033.1:1323-14538 GCA_023255835.1 Candidatus Acetothermia bacterium
CCATTTGTTAGTGCTCCCCTGCTCCCTTTGGGTTCACGGCGAAAGGGCGGGGTAAACTTCCGGCGTTATGGCGAAAAGCACGGTGGCCATCGTCCGGGCAAAGGAGTACGCCCTTCCCGAGCTCCGCCAGGCCGTGGAGAGAATCCTCGGCCTCCTCGGCGGCCCCGAGAAATTCGTGCCCAAGGGGGCGAAGGTCTTCGTGAAGGTGAACCTCCTCCCCCCGCCCTCGCCGCCGGAGCGGGCCATCATCACCCACCCTGTGTTCGTCGAAGCCGTGCTCACCTTCATCCGAGAGATCACCCCCCACATCGTGGTCGGCGATGACGTGCATGAGGCCAAAAGTTTTGAGGTGGGCGGCTACAAAGAGATGTGCCGAAGGCTCGGGGTGGAACTCCTCAACCTCCGAGAACGGGGCTTCGTGGAGGTTCCCCTGAACGGAGGGGTTTTGAAATCCGTATATATTGCCAAGGCCGTGCGGGAAGCCGAGGTGATCGTGAACCTCCCCAAGCTCAAAACCCATGCCCTCACCACTTTCACTGGCGCGGTGAAGAATTTCTATGGGGTGATCCCCACCGGTTTGCGCACGGCCCTGCACGGTGAGCACCCGGAGCCGCGGGAGTTCGCCCAAGTTTTGGTGGACATCTTTTCCTTAGTCCGGCCGGCCCTGACGGTGATGGATGGGGTGGTGGCCATGGAGGGGCCGGGGCCGGCCAACGGAACCCCGCGTCCGCTGGGCCTGATCCTCGCTAGTTCCGATGCGGTGGCGGTGGACGCCGTGGCCCAGGCGATCATCGGCCTCGATCCCCTGCGGGTTTGGACCACTTACCACGCCCACAATCGCGGCCTTGGGGTGGGGGACCTCCGGGAGATCGAGATCCTTGGGGAGAGCTTGGAGAGCGTGCGGGCGCGGGATTTTCGCTTGCCGCCCGCGGCGGGCGAGATGATGGGCCGGGTCCCCACGCCCCTCACCCGCTGGGCCACCCGGCACATGCAGGCCCAACCGGTGGTTATACAGAGCCGCTGCGTGGGCTGCGGGGCCTGCGTGCGGGCCTGCCCCACCGGCGCGGCCCGATTCCGGGGAAAGAGGGCCTGGATCGACCGAAAAAAATGCATCCGCTGCATGTGCTGCCACGAGGCCTGCCGCTACAACGCCATCGATCTTCAGGTGGACCTCTTCGGCCGCTTTTTCAGGGCCGCGGAGCGCTGGGTATATCGGGACCGGCGCTAGCGCCTGGGAAGGGAAAGGGCGAGGAAGGCCGCGGGCAAGAGGGCCAAACCCACAAATCCCAGGGCTTCCTCCAGACCAATCCAATCGGCAAGGGCTCCCACGCCAGTAACAAGGAGCGAACCCACGCCCCAGGCCAAGCCCAAAAGGAGTCCGGACACGAGGCCGCGGCTTTCGGGCATGAGTTCTTGGCCGTAGACCACCGTGACCGGCACCGAGGCCGCGGAGGCGAAGCTGAAGAGGGCCAAAAAAGCCAGGGAAAGGGAGCCGCGGGTGAGGAGGAAAAGGTAGAGGGCGGGGATGGCCAAAAGGAGGGCGCCGGCGAGGATTTCCCTGCGGCCATAGCGGTCGGAAAGGCGGCCCCCGCACAGGTCACCCAGGGCCCCGGCCAAGGCGTAGACGGTGAGGGCCAGCCCAGCAAAAGTGAGGGAGGCCCCCCGCCTTGCCCAAAGCACGGCCAAAAAGCCGGAAACGGACGTGCCCACCGTGTCCCGAAACATCCCCATCCCCCAAAGCCGGAGGACGCGGCCCCGCTCAGGATGGTTAAGGAAACTGGTTAAGCGCTGATCGGGGAGGAAACCCGTGGGGAGGGTTAGGCCGAGGAGGAGAAGGACGAAAGCTCCGGGGATGAGGAGGAAGGGCACGGCGGAAAGGCCGAAACGGCTCACCACCTGGGTGACGAGGATCGGGCCCAAAGCCACGCCCAAGGTGCCGCCGGCGGAGAAAATGGCCATGCGCAGCCCGCGGGAGCCGCCCTCGGGAACGAGGCTCGCCCCAGCCGGATGGAACGCAGCCGTCCCCAACCCCGCGAAGATCAAAAGCACCGCGGCCGCAAGATAACTGGGCACAACCCCCAAGAGACACATGGAGGCCACGGTGAGGGCGGGGCCGAGGAGGGCGAAGATCCGCGGGCCAAAGCGGTCCGCAGCCAATCCCAAGGGCCATTGGCCAAAGGAAGCAAGGCCCGAACGAACAGAGGTGAGAAGCCCGGCCAAAGTTAAGGAGATCCCAAGCCGCTCGATTAGAACAGGCATGAGGGCGGAGAGGAACGCGCCGTAGCCGTCGTTGAGGCCGTGGGCCAAGGCCACGGGCCAGACCCGCTTCTTTTCCGGAGGCTTCACGACCGTGAGGCGCTTTCCAAAAGGGCGAGGACCCGCTCGGGTGTGGCGGGGTACTGGCGGAGCCGGCCACCCGTAGCCTGAGAAATGGCGTTGGCCACGGCCGCATGGGAGGCCATGAGGGGGACCTCCCCCAGACCTTTAGCCCCAAACGGCCCGCCGGAATACGGCGCCTCCACAAAATCGATCACGAGTTCCTCAGGCATGTCCATGGCCGTGGGGATGTGATAGGCGGTGAAGGAAGGATAAAGGATCCGCCCATCCCTCGTCTCGAGTTCCTCAAGGAGGGCGTAACCGATCCCCTGGGCGATCCCCCCGGCCACCTGGCCGAAGGCGGTTTTAGGGTTCACGATCCTCCCGGAATCGTGTACGGCCCAAAAGCCCCGCACATGGGTCTCCCCGGTGAGGGCGTCCACCTCCACTTCGGCGATGTGGCAAGCGAAAGCGTAGACGAAATAGGCGTTCCCCAGGCCGGTTTTCGGGTCCCAATCCACGGGCGCAGCCTCGGCCCAGCCGGTGGCGCCCATATCCCAGTTGTGGACCCACATCCAGCGGGCCACTTCCTCCAAAGACACCCTTCGCCGCGGATCCCGGGGATCACAAAAACTGCGGCCTTCCACCACGAATTTCGGGCAACCCAGGAGCTCCTGCACTGCCGCGTTGATCTTGGCCCGAAGCTTCCGCGCCGCGTCCAAAACGGCCATCCCTTGGACGGTGGTGGTGCGGGAGGCCACGGTGGGCCCAGAATCGGGAACTCTTGAGGTATCCACCGGCGCCACCTGGACCGCGGAAAGGGGCACCTCCAGGGCCTCCGCGGCGATCTGGGCCAAAACGGTCATCGCCCCTTGCCCCATCTCCGTGTTCCCCACGGCCACGGTGATGGACCCGTCCGCCTCGAGCTTCACGTAGGCTCCCGCTTTATCCAAAAGCGGGGCTTTGGCGCCCATCCCCACCCCGTACATCACCGTGGAGACGCCCAGCCCCCGGCGCCGGAATTTTTCCCGCCGGTTGAACTCCTCCACCTCTCTCTTCCTCTCCTCCCAGCGGGAGATCTCCCTCGCCCGCTCAATACAGGAAAGAAGCCCAACGGATTCGGTGAGGACCTGGGCGGTTGCGGTTTCATCGCCCTCGCGGAGGGCGTTTTTGCGCCGAAGCTCCAAGGGGTCCATCCCCAGCCTCCGCGCCAGCTCGTCCATCTGGGATTCGTGGGCGAAGATCACCTGGGGGGAACCGAAGCCCCGGAAGGCCCCGCAGGGCACGGTGTTGGTGGCCACAGAATAAGCGTCCACTTTGACGTTTGGGATGCGATAGGGGCCGGCGGCGTGGATGAGGCCCCGCCAAAGCACCGCCGAGGAAAGGGTTTGGTACGCGCCGGCGTTGTAGTAGAACTCCACCTCCACCGCGGTGAGGGTGCCATCGTATTTCGCCCCGGTTTTATAGCGGATGATCCCGGGATGGCGCTTGGAGGTGGTGAGGATATCCTCTTCGCGATCGAACACGACCTTGACCGGCCGGCCCGCCTTCCAGGCCAGCACTGCGGCCATGGCCGCCACCTGCGAGGGCACGTCCTCCTTCCCCCCGAAGCCGCCGCCGGTGGCCGTCTGCACCACCCGTACCCGGGAAAGGGGAAGACCGAGAACCGCGGCCACCGCCTTCTGCACATAAAAGGGGCATTGCAGGGTCCCATAGACGGCGATCCCGTTCTCCTCGGGAACGGCGATCATCCCCTGGGTCTCCAAATAGGCGTGCTCTTGATAGCCTACGCGATACTCACCTTCCACGATCACGTCGGCCTCGGAAAAACCCTTCTCCACATCGCCCTTGCGGATCACCATGTGGTTGAAAATGTTTCCTTCCTCGGCCGCTTCGGGAACGGCCACCTGAGGCGCGCTAGGCTTTATCGCCTCCAGGGGATCGAACACGGCGGGGAGGTCCTCGTACTCCACCACCGCGAGTTTCGCCGCTTCCTCCGCGTCTTCCTTGGTTTCCGCGGCCAAAAGGGCGATGGGCTCTCCCACATAGCGCACCACTCCATCGGCCAAAAGGGGCATGTCCTCGTAAATGATGGGGACGCAATTTCTTCCGGGGATGTCCTTGGCTGTCACTACGCAGGCCACTTTGGGATGCTCCGCCACCTTGGAAAGATCGAGCCGGAGAATGCGGGCATGGGGACGATCGGAACGGATGGCTTTCCCATAGAGCATCCCGGGGAAGGAAAGGTCATCGGCATAGCGGGCTTGTCCCTTCACCTTGGCCTCGGCATCCAGGCGAGGCACCTCCTTCCCCACCACCTTGGTCCGTTCCGCAGGGCGCACCAAGACCTCAGCCATCTCGCTCCTTTCCCGGGCGATTGTAGCCCTTTGGATGAGCGCGGTTTTTTGGCAAAAGCCATCAATTCCGGGCATAAACGATCTTCCCCCCAAGGATCGTGTAGTGCACAGCGAAATCCTCGTCGAATATGACAAGGTCCGCATCCTTGCCCACTCCCAGGCTTCCCTTTTTGGCCGCGATCCCCAAAATTTTTGCGGGGTTCAAGGTGGCGCAGCGCACGGCCTCAGAAAGGGAGCAACCGGTGAAGTCAAGGAAATTCTTCACCGCTTTCTCCATGGTGAGGGTGCTCCCCGCCAAGGTCCCATCGGAAAGCTTGGGAACCCCGTTCTCCACGAATATCTCCACGCCAAAAACGTATTTCCCGTCGGGAAGACCCGTGGGAGCTAGGCAATCGGTGACGAGGAGGAGGCGCGTGAAACCTTTGCTTTTCGCGGCCAGCCGTACCGCCGCGGGATGGACGTGAACGCCATCGCAGATGAGGCTCACGAAGACCGGGGCCTCCAAAGCCGCTCCGGCGAGGCCCGGATCGCGATGATGGAAGGGCCTCATCCCGTTGAAAAGATGGGTGACCAGAGGGACGCCCAGGGAGAAGGCGGCCATGGCCTCTTCGTAGGAGGCGTCGGAGTGTCCCAAAGCGCATACCACCCCATTTTTCCTCAGCTCCGCGATGACCTCCTTGGCTCCTGGGAGCTCAGGGGCCAAGGTCCAAAGCTTTATCAACCCTGGGAAATTTGCGAGGAAGGTGCGCACCAATTGCCCCGAGGGCGGGTGGAGATGCTCCTTGGGGTGGGCGCCGCGGCGGGCCTCCGCCAAAAACGGGCCCTCAAGGTGGACCCCAAGGAGCACGGGGTGTTTCATGGCCGAAAGGCGGGAAAGGGCGGAGGAGAGGATTTCCTGAGGAGCGGTGGGGAGCGTGGCCAAAAGTCCCGTGGTCCCATGGTGGAGGAAAAAATCCAAAATTTGGTTGATTTCCTCTGGGGAGGCGCGAAGGAATTCGTACCCCATCGCGCCATTTGCCTGGAGGTCCAGGAAACCGGGAGCCACATACAGGGAACCCACGGAAAGGACCTCCTCCGCAGCCTGAGCTACGCCTTTCCCGATTTTTGCGATCTTCCCCGCCTTGATGAGGAGATCGCCGGGCACCACCTCCCTTGGGAGCACCAAAAGTCCGCCTGTGATCCCTAGGGTCTTCCCCATCCTTCCCCAAGGTTAACAAAAAAGGGCCGGCGAGGCCGGCCCTTTTCCGCCTCTACATCGTTTTTAAGCGGGGCGGCCGCCCATGGTGAGGGAGAGGATGGCCTTCTGTGTGTGCAGGCGGTTCTCGGCCTGATCGTACATCCAAGAGAGCTCGGGATCGTCGCAGATCTCCGAATCAGCCTCGTTACCCCGGTCGATGGGCATGACGTGCATGAGGTACCCGGGTTTGCAGAGCTCCTTTTGCCGCTTGCGGGTATATTTCCAATCCTTGAACTTCTCGGCGTTTTTGATCTCCGCCTCTTTTCCGATCTCGTAGCGACGTAAGCTCATCCAGCCCCGGGGGAACACGATGGTGGCCCCTTTTAGGGCATCGTCGAGCTCGTTGGTGGCCTCGAATTTTCCGCCGTTTTCCTCCGCGTATTTTTTGGCCAAAGCCAGGGCCTCCGGCTCGAGCTCATACCCTTTGGGATGGGCCACCACCACCTCCATCCCAAAACGGGCGGCGAGGATCATCTCCTCCTGAACGGAACCCAGGGAGCGAGCCCAGGGGGAATAAGCCCACATGATGGTGTACCGCACACCCTTAAGATCGCGTCCGAGTTTTTCCCGAATGGTATAGATATCCGTCAGGCCCTGGCAAGGATGCCAGGAGTTCGAGGCCATGTTGATCACCGGGATATCCGCGTATTCTGCGAATTTATAGAGGATTTCCGTGTCCTCGCCCCAGCGGGAGACCTTGTCCTCCAGGAGCCGAATCCCGATCCCGTGGGCATAGCGGCTCATGACCTTGGCCGTGTCCTTGATGGTTTCCCCTGCGCCGGGTTTGTCCTCCAAGGAGAGGCGCAAATCGGCGCCCGTGATGTATTGGGCGTGGCCCCCAAGCTGGGTCATGGCCGTCTCGAAGGAGAGCCTGGTCCGCGTGGAGGGGTTGAAAAAAAGCATGAGGAAAGTCTTGTCCTTGAGGGTGTGATGGGGGATCCCCGCATAATACATGCCTTTTAGCTGCTCCGTCACCTTGAGGACGATCTCGAGCTCTTCTTTCGTCCAGTCCTTGGTGCTGATGAGGTCCTTTCCCGCAAGCTCGTACCAGCTCATCCTTTCTCCTTTCACATGATGAGGGCCATGAGGCCTTTTTGGGCATGGAGGCGGTTCCCAGCCTGCTCGATGATCACGGAGTTGGGACCATCGATGACCTCGTCGGTGACCTCCATCCCCCGGTCCGCGGGCAAACAGTGCATGTAGATCGCATCATTGGTGAGCTTCATCTTCTCCACGGTGGTGATCCAGTGCCGGTTGGCCTCGAAAAGGGCCTTGGCCTTCTCCACATCCAGCGGGGTCTTCCCATCGGTGGGCTGGCAGGTCCAAGACTTCGGATACACGATGTCCGCATCTTTGAAGGCCTCATCCATGTCGTGCACGATCTTGAATGAGCCCCCGTATTTCTTCGTGTTCTTCTTCACGAAGTTGAGGATATTCGGGTCCAAGTCGAAGCCCTTCGGGTGGGCGAGGGTGATATCCAGGCCGAAATAGGAGGCGATCATGATCGCGCCCTGGGGGACGGCCAAGGGTTTCTCCACCGAGCCGGAGTAGGCCCAGCTCATGACGAATTTCTTGCCGCGGAGGTCGGTCCCGAACTTCTCCATGATGGTCATGATGTCGGCGAGGGCTTGGCAGGGGTGGTCCACGTCGTCCTCCATGTTGATCACGGGGATGCGCGCCCAGCGCGCGAACTCCTGGATGATGAGCCGGCCCTTCCCGTAGATCCAACCGGTGGGCTTCCCGTAGATGCGGATGGCGATCCCATGCCCCATCTCCGCCAAAACCCGGGCCACATCGGCGATGCGCTCCGTGGAGTAGGCCTTCTCCTCCCCGGGAAGGGCCGGGGTGTACACGGCCTCCGGCTCAAGGTAGTGGGCATGGCCCCCGAGCTGGGTCATCCCGGCCTCAAAGGAGTTCCGGGTACGAAGGGAGCGGTTGTAGAAGAACATGAACAGGGTCTTCCCTTTGAGGAGCTCGTGGGGTTCACCGCGGATGAACTTGCGCTTGAGATCGAACGCGGTCTCGAGGATGGTCTCGAGCTCCTCCCGGTCGAAATCCATGATGGTGATGAAATCCCGACCCCGAAGATCCGTTGCCGCCATTTTTTCCTCCTTTTTGCGGGCTATCCCCGCACGATTTGCGTTCCGGCGCGGCCCTCCAGTGCCGCCGTGGCCTGGGTCAGGGAGGCGATGATGGCCACCTCCCCGCCCGCTTCCACAAACCGCACACAAGCTTTAACCTTCGGCTCCATGGAGCCTTTGGCGAACTGCCCCTCGGCCAAATAGCGCTTGGCCTCGGAAACCGTCATCCGCTCCAAAGCCAGTTCGTTGGGCTTTCGGTAATTGAGGCGCACCCGGTCCACGTCGGTGAGGATGAGGAAGACTTGGGCTCCCACGTCCTCGGCCAGGCGCTCCCCGGCGAGATCCTTGTCGATCACCGCCTCCACCCCGCGGTAGGCCCCGTCCTCCCTGATCACGGGGATCCCCCCGCCGCCGGAGGCGATGACGATGGCGTGGTTTTCCACGAGGATCCGGATGGCTTCTTTTTCCACAATGGCCTTGGGATCCGGGGAGGGAACGACCCGCCGCCAGCCCCGCCCGGCATCCTCCACCACGTGCCAGCCCTTCTCCTCCTTTAGGCGCAGGGCTTCCTCTTTGGTATAGAAGGGGCCCACGGGCTTGGTGGGGTTTTGGAAGGCCGGGTCGTTTTTGTCCACCAGGACCTGGGTGACCACGGTGACCACGGGGATATCGGGCCGGCCCCGCCGCGCGAGGACGTTGTGCAGGGCCTGCTGGATCATATAGCCGATCATCCCCTGGGACTCGGCCCCACAAACATCCATGGGCATGGGCGGGACCAGGTGCTTCCCCGCCTCGTTTTGAAGGAGGATATTCCCCACCTGGGGGCCGTTCCCATGGGTGATGACCAGCCGCCACTTCCCGGAGAGGACGAGATCAGCCAGTTGCTCCATGGCGTTGTAAACGTTTTGCATCTGCTCCTCGAAGGTGCCCTTTTGCCCCACTTGAAGGAGGGCGTTTCCTCCCAAAGCCACCACTACGGTTTTCTTCTCCATAAGTTGGACCTCCTAGCTTTCGTGGTTTTCCTCGCCTTGGACGAGACGCCACATGCGCAGCCAGTGGGCTTGCATGGCCGCGCGGGCTTTGGCTTTGTCCTTTTTCGCCACGGCCTCCGCCACCTTTTTATGGAGGGAGGCCACCTCCACGATGCTCTCCAGGTCCTTCATGTAATACTCCCGCGTGAATTCCCGATAGATCCTTTGGTCCATGGTGTTGACGAGGGGGATCATGGCCGCGGCGAGGAGGGAGTTATTGGCCGCTTGCACCAAGGCCAAATGGAAGCGTTTGTCGGCGGTGAAGTACTCGTCGAAGTGGGCGGGATCGGCGAGCTTTTGGAGCTCCTCACAGATGGCAAAAAGGAGGGAGAGTTGCTCCTCGGTGCGTTTTTGGGCCGCCAGTTCCGCCACCGCCGGCTCCAAAAAAGTCCGGGCTTCCATGATCTCCAAGCAGCTCGCCTCGGTTTCCAAAAGGAAGAGGGCCTCGAAGGCCATGGACTCCGTGGGGTGTTTCACGAAGTTGCCGATGCCGGGGCGGGCTTCGATGAGGCCCACGGCTTCCAGGGCGGAGAGGGCCTCCCGCACGGTGGGCCGGCTCACCCCCATCATCTGCGCCAGCTCCGCCTCCGAGGGGAGCTTTGAATCCACGGGGAAAAGGCCCTCCTTTATGGCCCGCAAAAGCTGCTGGGCCACAGCCGTGGAGGCCTTGGTGGGCCGAACCTTTTGGAACTCCATGGGGTTGTCAACCTGTCAGACAACATGATAGCATTGCCCCAAAAGCAAGTCAAACGGGGAAAGGAGCGAGAAATGATCGATCTTGCGGTGCATGAGGAAACGAGGAAGAGGAACGCCCGGCTCGCCCGGGAAAAGAACATCCTCATCCCCACCTTCCGGGAGATGCGCGATCCCCGGCTCATCCCGGATTGGGTGAAGCGGGAGCTCCGGGAAATAGGGCTTTGGGACCTCCACCCCCGCAACCTTTTCCGCATCACCTGGAAGAACGAACCCGTGCCCAAGGGCGGCGGGTTCAACGGGGTGAATCGCTTGGTGTTCCCGGAAGAGCTCACCGGCGTTCCCGCCAAGATCGTGGCCCTGGTGGGCAAATGGTTCCCCACCGGCTCCCACAAGGTGGGGGCGACCTTCGGGTGCCTGGCCCCACGGCTCGTGACCGGACAGTTCGACCCCACCCGCCACAAAGCCGTTTGGCCCTCCACTGGGAACTTCTGCCGCGGCGGAGCCTACGTGGCCAACCTCCTTGGTTGCGAATCGGTGGCCATCCTCCCCGAAGGGATGTCCCGCGAGCGCTTCGAGTGGCTGAGCAAGGTGGCCGGGGAGGTAATCGCCACCCCCGGAACGGAGTCGAACGTGTGGGAGATCTTCATGAAGTGCAAAGAGCTTGAGAGGACCAGAAAAGACGTGATGATCTTCAACCAGTTTGATGAGTTTGGGAACCACCTTTGGCATTATGCTGTGACCGGCCCGGCCATGGAGGAAGCACTGGCTGAAGAAATGGCGGCCGGCGAGCGCCTGGCAGGGATCACCCTCACCTCCGGCTCCTCCGGGACTTTGGGCTGCGCGGATTACCTCAAGGAACGCTTCCCGCACGCAAAGCTCGCGGTGGGAGAAAGCCTCCAATGCCCCACTTTGCTCCTGAACGGTTTTGGCGCCCACCGCATCGAGGGGATCGGCGATAAACACGTGCCCTGGATCCACAACGTCCGCAACACCGACATGGTCATCGCCATCGACGACGAGGCCCCAGTCTCCCTCATCCGCCTCTTCAACGAGCCCGCGGGAAGGGAATACCTCCTCCGCCGGGGCGTCCCGCCCTCCCTCGTGGACAACCTCGACCTCCTTGGGATCTCCGGCGCGGCCAACCTCATCGCCGCCATCAAATTCGCCAAGTACTTTGAGCTCACCTCCCGCGACTGGGTGATCACCGTCCTCACCGACTCCATGGAGCTTTATCAGAGCCGGCTCCGGGAGCTGCGGGAGGAGCGCGGCCCCTACACCACAGAACAAGCGGCCATCGATTACCATCGTTTCCTCCTCGGCCTTTCCACCGACTGGATGCTGGAGCTTTCCCACTGGGATCGCCGCAGAATCCACAACCTCAAGTACTACACCTGGGTGGAGCAGATGGGGAAGAGCGCGGATGAGCTCCTTTCCCAGTGGTATGACTGGCCCGACTACTGGGACCGCATCCACCGCCAGGTGGACGAGATCGACGAATTGATCCGGGAGTTCAACCGCCTTGGGGGCTGGCTCTAGCGGTAGACCGGGGTGCACCAGCCCCGGTACTTGGGCTCTTTCCCCCGCACCACTGCCTCATAAAGGGCATGGAGGCGACGAAAGATGGGGCCAGGCTCGCCGCTTCCCACCTTTCGATGGTCAACTTCCACCACGGGGGCGAGCCCGGCCGCCGTCCCGGTGAGGAAAACCTCCTCGGCCACGTAGAGTTCAGTCCGATCCACAGGCCGCTCCACCACCGGGATCCCCAGGTCCCGCGCCAGGACGAGCACCGTGTCCCGAGTTATCCCCTCGAGGATATTGGCGGTGATGGGCGGGGTGATGAGTGTTCCATCCCGCACGAGGAAGATGTTCTCGGCGCTGCCTTCGGCCACCTGGCCGTCTTCGTTGAGCACAATGGCCTCGTCGAAACCCGCCAAATGCGCCTCGGTCTTAGCTAGGGCGCAATTGACATAGGCTCCGGTGATCTTGGCCCGGGCGGGGATGGCGTTGTCCTCCACCCTCCGCCAGGAGGAGACCATGGCCCGGATCCCCCCTGCGGGAAGGTAGAGCTTGAAGGGAACGGCGAAGATGGCGAGATCGCTCTCGAGGTTATGGAGGCGAACGCCGATCTCCTCGCTGGCTTTATAGGCAAGGGGGCGGATGTACACGTCCTCCCGGAAACCCTCCCGCCGGAGGAGCTCCATCGTGATCCGGCAAAGGTCCTCCACGCTATAAGAAAGGTCGATGAGGAGGATGCGGGCGCTTCTGAGAAGCCGGGCATAGTGCTCGGGCATGCGGAAGACGAAAAGCTCCTGCTCCTCCTCGTTCCAGAAGGCCCGGATCCCCTCGAAAACCCCGGTCCCGTAGTGCAGGGCGGAGGTCATCACCGAGATCTTCGCTTCCCCAATGGGCCGGATTTCCCCCCGGAAAAAAGCGTATTTATTTTGGGGCATAACTCACCTCGCTAAAAACGTAACAAGGGGGGCTTCCCTGTCAAAGGCGTTGGGGAAGAGGAGGAGTTGGGGTAAATTGGGGGGTATGCTCGGGGAACTGTTTCGGCGCGCGGCCGAACTCCTGGAGCGGGGGGAAAGCGCGGTCCTGGTGACGGTGGTGGAGGCGGAGGGAGCGCCCAGGGAGGCCGGCGCCCGGATGCTCGTCTTCCCCGACGGCCGGATAGAGGGGACGGTGGGCGGCGGGGCCCTCGAACAACATGCCATCGCGAAAGCTTTGCAGCTCCTGTGGGAGGGGAGGAAAACGCTGCTGGAGACCCGCGATCTCCGGGATTTGGGGATGCTCTGCGGCGGGCACACTGTGCTCTTCTACGAGGTCCTGCAAGCTCCCCCGGTCCTCCTCATCTTCGGGGCCGGACATGTGGGGCTGCTTTTGGCCCGTGTGGCCAGGGAGACCACCCCCTGGCGGATCGTCCTTGCCGATGATCGGGAGGAGCGGCTTTCGGCAGCGCCGGCCGGGGTGGAAACCCGTTTTCTCCCGGAGTACCAAGGCCTTCCGGAAATCCCGGGGAAGGTCTACGCCGTGGTGGCCACGGAAAGCCACGAAAAAGACTTCCAGGTGGTGCGGGAGCTCCTCCGGGGGGAGCCAGGGCCGGCCTATCTGGGGCTTTTGGGTTCGCGGGCCAAAGCGAAGGAGATCAAAGAAAAGCTCCTCGCCCTGGGGATCCCAAAGGAGAGGGTGGAGGCCTTGCGCTGCCCGGTCGGCCTCCCTTTGGGCGGGAAGGATCCCGGTTCCCTTGTCCTTTCCGTCCTTTCTGAGATCCTCGCCTTCCATCATGGCCGGCTTCCCCTCGTGCAGGAAAAATTCGCCCGTGAATGAGGGGGAAGCTCCTTTCCCGTTTTCGCAGGGCCTGGGAAGAAAAAAGGCCAGCCCTCATCATCTCCGGCCCCATTGGTGCCGGGAAAACCCTGGCCTCCTTGGCCCTGGCTGCACACCTGAAGAAAGAGGGTCTCACCATTGGCGGCGTGGTTTCACCCCGCGTGATAAGG
>JAGDVW010000033.1:14638-21141 GCA_023255835.1 Candidatus Acetothermia bacterium
TGTGAAAGATCTTCGCACGGGAAAAGAGCTCCTCCTCTGCGCTAGGGAACCGTTCCCTGGGGCTTTCCCTTTTCGGCGCTTCTTCTTTTCCCAAAAGGCCTTGGATTTCGCCAACCTCGTCCTCCGGGAAGCGGCAAAGGAGGCGGAGGTGATCGTGGTGGATGAGGTTGGGCCCCTTGAGCTTTCCGGAAGAGGCTTTGCTTTGGGGCTCTGGGCGGCCCGGGAAAGCTCGGCTTTCCTCATCCTCACCGTGCGGCCCTCTCTTCTTTCCGAGGTCGAACGCTGGCTCAAATTGGAGAACGGTTCGGTCGTTTTTCTCCTGGGAGGAGACCCATGAGCCCTAAACGGGCCTCGCGGGCGCATCTTGCCCTTGAACTCTTGGGAACTTTTTTCCTCATCGGGCTTTTCACCTTCGGCGGCGGTTTTTCCATGATCCCCCTCATCAGCCGGGAACTCGTGGAAAGAAGGAAGTGGCTTAAGGAGGAGGAATTTCAAGAGGATCTCGCGGTGGCCGTGCCCATCCCCGGGCCCAATGCTGTGAACCTCGCGTTTTTGGTGGGCCACCGGGTGGCCGGCCCGTTGGGCGCGGCCTTGGCCGCCCTCGGCTGCGTCCTCCCCTCCTTCCTCGTCATCCTCGCCATTGCTTTGGGGCTCTCCCCTTTTTTCCAAACGCCTTTGGCCAAAAAGTTCTTTGCTGGAGCGGGCGCGGCTGCCACTGGGCTTGTGGCCTATGCCCTTGTGCGCCTGGGCAGAAATCCCCTCAAGGGGATCCGAACCTGGGTGATCGGGGTATTCGCCCTCGTCCTCCTCTTTTTGCGTCTCCATCCCCTTTTGGTCCTGGCCCTGGCCTTCTTGGGAAGCCTCCTTTGGGAGAGGGTGGGGAAAAATGCTCGCTGAGCTCCTTGGGGCGTTTGTGCGCATCGGGCTTGGGGCCTTCGGCGGGGGGATGCCGACCATCCAGCTCCTCCAACACGAGATCGTGGAGGTACATCGCTGGCTCAGCCCAGGGGAGATGGCGGAAGTGGTGGCCTTGGCGGAGATGACCCCTGGGCCGATCGCCGTGAACGCCGCCACCTTTGTGGGCTACAAGGTGGCGGGGGTGCCTGGCGCGGCCCTGGCCACCGCGGCCGTGCTCCTCCCTGCGGTCTTCTTCCTCTCCCTCTTCCTTGGGTTGCGCCGTCTTCTTCGGTTTTCCCGCTGGGCGGAGGAATTTACCAAAGCTTTGGAACCGGGGATCCTGGCCCTTGTGGCCGCGGCCGTCTGGTCCTTGGGGCGCACAACCATAAGCGGCCCCCTTCCCGGGATCTTCGCGGCTTTGGCCTTCTTCGCCCTCCTTTTTGGCCGAAACAAGGTCCATCCCGCTTTCCTCATCCTCCTCTTTGGCCTTTTGGGCCTGGCCTTCCTGTGAGTGGCAAAACGGAGGTTTTGGGCTATGCTGCCCTTCCACAAGGGGGTATGATGGCGGAAGCAGAGGAAAAGCTTTGGGAGATTGTGGAGGAGAGCGAAATCGCCCTCTTCATCACCCAGGCCGACGGCTACCCGCGGGTGCGGCCCATGACCCTCATCGCCTACGAGGAGGAGGGCGGCGTTTGGTTCGCCACAAGCAAATCCTCCCGCAAGGTGGAGGAGATCGGAAAGAACCCCAACGTCACCGTGTGCTTCCTCGATCTTGAGGGCAGCGCCTATGCCCAGCTCTTCGGCCGGGCCGAGGTCATCGAGGACCAAGAGGTGAAGGAGGAGTTCTGGGACGAGGAGTGGGAGGAGTACTGGGAAGGGCCGGATGACCCTGATTACGTGCTCATCCACGTCCAGGTCCATAAGGCCGAGTACTACCTCCTTGAGGCCGACGAGCTTTGGGTGGTGGAGTTCGAAGAGTGAGGATGCGGGCCCTCATCCTACGGGAGCAAAAACCCGTAGAGGAGGGCCCGCTTTCTTTTGCCAGTCTTTCAGTCCCTAAACCTGGGCCAGGGCAAATCCTCGTGCGGGTTCATGCCTGCGGAGTCTGCCACACCGACCTCCACATCGCCGAAGGGGACCTGCCTTTGCGCAAAAGCCCGGTGGTGCTCGGACATCAAGTGGTGGGGGAGGTGGCCGAAACCGGTCCCGGTGTGGCCAAGCCAAAAGAAGGCGAACGGGTGGGGCTCTTCTGGTTGGCCTGGGCCTGCGGGCAATGCCCGTTTTGCCGGCGCGGCCAGGAAAACCTCTGCCCAAAGGCCCGATTCACCGGGTACACCGTGGACGGCGGTTTCTCCGAATACACTTTAGCTTTCGCCGACTTCGCCCTCCCCCTACCCGCCGACGCCCCGCCGGAGGAGGAAGCGCCGCTCCTTTGCGCGGGGATCGTGGGCTATCGAGCCCTGAAGCTCTCCGGAGCGCAAAAGGGGGAAATCCTCGGGCTGTATGGGTTCGGGGCCTCCGCCCATTTGGTCCTCCAAGCCGCCCGCTTTTTGGGGATGCGGGCCTTCGTGTTCACCCGCTCCCAAGCTCACCAGGAGCAGGCGCGGGAACTCGGGGCGGAATGGGTGGGAAGCCCGAAGGACCGGCCACCAAAGCCCTTGGATGCGGCCATCATCTTCGCCCCGGCTGGCTGGATCGTTCCCGAGGCGCTTTCCTCCACCAGGCCGGGCGGAACAGTGGTCCTCGCGGGAATCCATATGACCCCCATCCCGGGGATGCCTTACCGCCTCCTTTGGGAGGAACGGGTGGTGCGCAGCGTGGCCAACGCCACCCGCGCCGACGGGGAAGAATTCCTCCGGCTCGCTAAAGAAGCCGGGATCCGCCCGGAGGTCCAGGCCTTCCCCTGGGAGGAAGCGAACAAGGCCCTTTTGCTTCTCAAGCGCGCGGAGATTCGGGGCGCGGCGGTGCTCCGCATCGCCGCTGATTCCTTGGGCACGGAAAGCTCGTGTCCTTCCCGGAAGGAGCGAGCATGCCCGTGATCAAGTTTTTCCGCCCCGCGCGCCCGCACCGCCCCCTTGGACTTGGGGATCTCTTCGTCCTCCTTTTTGTTTCCGTCCTCATCTACGCCGGGGTGAGGTTGGCCTTTCGGGCACCCGCATACGTTCAGGGGCCGACGATCTCCCTTTCCCCCGCTGCCCTCCCATGGTACGCCTTCCTCTCCACCGTGAGGATGCTCGCCGCCTATGTGCTTTCCCTTTCCTTCTCCCTCTTTTACGGGTACAGGGCGGCCCGCAGCCGCTACGCGGAAATCGTTTTTCTCCCCATTTTGGACGTCCTCCAGAGCGTCCCGATCCTTTCCTTCCTCCCCGTGGCCGTGCTCGCCCTCACCGCCTTCCTCCCCGAGCGGGTGGGAGTGGAATTGGCCGCGATCTTCCTCATCTTCACCAGCCAAGCTTGGAACCTGACCTTCGCCTGGTACCAGTCCCTCATCACCGTCCCGGCGGAGCTGCGCGAAGCGAGCGCCATTTTTCGCCTTCGCTCGTACCTGCGTTTCCGGTTTTTGGAGCTCCCGTTTGCCGCAATCCACCTCATCTGGAACAGCATGATGAGCTGGGCGGGAGGATGGTTCTTCCTCATGGCCTCGGAGATGTTCACCGTGGGCACCCGGGACTACCGCCTCCCCGGCTTGGGCTCGTACCTTCAAGAGGCCGCCTACCTCGGGGATACCCGGGCCTTGGCCTGGGGGTTGGTGACCCTCATCGCCCTCATCGTCCTCCTCGACCAACTGGTTTGGCGTCCCCTTTTGGCCTGGGCCGAGCGGTTCAAACTGGAGATGGTGGAAAGCGAGGGCAAAACATCCTCCTGGTTCTATCAGCTTTTGAAGGGCTCGTACCTTTGGGCCGCGCTTTGGCGGAGGGTTTTGGGGCCATTGGATCAGCGACTCCTTTCCTGGGCCCTGCGCAAGAGCGCTGGACCTGAGAAGGAAAGCAAAAAACATGCCCGATGGGGGTCTTACGCTTTGATCGGGGTCCTCGGCGGGGCGTTGGTCCTCGGGGGGGTTTGGGCGGCGCGGTTCCTCTTTTCCCTTCCGGCTTCCGCGTGGATCCCGATCGCCGAAGGCGCGGGAGCCACGGCCCTGCGGGTGGCCTTGGCCCTCTTCCTCTCCGCCCTCTGGACCATCCCCGTGGGGCTCCTGGTGGGGCTGAACCCTAGGGCCGCGAGCTGGATCCAACCGGTGGTACAGATCGCCGCCTCCATCCCGGCCACAGCCCTCTTCCCCGTCCTCGTGATGGGCCTCGTGCACCTTCCCGGCGGCCTGAACCTCGCGGCCGTGCTCCTCATGCTCACCGGAAGCCAGTGGTACATCCTGTTCAACGCCATCGCCGGGGCCCGGGCCATCCCCCAAGACCTCAAATACACCGCGCGCCTCATGGGCCTTTCCCCTTGGCAACGCTGGCGTATCCTTTACCTTCCCGCCCTCTTCCCCTACCTTGTGACCGGCGCCATCACCGCCAGCGGCGGGGCCTGGAACGCCTCCATCGTCGCGGAATACGTGACGTTCGGAGGGAGGACGTTGTACACCGTGGGGCTTGGAGCCATCATTGCCCAGGCCACGGAGGAGGGGAATTATCCCCTCCTTTTCGCCGCCACCTTGACCATGATCTTCATCGTGGTGGTCATCAACCGGTTCCTTTGGCGCAGGCTTTACCGGGTGGCCGAGGAGCGTTTCAAGTTGGAGTGAGCCATGGCTGAGCACCTCTTGGAGCTTAGAAAGGTGAGCCAGGTTTACCGCAGCGGCGAGCGGGAGTTCTTCGCCCTCAAGGACGTGGACCTCGCCCTGGATGAGGGGGAGTTCGTAGTCCTTTTGGGCCCTTCCGGCTGCGGGAAAAGCACGCTTTTGCGCATCGCCACAGGGCTGCAGAGGCCCACCTCCGGCGAAGTCCTCTACCGGGGTGAACCCCTGCGGGGCGTGAACCCCAAGGCCACCATCGTTTTCCAAACCTTCGCCCTCTTCCCCTGGCTTACGGTTTTGGAGAACGTGGAGGTGGCATTGGCCGCGCGGGGAGTGGCGCCGGAGGAGCGGAGGCGCCGGGCCCTGGAGATGCTGGACCGGGTGGGCTTGGACGGATTCGAGGAGGCCTATCCCCGGGAGCTCTCCGGGGGGATGCGCCAGAAGGTGGGGTTCGCCCGGGCCATGGTGGTGGAGCCGGAGCTTCTGTGCTTGGACGAGCCTTTTTCCGCGCTGGATGTATTGAGCGCTGCGGCCCTGCGCGGGGAACTTTTGGAGCTTTGGCTGGGCGGGAAAATCCCAACGAAAGCGATCCTCATGGTCACCCACAACATCGAGGAAGCTGTGTTGCTTGGCGATCGCCTCCTCATCATGGAGAAGGACCCGGGGCGCATCGTGGCCGAAATCCGTGTAGCCATACCTCATCCGCGCCAGCCCCAAGCCCCGGATTTTAGGGCCATGGTGGACGAGGTATATGCCCTCTTGGCCGGCGAGACCCAGCCCGAGCCGGTGGAGCTCGGCAGCGCTCCGGGTGAACCCGGCCGGATCCGGGCCCTCCCCAACGTCCCGGTGGTGAGCATGGCCGGCCTCCTTGAGGCTTTGGCCGCCACTCCCGGCGGCCGCCAGGATCTCTACAAATTGGCAAGTGAACTTCAGGTCGACTCCGACCAGCTCCTCCGCATCGTGGAAGCCCTGGAGCTTTTGGGATTCGTCACGGTGGCCAAGGGTGACGTGGCCCTGACCCCCTTGGGGGAAACCTTCGCTGAGGCCGGGATCCTGGCGCGAAAGGAGATCTTCGCGAGCCGCATCCGCCGCATCCCCATCTTCCGCTGGCTTTTGGAGCTCCTCGAGGCCGCGGAAGGCGGGAAGCTCCGAGGCGAAGTGGTGCAGCGCGCTTTAGAATTGCAATTCCCTCCTGCCGAGGCCGAAAAACAGTTCGGAGTGATTGTGAACTGGGGCCGGTACGCCGAACTTTTCGCCTACGATGACACCAGCGACGTCCTCTACTTAGAAACCGTTCCCGCTCAAAGCAAATAAGGGTTGGACTTAAGGGGCTCCGGCCGGAGGAGAAGGTGTTCCTGGGGGATGCGAGAAACCCGGTGTTTTTGCGGCTGACGCGCGGCGGGCCGGTGTTCCGCGGCCTTCGTGACCTTTTCCTCTATCTGACTTGAGCATATAATTGCCTTCACCATGTGCCGGGAGCGGGAACACCCGTACTGTGTGCCCGGGCGGGTGCGGGGGCTGGCCCAGCCCTGGGTCCTTCTGGCCCTGGCCCAGGGCCCGGCCCACGGCTATGAGATCCTCTCCCGCCTTTCCGAGCACGAGCTCGATCCCGGAGGTCTCTACCGCACCCTGCGAACCATGGAGGAAGAAGGCCTCATCCGCTCCTCCTGGGACACCTCTGGAAGCGGCCCGGCCCGCCGGGTCTACACCCTCACCGACGCGGGCTGGGATTACCTCCAGGCCTGGGCCGTGCACCTAAGGCGCCTGCGGGATGAATTGGACCGCTTCCTCAGCGCTTATGAAACTCTGAAAGGGGGTGAAAAGGATGTACGGGCATGAATGCTGTGGTCCCGCTTGGGAACGCCATTTTGGA
>JAGDVW010000033.1:21241-22752 GCA_023255835.1 Candidatus Acetothermia bacterium
TTGTTGCTGGTGTTGCGGAGCGCATCCACCCGTTGTGCGTCGCTTTCGCACCAAGGAGGAAAGAATCGCCGAACTGGAACGCTACCTTGAGGCCCTAAAGAAAGAAGTCCAGGCCGCAGAGGAAAAACTTCAGGATCTGCGCAAAGGATAAAAAAGGGGGCGGCGGAAGCCGCCCCTTTCCTCACCGCAGAATGCGGGGGTTTTGGCGCCGGTGGTTCCGGGCGCACTTTTGACAGTACACCGGGCGATCGCTTTTCGGGATAAACGGGAGCTCCTCGATCGGCGCCCCACAATCGGCGCACGTGAGCCCCAAATGGCGGACGTCGTACATCTTGCGCGGGCCTCTCTGCATTTTTGCCTCCTTCCTCCCCCGGGGAAAACTTGGCGAGGGAACCCACTTTATCCGAAAAAGGCCGCTTTTGCACCTAGTCCGGCCGAAGAAGAAGGCGTCCAAAAAGGAGCAGGGAAAGGATCCCAAAAGCACCGAAGCCCAAGCCAGCCCAAAAGTTTGCCGGTACCCCTTCCACGACCCCCAACGCGGCCCGTATCCCTTGGGCCATGTAGTAAGCTGGAAGAGCTTTGGCCAAAAGCTGAAGCCCCACGGGCAAGAATTCCAAGGGGATATTGATCCCCGAGAGGAAGAGCATGGCCTGGACGAGGATCATCCCCGCGGCCGCGGCGTTCCCCGGCTTCCGCACCAAAATGCTCAGCCCCGCTCCCAATCCCATAGCGCCCAAAGCCGAAACAAGCGCATAAAAGAGGAGCCAGCCGGGTTTCACCAGGAACTCCACCCTAAAGAGAAAACTGGCAAAAAGGAAGGTGAAGGAGGCGGAGAGGAAGCCCGAGAGCATGCGCACCAATCCCACGCCCAAAAGCATGGCCCAGCCGGAAACGGGGGTGGCCAAGAGCCTCCGCAGGATCCTAAGCTCTCGCATGGCCGCCAGCCTCCCGGCTGCGGCGAGGACCCCGGCCTGGAGAATGGCCATGGCCATGAGCCCGGGAACGATGTAATGAAACCAGGTGGCCGCGGGAAGTTTTCCCACGTGAACCTTCTCCGCCTGGATGGGGGCATCCACGCCCGCGAGCCTGAGCTCCAAGGCCCGGGCGATCCGGCGGGCGTAGCCATGAAACGTCGGGTTATCTTGGACCCGGCTCCGCTCGAAGAGGAAGAGGAGGGATTCCCCGTCCCAGACCAACCCGAAGTCCAGCTGCCTGCGAGCCAAAGCGCTCTCCAAATCCTGAACATTTGCGAATTCCTTCAAAGAAATCTCGGGGAATTCTGAAAGAACCTGGAGAAGGGGCTCGCGGGAGCTGATGAAAACCGCGCCCAGCCGCACCGGCCCCTCCGGCGCAGCGAAGATGAAGCCAAAAAGGAGCACGAAAACGAGGGGGAACCCCAGGGTCAAAAAGAGATCGAGACGGTTGCGAAGCAAAATCCTAAACTGAGCAAAAAAGAGGGCGAAAAAACCCTTCATCCTTCCTCCCCAAGGCGCAGGCGGAAAAGGCAAAGG
>JAGDVW010000033.1:22852-24549 GCA_023255835.1 Candidatus Acetothermia bacterium
GGGCGAAAAAACCCTTCATCCTTCCTCCCCAAGGCGCAGGCGGAAAAGGCAAAGGTCCCGCAAAGCCAAAGGAAAAGGACGAGAAGGCTGAGCCAAAGGGGGTAAACGGGGGTGCTTAAACCCAAGGAGGCCCGGAGCCCCTCGGCGAGGTGGGTGAGGGGGTTGGCGGCCATAAAGGGGCGGAGGACCTTGGGCATCGCGGTGAGGGGAAAATAGAGGCCGCCCAAAAACTGGAGGGGAAGATTGAGGAGGCTGGCCCAGGCCATCGCCCCTTGATAGGTGCGGGAAAAGGCGGAGACGAGGAAACCAAGGCCGAGGGAGATCGCGAAGCCCAAGAAAAGGAATCCCAAACTTTCCGGCCGAAGGAAGGGCAACCGCACCCCAAAAGCGAGCCGGCCGAGGACCACAACGAGAAAGACCTGGAAAGCGTTGACCAAGAGGGCGCTCAGGGAAAAGCCAAGGAGGTAGCCACCTTTGGAAAGGGGGCTGGCGAAATATCTCTTCAGGAGCCCGACCTCTTTTGCGCGCACGATGGCGCTGGGCACGCTGAAAAGCCCGTAGACGAAAAGGGCCATGAGGAGGACCCCGGGGAGGAGGAAATCCACATAGCGCAGGGGACGTGCTTCCCCGCCCACCTCCCTCATTTCCACGGGGATTTTTCTGGAAAGGAATCCCTCCCCCTGAAGAAGGGCGAGGCCGAATTCCTCCACGAATTCCTGGAGAAAAGAGGCAGCGGCGCTCGAACCGGCCTCCCCGCGGCGGTAGAGGATCTGAACCGAAGCTTTTCCCCCGGCCAAAAGTTCTGCGGAAAAATCGAAGGGGATGAAGAGGGCGGCCTGGGCTTCCCCTCCCTCCACTTCCTTTCGTACCCGGGTTAAATCCACACCCGTAAGGATTTCCACCCGGAGGGAAGGACCTGCGCCTTTGGCCATTTCCCGGAAACTTTGGAGTAAAGCCTGGGCAAGGGAGCTTTTCTCCGCGGCGGCCAGGATCACCCGAAGCTCCATTTCCCCGCGCTCTACTCCCCCAAAGGCCGCGCCCAAAAGGGCCAAAAGGAGGGCGGGGAAAAGCCAAAACCAGAAAAGCGCGTCCCATTCCCGCACAGAAGAGAGGGCAAAGCACTTGGCCAAAGCAAGAACGGCCTTCAATCGCGGAGCCTCCTTCCCGTGAGGGCGAGGAAAACATCCTCCAAATTGGGCTGACGCAGGGTCACATGGGTGAGGGAGATCCCCTGCTCCTCCGCCCAGGAAAAGAGGGAAGCAAGGCCTCGACCCAGTTCATCCAGCTGAACGCTAGTCCTATCCTCATTTTCCTGGACTCGCCCGGGAAAGCGGGCGCGGAGAGCGGGGACAAGCGCCGAAGGAACCTGAAACTCCACGAAGGTGGCTGGGCCGAGGCGGGCCACGAGGTCCTGAGGCGTTCCCTCGGCGATGATCCGCCCGTGGTCCATGATGCAGACCCAATCGGAGAGGTTTTCCGCTTCCTCCATGTAGTGGGTGGTGAGGAAGATCGTCTTCCCTTGGGAACGGAGCTCCCGAAGGATGTCCCAGACATGGCGGCGGGCCTGGGGATCGAGGCCGGAGGTGGGCTCATCGAGGAAGAGGAGTTCGGGATCGTTGAGGAGGGCCACGGCCAGGGCCAGGCGCTGCCTTTGCCCGCCGGAGAGCTCTTTTACCAAGGCCCGCGCCTTTTCCCCG
>JAGDVW010000033.1:24649-26728 GCA_023255835.1 Candidatus Acetothermia bacterium
ATACAATTGTTTTATGATGGCAAAGAGGGTTTGGGCGTGGGGATCCCTGGTGGCACTGGCCCTGGGCTTGGCCCTCCGGCCAAGCCCTGTGGGCGGGATCGGCCAAGTGAGCCTCTCCCTCTCCGGGCCCTCCTATCCCTGGAACATCGAGCGCGTGAAAGCTCCCCAAGCCTGGTCCATCACCCAGGGCTCCCCGGAGATCGTGGTGGCCGTGATCGACTCCGGGATCGATTTCTCCCTCCCCGAGCTTGCGGAGGTGCGCTGGACCAACCAAAATGAGGTCCTGAACGGAAAAGACGACGATGGAAACGGCTACATCGATGACCTTTACGGCTGGGATTTCCGGAATAACGTCCCAGCGCATCTTCGCCGCACCCCCATCCATTACCACGGCACGTCCGTGGCCTCGGTGATCGCCGCCTATGCCCAAAATATCGTGGGGGTGGCGCCAAAAGTGCGCCTCATGGATGTGCGCTTCCTCGATTCCCAAGGCCTCTTTTACGAGCGGGACTGGAAGAAGCTCGCCCAAGCCATCGATTACGCCGTGCAAAACGGGGCAAGGATCATCAACCTAAGCCTCTATGCCAAGGGGAATCCGCCCGCGGTGGTCATGGAGGCCCTCAGGCGGGCCTGGGAGAAGGGGGTGATCGTGATCACCATCGCGGGGAACGACGGCCGAAGCGGGGTGAATCCCCTCGGCCGTCCCGATTGTGTCCTCACCGTGGCCGCTACGGACCGCGCCGACCGCCCCGCTTCCTTCTCCAATTACGGCCCGGAGGTGGACTTGAGCGCCCCCGGGGTGGAGATCCCCGCCCTCCTCCCCGGAGGCAGCGTGGGCAGTTTCTCTGGGACTTCTTTTGCCGCGCCCCATGTCAGCGGAGCCTTGGCCCTCATCCTCTCCGCCAACCCCGGGCTCCCCGGTTCTCAGGCGGTGGAGATCCTCCTCCGCACCTGCGGGAAATTGGCGGCGGAGGAGCTGCGGGTGGGCCGGGGCCTGGTGGACGCGGCCCGGGCGGTGGCCGCGGCCACCCGTTGATACGCTTGCCCAACACCACCTGGCAGGATATAGTCGAAAAGGTTACGAAACACCCCGAAAAGGGATCTCGGGAGGGGAAGGATGCAGGTCACCCTGTATTACAGCGACGAAGACAAATACCTCTTGGACCTCGTGGACAGGATCGCGCTTCAGCAGCGCAAATCCCGCTCGGCGGTGATCATGTCCATCCTCGAGGAGTACTTCGAGCGCGACAAGCGCTTGGGGGAGATCCTCGTGGATTTGGGGGCGTTGGATCCGCGGCGGGTGGAGGAGGCCCTGCGGGAGCAGGAAGCGGAGGGCCGTCGGCGCCGGATCGGCGAGATCCTCGTGGAAAAAGGCTGGGTCCGCCCCCAGGACGTGGAGCGGGCGCTCGTCATCCAGAGCCGAGTCCGCCGTTCGTAGCCCTCAAGGCCCGCTGCATGGCTTCCCGCGCCAGGCGGTCGGCCCGGGCATTCTCCGGATCTTCGCTGTGCCCTTCCACCCAGTGAAAGGAAACCTTGTGTTTGCCCAAGAGGGCGTCCAGTTCCTGCCAAAGGTCGGCATTTGCCACGGGCTCCCATTTTTTCCCCGCCTTCCTTTTCCATCCCTGTTCCTTCCAGCGGGGCAACCACTCCGTGACCCCTCTTTTCAGGTAAGTGGAGTCCGTGAAGATCTCCACTTCCACCGGTTCCTTTAGGGCACGCAGGGCCTCGATGGCCGCCCGCAGCTCCATGCGGTTGTTCGTGGTTTGGTGTTCCCAGCCGGAGATCTCCCTGCGGTGGGGTCCCCAAAGGAGGATGGCCGCCCAACCACCGGGGCCGGGATTCCCAAAACACGCGCCGTCCGTATAGACCCGAACCTTTTTCATTTGGGAAGCTCGGGGAGGCGGCCGGCCGCAATCTCCGCGCGGATCCAGGCCATGAACCGCACCATGAACCGAAGATTATGTAGGGTCGCCAGCCGGAAATACGCAAGCTCCCCCCTCCTGAGAAGATGGTGCAAAAATGCCCGGGAATAGCGCCGACACGTGGGGCAATCGCAGCTTTCGTCCAGCGGGCGCTCAT
>JAGDVW010000033.1:26828-31631 GCA_023255835.1 Candidatus Acetothermia bacterium
CGGGAATAGCGCCGACACGTGGGGCAATCGCAGCTTTCGTCCAGCGGGCGCTCATCCTTGCGGAAGCGGGCGTTATCCAGGTTCAGTTTGAAGTTGGGCTCGGAAAAGGTGAGGAGGGTCCCGTTCCGCGCCAGGCGCGTGGGCGCGGCACAGTCGAACAGGTCCACCCCCCGCTTCACCGCCTCCACGATGTCCTCGATGGTTCCGATCCCCAAAAGGTGCCGGGGCTTTTCCGGGGGAAGCTCGGCCACCGTCCACTCGATCACCCGGTACATGTCCTCCTTGGATTTTCCCAGGGATCCACCGATGGCGAAGCCGGGGAAGCCCAAGCCGGCGATGGTGCGGGCCGAGGCCCGGCGAAGCCCCTCGTAAGCCCCGCCTTGCACGATCCCCCAAAGCTCTTGCTGGGGATTGGGGCCGAGGCCCTGGGTGCGGGAAAAGGCGGAAAGGGCCCGCTCCGCCCAGCGATGGGTCCGCTCCATGGCCTTCCTTGTGTACTCCTCGTCGTGAAAAGGTGAAGTGCACTCGTCCAAAGGGAGGATCACGTCCGCGCCCAAAAGGCGCTCGATTCGGATCACCTCCTCCGGGGAGAAGAAAATTTGCCGGCCGTCGAGGATGGAGCGGATCCAGGCCCCGTCCTCGGTGAGTTTCACCAGGGAAATGCCCGGGGATTCGCGGGGCCGGGCCTCCCCAGGGAAGATGGAGGCGATCTTCCCCACCCCGTGGATCTTTGCCGCCCCCAAGGAGAAAACCTGAAAACCGCCGGAGTCCGTCATCCACGGGCCGCGCCAGCTCGTGAACCCGTGCAATCCGCCGAGAGCAGCAACGGTTTCCGGTCCTGGCCGGATCACGAGGTGGTAGGTGTTGGCGATAAGGATCTGGACTCCCAAGGATTCCAAGTCCTCCATGCCCACCGCCCGCACCGAGCCACGGGTGGCCACGGCCACGAAGGCCGGGGTCTCCACAACCCCGTGGGCGGTGACCAAGCGACCGAGCCTGGCTTCACTTCCCGGGAGCCTGGTGAGGATTTCAAAGGGCATGGCTAATAGGCCCAGGTGAGCGTGCGATGGTGGGGAACGCCGAGGCCGCGCTGGGCCAAATTCCAAAGGAGCCAGTCCACTTGAAAGGGCAGGACCTCCCTCCCCTTTTCCCTGAGCTTCTCCACCAACTTCTCCACCGCCACCACGGTGAGGGCCCGGATCTCCACCTCTGAGGGGCTTCCCCAGGGGATGATCTCCCCCTTTTTGATCCGCTCCGCAAGGCGCGGATGAACCCGCAACACGCCGGAGGCCCAGAGGATTTGGGGCAGCTTGTAGTCAGCAAAAGCTGTGAGCCACGAAAGATCGCGAAAAGCACCCGGCCCCTTCCCCTCAAAGGTTCCCCAAAGGTCGGCGACAAGGATCTGGGCCCGCTTGTAGAAGGGGATCCAGCGCCCGTCGTAGAGGGCGGCATCCCGAAACATGGGAAGATGGGCGGTGAGGAGTTCCACGAGCCTCTTTGCGGAGCCTTGGGCCTGGGCGAAGAAGTTTTGAGCTGAACCAAACCGCAAAAGAGCCTGTCCCACCTCCCGCAGGGCCATGGCCCGCCAAAAGGGGAGGGGGATTTGTCCCAAAACCTCCGCCACTTCCCCCTCCGTGACCGCCGCCAGGTGCTCGGGGACGAAGAACCCCGGGGATTCCAGGGCGAGGCGCCGCAGGGCAAAACTCAGGGCATAGTAGCCCGTGAGCCTCTCCCCTTCGGGGCCGAGGACCATCCAGCGTTCCTGCGCGGGACGATGGGGGAAACCCGCGGGCGGCCAAAAACAGAAGTTCAGGGCGTCCAGGACGAGGAGATAGCGCAAAGTCAGCTCCTCCTCCCCGCGGAAATGGTAGCGCTCCACCCAAACCGGGTCAGGAAGGGGAAGGAGATCCTCCGCCAGGCGTTCCATTCCCTCGGGGACCATGAAAACGAAACGGCTTTTGGCCGCGACCCAGGCGGCCCCTTTTCGCACGGGGTTCTCCCTCATGCGGGGAAAAGCGGGGGAACCGCGAAAAACCCGTCCTCCTTCTCCGGGGCGTTTTTCAGGGCTTCCTCTTGGGGCAAAGAAGGCCCGGGCTCATCCTCCCGCAAAGCGTTGGTCACGCCGGGAAGGGGCGAAAAGGGCGGGACCCCTTCCGTGGGGAGCTCCTGGAGCTTTTGAAAATAAGCCAGGATTTTCCCGAGCTCCGCACGGAGCCGCTCCCTTTCCCCAGGGGAAAGGCGCAACCCTGCGAGGGCCTCCACCTTGGCCATGGTCTTCTCCTCGATCATTTACACCCCCAAAAGTTCCAAATCTTCGCCGAAGCGGCGCTCCACCTCCGCAGCGAGCTCCGGCGGAATCCCCTTTTCCGCGAACTTGCGGGCCTCCGCCCGCGCCCGCTCCAAAAGGCCCAAATCCCGCACGAGGTCCGCCGCCCGGAATTTGGAAATAAAGCCATGCTGAGCCGTGCCCAAAAGATCACCAGGGCCCCGGATGCGGAGGTCCGCCTCGGCGATCTTAAACCCGTCGGAGAGGTCGCGGAAGGCGGAGAGGCGCTCCCGGGCCTCCTCCGTGGTGGGGTCGGCCAAAGCCCAGCACACGGCCTCCTGGCCCTGCCGGCCGATGCGGCCCCGGAGCTGATGGAGCTGCGCAAGCCCAAAGCGGTCGGCATGCTCGATGACCAAAAAGGAAGCATCGGGCACATCTAGACCCAACTCCACCACAACGGTGGCCACAAGGAGCCGAATTTTTCCGGCGCGGAAGGCCGCCATGGTCGCCCGCTTCCCCTCCGAGGGCATGCGGCCGTGCAAAAGCCCAACAATGTCGCCGAAGCGCGCCCGCAGCTCCTCGTAGGCCACGGTGGCCGCCCGAAGATCGAGCTCCTCGGATTCCTCCACGAGGGGGAAGACCACATAGCCCTTTTCCCCGCGGGCAAGGCGCCGGCCCACCTCCTGGTACACTTCCTCCCGCTTCGCCTCCGAGAGCCAAAAGGTTTTGACGTTCCGGCGGGGAATGGGCAATTCCTCCAGCACGGATAGCTCAAATTCCCCGTATACGGTGAGGACCACCGTGCGGGGGATGGGGGTGGCGGACATGACGAGAACGTTCGTTCCCCTCCCCTTTTTCTCCAAAGCGGCCCGTTGGATCACCCCGAATCGGTGCTGCTCGTCGATCACGGCCAAAGCGAGGTCCTTGAACTCCACGTCCTCCTCGAGGAGGGCGTGGGTTCCCACCACCACCTGGGTCTTCCCCTGGGCGATGCGGGAAAGGAGCTCCTCTCGTTCCCGGCGGGAAAGCCCGCCGCTCAAAAGCCCCACCTCCACGGGAAGGGGGCGGAGGAGTTCGCGGAAAACGTAGAAGTGTTGCTCGGCGAGGATCTCTGTTGGGGCCATGACCGCCGCTTGAGCGCCAGCCGAGGCCACCATGGCGCAGGCTGCTGCGGCCACCACCGTCTTCCCTGAGCCCACATCCCCCTGCAACAGCCGCAGCATGGGATAAGGGGCGCGCAAATCGGCCTCGATGTTTTCGATGGCCCTCTTCTGGGAAGGGGTGAGGGGGAAAGGCAGGCTTTCCACAAAGGTCTTAAGCCATTCCGAATTGGGCTCGATCGCCCGGCCGATGGCCTCTCGTTTTCGATGGAGGATCAAACCGAGCTGGAGGAGGAAAAGCTCCTCGAAAGCCAATGTTTCCCGGGCCTTTTCGAACTCCTCTAGGCTTTCAGGGAAATGGATCTTTTGGAGGGCCACGCGCCGGGGGAGGAGGTTTTGTCGCCGGCGGGTCTCCTCCGGCAAAACCTCGGGGATCCGCGCTCCCAGCCGCGCCAAAGCCCGGCGGATCACGCTCTGGAGGACGTTTTGGGAGAGCCCTTCCGTGCTGGGGTAGATCGGGACAAATCGGCCGGTCTGTTCCCTCTCCCCAGCCCTCTCCCAGACCGGGTTTTCCATCTGGATTTCCCCGAAGCGAATTTGGACCTTGCCGTAGAAGGAATAGCGCTGGCCTTGCTCCAGTTGCTCCCACATCCAGGGCTGGTTGAACCAAACGCCGAAGAGGATGCCGGTTCCATCGTCCAAGGCCGCCTTGACCAGCTCCAAATTGGGCTTGACCTTCACCTTGGATTTGGCCCGCAGGACGCCCTCCACAAGGGCATTTTCCCCATCCTGGAGGTCCTTGATGCGCCGAAGCTGGGTGCGATCTTCGAGGCGCCGGGGGAAGAAGGTGAGGAGATCCTCCACCGTGTGGATCCCGAGCTTTTTAAAGAGGCCCTCGCGCCTTTCGCCGATGCCGGGGGCGTAGCGAATGGGGGCATCCAGGCGGAGCTTTTCGCCTCCCCTTAGGATTTTTTCGATCTTTTCTTCTAGGCGCTTCAGGGCCAAAGCCCTTTCTTTTTCGGTCATTTTGGCGTAGCCGGCCACCGCGGCCGCCGCCTCGGGAAGATGCCGGCGCACCAAGGCCTCTAAGCCCCCGAGCACGGCCCCGTCGCTGAGCCCTTTCTTGCGCTCCAGCTCGAGCACTTTGCGGACCAAAGCCGCGCGCTCCACCAAATCCTCGGCCCTTGTCCTTGCCACGCCTTGCTTATAATAAAGCCCAAAAGGAGGAGGCCAAGTTGGTTCGCCTTTACCCTGATCCCATTCTGCGGAAGCCCACTCACCCCGTGCGTCCGGGGGGGCCGGAGGCCAGGGCCGCGGCCGAGGCCCTGCGCGGCGCCTTCGCCCGCATCGCAGGCCTCGGCCTTGCCGCCAACCAGATCGGGCTCCTTTATCGCGCGGCCATCGTGCGGTTGAGCCCGGACGAGAAAGAGGATCACG
>JAGDVW010000033.1:31731-34791 GCA_023255835.1 Candidatus Acetothermia bacterium
GTGATCTTGAACCCTCGGATCCTTTGGCGCTCCCCGGAGATCGTGGTGGAAGAAGAGGGCTGCCTTTCCCTCCCCGGGGTTTGGGCGGAGATCCCGCGGGCCAAAGCGGTGCGGGTGGAATACCAGGACGAGGAGGGCCAGCGCCACATCCTCGAAGTCCAAGGCCTCAACGCCCGCCTTCTCCAGCACGAGCTCGATCACCTGGACGGGGTGCTCTTCATCGATCATCTTTCGGTGAATGAGCGCCAGCGGGTGCTCCGGATCTTCCGGGAGCTTCTTAGTCGAAAGGAAGGTGTGCCTTCGGCTGCGGAGGTCCGCGCTTAGCTTTCGCCGGGACCAGTTCCTTTGCCGTCCCCGTCCTCAAAGCTTTGGCCGAAAGGTTCGGGATTTTGGCGGTGATCACCCAACCGGATCGGCCAGCCGGCCGCGGGCTCAAATTAACCCCGCCCCCGGTGAAGATAGCGGCGACGGAGCTTGGGCTCCCCCTCCTTCAACCCCGCTCCATAAATAGTCAGGATTGCGTGGAATTCCTGCGCTCCCTCAATTTGGATCTCCTTGTTACTGCGGCTTTTGGGCAGCTTCTGCGCCCCGTGGTCTTGCAACTCCCGCGGCTGGGCTGCGTAAACGTCCACGCCTCCCTTCTGCCAAAGTATCGGGGAGCGGCGCCGATCCAGTGGGCCATCATCAACGGCGAGAGGGAGACCGGGGTCACCACCTTCCTCATGGATGAGGGGATGGATACCGGCCCCATCCTCCTTCAGCGCCGGACGGAAATCGGGCCGGAGGAGACCTTTGGTGAGCTTGAGGAAAGGCTTTCCCGGCTTGGGGCGGAGCTGGCGGTGGAGACGGTGGAAAAGCTTTGGCGCGGGGAAATCGAGCCTAAACCGCAGCCACCCAATGGAACCCTTGCCCCAAAGCTCCACAAAGAAGATGGAAGGATCCGGTGGGAATGGGAGGCCCGGCGCATCCATAACCTCGTGCGCGGCCTCTCCCCACGGCCTGGAGCCTTCACCACCTGGCAAGGAGAGCTCGTGAAAATCCTGCGCACAAAGGTGGTGGAGGAAGGGGCAAAGCCCGCTGCGCCCGGCTGCCTCCTTCCCCGGCGCGACAGGCTCCTTGTGGCGACCGGCTCAGGCATTCTGGAGGTCCTCGAGCTCCAGCCCGCGGGCTGCCGGTGCCTCTCCGGACGCGATTTCCTAAACGGCTACTGTCGAAAAGGGTTCGGCCGCTTCGGGGATTAGCCCCTCCCCCCTTGACAGGCCCCCTGCCTCCGTCGTATTTCACAGCCGTGAGCCAGATGACTCGAAGTCCGCGGAAGGAGGTGATCCTCGGGGCGAAAGCTTACGTTTGGTACTGGTTCGCATGAGGGCGTGACTCTCTAGAAAAGGAGGGTCATGCCCAGCACCGCAAGCAAAAGCTTGCGGTTTTTTGTTTTATAAGGGGGTGTGCGGTGAAAAAACTTCTCTTGGCGTTGGTGGTTTTCGGGCTCATCGGGGC
Organism: Candidatus Acetothermia bacterium; assembly: GCA_023255835.1. Lineage (GTDB taxonomy): Bacteria > Bipolaricaulota > Bipolaricaulia > Bipolaricaulales > Bipolaricaulaceae > DTER01. The sequence goes on from JAGDVW010000033.1 coordinate 33,229, forward strand.
TGCGAAGCCCATAGTGATCGGGATCACGCAGATCGTGGACCATCCGGCCTTGAATGCCTGCCGGGACGGGATCATCGAGGCCCTGCGGCGTGCGGGCTACATCGAGGGGCAAAATGTCCAGTTCATCTTCGCCAATGCCCAGGGGGACTTCTCCGTGGCCATGGCCATCGCCCAGGACTTCCTGGCCCGGGGGGTGGACCTGGTGGTCTCCATCACCACGCCGTCCTCTCAGGCCGTCGTTCAAGTTTTCAAAGACACAAACATTCCTGTGGTGTTTTCAGCAGTCACAGATCCTGTAGCTGCGGGACTGATTGGCCACCCCAATGTCACCGGGGCCTCGGACATGATCGATGTTCGGGCTGACCTCGAGCTTCTGTTGAAGGTTGTGCCTGGTCTGAAACGCTTAGGTCAGATCTATAACCCCGGGGAGGTGAACTCTGCCACCCTCACGGAGATGACGAAAAAGGCAGCCAAGGAACTGGGCATCGAGCTGATCGTGGTTCCGGCGGAAGGGACGGCTGCCGTGCCCCTCGCCGCCCAGTCCCTTTTGGGGCGAGTGGACGCCATCTACTGCACCACCGACAACACCGTGGCCGCGGCATTGGACGCGGTGATCGAAGTATCAAAACGGGGAAAGATCCCGTTTCTCTTCGCTGATCCCACGAGCTTGGAGCGAGGAGTCCTCATTTGCACAGGCTTTGACTATTTCGACCATGGGCTTCTCACCGGCGAAATCGTTCTCAAGGTCTTGCGCGGCACCCCACCCAAGGACATCCCCTTTGTGCGCCAGGCTGGGACCAAAGTGTTTTTCAACTTGGATGTAGCGGAGGAAATCGGGTTCGTGTTCAGTCCTGAAGCCAAAAAGCTTGCCACTGGCCTTCTCTTTGGCGGTCAAAGGTTCATAAAGGAGTAAACCGTGCTTTTCTTGGGCGCCGCCGAGCAGGGCTTGATCTACGGCCTCATGGCCCTCGGGGTCTACCTCTCCTTCCGGGTCCTCTCCTTCCCCGATCTTTCGGTGGATGGGACGTTTCCCCTAGGGGCCGCGGTGGCCGGAATCCTGATCCTGCGGGGATTCAACCCGTTTTTGGCGGCGCTAGTAGGAGGAGGAGCCGGCCTCATGGCAGGAGCCCTCACCGGGGTTTTGGCCACCCGGCTCCGGATCCCCGGTCTCCTCGCCGGGGTCCTCACCATGATCATGCTCTACTCCTTGAATCTGCGGATCATGGGCCGCCCGAACCTCTCCCTTTTGGGAAAGCCTTCCGTGCTAAACGGCCTCGCCCAGGCCATTTCCGCTCCCCGGGGCTACGGAACCGTTTTGGCCGCCGGGATCTTCTGCGCGGTCACGGCCGTGCTCCTCCTCCTTTTCCTCCATACCGAATTGGGCGGCGCCATGCGCGCCTGCGGACAAAACCCAGACCTTTTGAAATCCTTGGGCACCAACCCCGATAACCTCCGGATCCTAGGCCTGGCCATTTCCAATGGCCTTGTGGCCTTTTCCGGGGCTTTGGTTGCGCAGTACTCGGGATTTGCGGACGTGGGAATGGGCGTGGGAACAATTGTTGC
>JAGDVW010000033.1:34891-39874 GCA_023255835.1 Candidatus Acetothermia bacterium
CGGCCGCGTTCCCTTTGGGGTGCGATTTTGGCGGCAGTAGGGGGGTCTGTGGCCTACCGGTTGGCCATTTCTGTGGCCCTGAGGTATGGAGCGGCCGTGGGCTTCACCGCCTCCGACCTGCGGCTGGTCACGGCCTTGGTGGTTTTGGCGGCCCTGGCCGCGCCAACCCTGCGGGCGGCCTTAAGAGGGGAGAGCCCATGATCCTCGAGGTTTTACAGGTGACCAAAACCTTTTCCCTCGGGGCGGAGCGGGTTGTGGCCCTGGACGATCTCGATTTGTCCATGGCCGAAGGCGATTTCGCCACAGTGATCGGCTCAAACGGTGCGGGGAAGACCACGCTTCTCAATGTAATTGCGGGAACATGCAGACCTGATCGAGGGAAGGTGAGGCTGGCTGGGCGAGATGTGACCAGTTGGCCCGCTCATCGCCGGGCTTTCTTCATCGGAAGAGTCTTCCAAGATCCTCTCCAGGGAACGGCGGCGCACATGACCATCGCGGAAAACTTGGCTTTGGCGGCAAAGAAGGGCCGCCGCCGCTTGGTTCCGCTTCTTTCGGCGCGGCGGCGCCGGGCTCTGACGGAAGTTGTGGTCGCTTTGGGCATGGGGTTGGAAAAACGCCTTTCGGAAAAGGTGGCCCACCTTTCCGGAGGAGAGCGCCAAGCCCTCACCGTTCTCATGGCCGTCATGACCAAACCAAAGCTCCTCCTTTTGGACGAACACACCGCGGCCCTGGACCCGGCCAACGCGGAGAAAGTTTTGGCCGTGACCGAAAGGCTTGTGGCCGAGCACCGCATCACCACCCTCATGGTCACCCATCGCATGGATCAAGCCCTGCAGGTGGGGAATCGCCTGATCATGATGCATAAAGGGCGCATCGTTTTGGATTTGGGGCATGAGGAGAAGCGTCGCCTAGGGGTGGAGGACTTGGTCGAGCTTTTCCGCCGGACCGGGGTGAGCGATGACGCCCTCCTTTTGACCTCCGAGGGGGACGGGAAGATGGCCGAAAAGGCCAAAAAGCTGGCCCACCTCCTTTAGGGCCGCCGCCAACCCACCAGCACCGCCGGGCCTAGGGGGAGCGGAAGAGGAGCGGGAGCCTCCGTAAGAGGGAAAGCTCCTCCCGCTCCCCCAACCTGGCCCGCCGCACCGCCCTCTCCAAAACCGCAATGGTGCGGTCGTAGGTGGCCCGGTCCACCGGATAAGGGGTCCCATCCTTCCCGCCATGGGCATAGGAAAACCTAGCTGGATCTCGGAAAGAGGCGGGGGCCCCGTAAACCAGCTCGGAAAGGAGGGCCAGGGCCCGCAGCCCTTTGGCCCCCAGGCCTGGGATCCCCAAAAGGGCTTCGAAATTTGGGGCCTGGGCCTCGTATGTGCGGAGAAATACGCTTTCCAAACGGCGAGGATCGATATCGGAAACCAGCAAAGAATGTCGTTCTGGAAGCCGAAGGCCTTTTATCCGCCAAAGCTCCTTTACCAAAAAATCCGGCGGCTTTTTGGCTAGCTCTGGAATGGTGATCCTAGCTGGTTCAGCTTCCCTTGCCACTAAATTGAGGACGAGCTCCGCCCGGCTTCCCACCACCCCGGAATGGGGTTCGACCACAAAACTCCGAAGCCCCTCGGATAGCCAGTGATAGCGCCGGGCCAAATGCACCTCCCCCTTCATTCCCTGCTGGACCACGCACCAGCGGCCGGCCCGGTCGAAGAAGAAAACGTGGTGATAGATTTGAAACCCGTCTTGAAGGGCAGCGGAATCGACCTTGGCGCTCATCCTTGAGGCATATACCAACGGGGCCGGCTCGAAGCCCTCCTTTTCCGCCCAAAAGATGATCTCCTCCGGAGTTTTCCGGGAGGCCGCGCCCTTTCCGCCGGCCGCGAAAAGCCCGATCTCCGGGCCCACGGTGCGCAACGCCCCCTTCAGGGCCCCGCAGGTCGTGGTGGTGAGGCCACTGGAATGCCAATCGAACCCAAGGAGGCAGCCAAGGGCCTGGAACCAATGCGGATCGGAAAGGCGGCGCAAAACCTCGGCGGTCCCGAACTCCTCGGCCAAAAGGACGACGATCTCCCGGCTGAGCCGCACCATGCGGGAAAAAAGCCACCGCGGGGCCTTGCCCCCATGCAAGGGTAGATCAGCGTAACCGGTCCTCACCGCCATCCTAAAGCCTCCGCCAAAGGAGCGTGTTCCCCTCCACCCTCGCCTCGGCTAAACCTTCGTGCACAAGCGAGCTTAACACGGAGAGAATCGTGGTCCTAGCTAAAAGGAATTCCGTGGCGTTTGAAAAAGATGCGCCCAAAAGATTTGCGACCTCAAACAAAACCCCATCGGCCGTTTTTGGGGTGGCGATCTTCTCAAGGACGATCCCGCGGATCCGTTCTAGATGAGCTCGGAACGCCAAAGAAGCTTTTCGCACCTCCTCGCCCTGGAGGATTTGGCCGTGTCCCGGCACCAGGGCCTCCGCCTCCTCCAGGGCCCGCGCGGAATCCAAGGCTTTGGAAAAATCGTAGCAAAAGGGGATTGGATGTTTGCGGAGGATTTCCGGGGGAAAGAGGGAGTCGGCGCAAAAGAGGACATCGCCCACCTTGATCCCAATTTGTGCCGGGGAATGGCCGGGAAGGGCCACCACCTCCACCGCGAGCGGGCCGAACCCGACGGGGCCGAGGGCCAAGGCCCCGGAAATGCGGCACGGCTTGGCCAGGGTGAATTTTTGGAGCAGTTCAGGGATCGGGGCCGCCCCGGAGAAAAGGAGAACGGGCTCAAAAATCGGGTGCTCCATCATCATCCCTTCCAACTCCGAGGAGTGGAGGGGGAGGCCGCGGCCAGCCCAAAGGTGGGCTCCGCCGAAGTGGTCGGCATGAGCGTGGGTGAGGATGGCCGCCCGGGGACGAAGCCCTTTCCCCTCGGCCCAGCGCCAAAGCTTCCGCGCCGGACCGTCGTCCAGGCCGGAATCGATGAACACCACTTCGCCCTCGCTAACGATGGCCCCGAGGTTCACCCCGCCCAAAAAAGCCCAAACCCCGGGGCGCACTTGAATCGCTTCCATCGGGAAAGGAGTATACCGCCCCATTGCACCAGGGCCCGAACCCGCTAAACTGAAATGGCATGCGCCGCGCAGAGATCGTGGCCTTCCTAGAGGCGCGTTTTCCCCGGAGCCTCGCCGAAGAATGGGACCATTCCGGCCTTCAGGTCGGGGATTTATCCGGGCCATGCCGACGAGTCTTGGTGGCTTTGGATTTGGAGATAAAACATTTGGAACTCCTTCCCCAGGTGGATTTGGTGGTGACTCACCATCCCCTCCTTTTCCGGCCCCTTTCGGAGATCCGGGTGGAAACACCATTGGGCCAAAAGCTCAAAGCCCTCTTCTCCGCTGATGTGGCCCTCTTTTCCCTCCACACCCCCTACGATTCCGCGCATGGGGGGCTGGGAGAAGTTCTGGCTGGCTACCTGGAACTGAAAAACGCGGAGCCCATCCTCCCCCGCGGGCAACTTCTGAAGCTCGTGGTTTTCGTGCCCAAAGGCCATGAGGAGCGCGTGGCCCAAGCCCTCTTTTCCGCCGGGGCCGGAAAGATCGGGAAATACGGGCACTGCTCGTTCCGCATCGAGGGCACGGGGACCTTCCTCCCGGAGGAGGGGGCCAAGCCTTTCCTTGGCGAGATCGGGCGGGAGGAACACGTGAAAGAAATACGTTTGGAAACGATCGTTCCCGCGGAGAGGGCCGAGCGGGTGGTGGAAGCTATGCTCGCTGCCCATCCCTACGAGGAAGTGGCCTATGACCTTTATCCCCTTTCCCTGCGATCCTCCTTGCATGGATTGGGAAGAGTGGGGGAGCTTTCTCGGCCACGGATGGTTTCCGCGGTCCTCGGCCAATTCGCTGAAAATTTGGGCGTTTCCCAACCGCAAATCTTCGTCGGTCCAAAAGACCGCGAAATTCGGCGGGTGGCGATATGTGGGGGAAGCGGGGGGAACCTCATCCCCCAGGCCATCGCTAAAAGGGCTGAGCTTTACATCACCGGGGAAGCGGGCTATCACCAGCTGAAGGAGGCCGAGGAAGCGGGGCTGGCGGTGGCCGTTTTCGGGCACGCTGAGACGGAAAGGCCGTTTATTCGGCATATTGCGGGGCTCCTGCGCGAGGCCTTCCCAGAATTGGAGGTGGTGGAGGGATGAGCGAGGCCCTGAGGCTTCTACGAGCCCTCGGGGAGGTGGACGAGGCCCTGCAGAAGCTTTCCGGGCGCCTGGCGGATATCGCTAAAGAAGAGGAGCACCTCCAGGGCCGCATCGCCCAAGTGGACGCGGACTTCGCCCGCCGAAAAGAAGAGCATCGAAAACTGCGCCTCGCCGCCCAGGAGCGCACCGCCGAAGTGGACGCCACTGATGCCAAAATCCGCGAATACCAACGGAAGCTGGAGTTCGACATCATCCCCTACAAAGAGATGGAATTCCTCCGCGAGCAGGTGCAGATTTTGCGGGCAAAATTGGATGAGCTCAGCGAACAAGCGATAAAGCTCATGGAGGCCGTGGAGGAGGACGCAAAGAAGCTCTCCCAGGACGAGGAAAGCTTCCGGGAACGCCGCGCCCAATTGGAGGAGGAGATAAAGGGGCTGGAGCGAAAGCGGGGGGAACTCCGGCGAGAACAAGAGGCTTTGGAGACCAAGCGGGCGGAAATCCTCTCCCAGCTTCCCGCGCAGCTTCGCCAGCACTACGACAAGCTCCGGGCGCGTTTTCCCAATCCCGTGGTATACGTGAACGGCCAAACCTGTGGGGGCTGCCACCTTAGGCTTTCGGAGGCCACGCTCCTTAGGCTCCGCGAGGGGCGGGAGGTGGTCACCTGCGAGCACTGCTCGCGCTTTTTGGTGCTGCGCTGGGCTTAGCCCAAATCCTTCTTCCTCTCCAGGTTGGTCCGATCAACGACTACGGCCAAACCCTGGAGGCCGACGATCGGGCCGAGCTTTCAAGCTTGATCGCGGGCCTAGAAGGTGCGGGGATCCATCTCGT
>JAGDVW010000033.1:39974-43836 GCA_023255835.1 Candidatus Acetothermia bacterium
ACCTGGCGCGATCCCTTCGGGGATCCTGCGCGTTATGCCGCTGAGGTCTTTCGAGCTTGGAAGCTTTCGGAAAAGCACCTGCTCCTCGTCTTCGTGCGGGGCGAGGACCGGAGGTGGCGGGTGGCCCTCCATCCTGGGGCGGCCCTCCTCCTCCCCCGCGGAATTGAGGAGCTACGAAGCCGGGCGGAGCTCGAGGCCAACAGGGCCAGACCAGGTTATGCCGCTTTGCGTTTCGTCTCGTCCCTCCTTTCCCTCCTTCGCGAGGGGGAGGCCGTTTCGGCCAAAAAACAATTCCCCTGGCCTTATGTCCTTGGGGCCGGGATTTTTGTGCTTTTTATCCTGTTTTTGGGGCGCCGGATTTGCCCGCGCTGCGGCCGGCCCCTTCGCCGGGTCCAATCATTCACCGGTATAATTTGGGTGTGTCCGCGTTGTCGGTACGCGCGGACCAGCCTGCGGCGGGGGAGAAGGCCAGGGGGTCGCGGGGAGTTTTCTCCCTGAGGAAGGTCCGGACTCCGCAGGGCAGGCCGCTCGGGGAAACCCGAGGGGGAGCGATCCCCGGAAAGTGCCACAGAAAATAGACCGCCGATCCGGCCCGGAGTTTACTCCGGGCGACATGGAGGCAAGGGTGAAAAGGTGGGGTAAGAGCCCACCGCCGGGGCCGCGAGGTTCCCGGGCACGGCAAACCCCGGCCGGAGCAAGGCCAAATAGGGAGGCGCTTGAGGGTGGCCCGCCCGATGCCTCCGGGTAGGCCGCAAAGAGAAATGACCCCCTAGGACAGAATCCGGCCTATGGCCCTCTCCCCAGCCCAGGCTATAATCTTTTCGGAGGTGAAAAATGATCTGGCTCTTTTATCCTGAGACTTTGATCCTTCTCATCCCGGCGTTTTTATTGGCCATCTATGCCCAATACAAGGTGCGCTCCGCTTACGCCCAATACCTCAGGGTTCCCACCCAGCGGCGGATCACCGCCCGCGAGGCGGCCGAGCAAATCCTGCATTCTGCCGGGATCACCAACGTCAAAATCGAAACCATCCGCCAACCCTTGGGCGATCACTATGATCCCAGGCGTCGGACGCTGCGCCTCTCTGCCCCGGATTCCACCTCGGTGGCCGCGGTGGGGGTGGCTGCCCACGAAGCTGGGCATGCCCTTCAGCACGCCCAGGGTTACGCTCCCTTGGCCCTGCGCTCGGCCATAGTCCCCGTGGCCATGTTCGGCTCCCAACTGGCTTTCCCTCTTTTCTTCCTCGGACTAATTTTCCAGGCCGCTTCCCTTGTGAACGTGGGGATCATCCTCTTTTCCGCGGCGGTATTGTTCACCTTGGTGACCCTGCCCGTGGAGTTCAACGCTTCCCGCCGGGCCATGGCGGCCTTGCGCCAAGCGGGGCTCGTGACGGAAGGGGAACTGGGGGCGGTGCGGGAAGTTCTGAGCGCTGCCGCCCTCACCTACGTGGCCTCCGCGGCCATGGCCATCGCCCAGCTTTTGGGCATGCTCATGATCGCCGGCCGCCGCCGCTCGTGAATGAAACTATCCCCATCCATCCTCAACGCCGATTTTTCCAACCTCCTTGCGGCCATCGAGCGCATCGCTGACCTTGCGGACTTCATCCATTTCGATGTCATGGATGGCCATTTCGTCCCCAACCTCACCTTCGGGCCAGCCCTCGTCAATTCCCTGCGGGAAAAGATCTCGCTCCCCTTCGATATTCACCTCATGATCGACCGGCCCGCCCTCTATGCCCCTTCCTTTCGGGTGCGGCCGGAGGACATCCTCACCTTTCATGTAGAAGCTTTGGATCACCCGCACGAGGCCATCGCCGCCATCCGCAAACTCGGCTGCAAAGCGGGGATTTCCCTTCGGCCCCGAACCCCCCTTTCTTTGGTCTTCCCCTATCTGGACCAGGTGGATCTGGTCCTGGTGATGTCCGTGGAACCCGGCTTCGGCGGGCAGAAATTCATGCCGGAAGCCCTGGAGCGCATCCGGGCATTGCGGGAGGAGATCGGCGACCGTGGGGTTTTGATCGCCGTGGATGGGGGAATTGGTCCGGAGAACATCGGGCCAGTGGTGGAGGCGGGGGCCGAGGTGATTGTCGCCGGGGCGGCGATCTTTGGGTCTCCTGATCCGCACGAGGCTGCGCTCCGCCTGTGGAAAGCCGCGGGACAGCCGAGGAATTGATGCGCCGGGTCCTGGCCCTGGCGGAGAAGGGCGAGGGCCTCACCCGCCCCAATCCCCTGGTGGGCGCGGTGGTGGTGAAGGACGGGGAGATCGTGGCCGAGGCCTATCATGAGCGGTTCGGCGGCCCCCACGCCGAGGCCCTGGCCTTGGAAAAAGCCGGGGAAAGAGCTAAAGGAGCCGAGCTCTACGTGAACCTCGAGCCCTGCGTGGATTTTCCCGGCAAGAAAACGCCGTCCTGTACCGAGGCCATAATCCGCGCGGGGATCAAACGGGTGGTGATCGCCACCCGCGATCCAAACCCTCAGGTCTCCGGCCGGGGCGTGGCCCGCCTCCAAGCCGCGGGGATCGAGGTGGTGGAGGGGATCCTCGCCGAAGAGGCCAAAAAATTGAACGAAATCTTCTTCCACTGGATCACCACCCGCACCCCTTTTGTGGCCCTGAAGCTGGCTATGACTTTGGACGGGAAGATCGCGAGTTCCCAAGGGAAATCCAAATGGATCACAGGCGAGGAGGCGCGCCGCTTGGTCCAAAAACTGCGCCGGCGATATGCCGCAATCCTCGTGGGCACAAACACAGTTCTCGCCGATGATCCCGCGCTCACCGTGCGGGATGAGCCAGGGCCGCAGCCCCTTCGGGTCATCCTCGACACCCACGGCCGCATCCCCCCAAGCGCCCGGGTTTTCTCCGGGGAGGCGAAGACTTTGGTGGCCACCGTGGACATGCCGAAGGAAAGCGAAGAGGCTTTGCGCAAAAGGGGGGTGGGGGTCCTGAGACTCCCGGAGAAAAACGGGGTTGTGGACCTGGGGAGCCTCCTTTTGGCTTTGTCCGAGCGGGGCGTGGATTCAATCCTCGTGGAGGGGGGCGGAGAGGTGGCTTGGTCTTTCCTCTCCCAAGGCCTCGTGCAAAAAATTTATTTCTTTTACGCCCCGCTCATCCTCGGCGGGAGGAAGGCCGTCCCGGCCGTGGGCGGGGAGGGGTTCCCCGAGCCCGCCCAAGGGCTACGGATAAGGGACATAACTTTGGCGTGGGTGGGATCCGACCTTCTCCTCACCGGTTATGCCGGCACTTCCCGCTTGGAAACTTTCGAAACCAGGGCTTCCGAAAGCGGTTCGTAGCGGTCAAAACGCATGGTGAACGAGCCCCGTCCGCTGGTGAGGCTGCGGAGGGCTGTCGCATAGCCAAAAAGTTCGGCCAAAGGAACTCGCGCGGTGATGACCGCGGAAGTCCCTTTTCCCGCAAGGCCGAGGAACTTTCCCCGGCGGGTGGAAAGATCGCCCACCACCGGGCCCACGAGGTCCTCGGGGACCACGGCCTCCACCAACATCACCGGCTCCAGGACGATCGTCCCGGATTTTCTCAGGGCCAGGCGCAGGGCTTGGGCTGCACAGCTCCGAAACGCGTACTCCGAGGAGTCCACCTCATGGAAGCTCCCGTCGAGGAGGGTGAATTTCAGATCCACCACGGGAAAACCATGGGGCCCTTCGGCCATGGCTTCCACGAGGCCCTTGCGCACGGCGGGGATGTACTCTTTGGGGATGCGCCCGCCCACGACCTTGCTTTCGAACACCAAACCGGCCCCAGGCGAAGCCGGCTCGATCCGGAAGATCAGGTGCGCGTATTGCCCGCGGCCGCCCGTCTGCTTCACGAGCTTGTGCTCAAAATTGAGGGCACGAACCGGGGTCTCCCGATA
>JAGDVW010000026.1:0-2487 GCA_023255835.1 Candidatus Acetothermia bacterium
GTGGGGAGCCCTTGTCCCCTTATCCGCGTGGGCCATGAGGTGGAAGGCGAGCCCCAACTCCTAACCGCCTCTGGACCCGGAGGGGAGAGTTGGGTGTACGTAGCGGTTCCTTTCTCCCACGACGTGCAAGGGACGGCCCATGTGCTTGTGGCCCTCCCGGCCAAAATAGCTTTCGCTCCGGCCCGCGCGGCTTTCCTTTGGAGCACGATCCTCGCCTTGGCGGTGGCCCTGGGAGCCGGCCTTTTGGCCTGGGTCTGGGCGCGGCAGTCCATCCGGGAACCGGTGGCGAGGTTAGTAGCGGCGGCGGAGCGTCTGGGCCGCGGCGAATTTCAGGTGCGCACAGGGTTCCCTCCCAGCCACACCGAGCTGGGGAGACTGGCCCAAGCTTTGGATCAGGCCGCCCAAAGCCTTCAAGAGCTCGAGGAAAAACGCCTGAGCCTTGAGCAGAGCTTGGCCCAACTTGTGCGGGTGAGCCCGGTAATCCTTTACACCTTGCGGCCCGAGGATCTCCGCACAATTTGGATCAGCCCAAACATCCACGAAATCCTGGGCTATTCCCCGGAAGAGGCCTTAGAACCAGGATGGTGGCATAGCCACGTGCATCCCGAGGACCTCGAGCGGGCTCAGGTAAACCGTGCTGAGCTATTTGCCACCGGGCGAGCGGTGAGCGAATACCGATTCCAAACAAAAGAGGGAAAGTGGATCTGGGTGAGGGATGAGCTGCGGGTGGTGCGGGATCGGGAGGGGAAGCCCTTGGTCATCGTGGGCGCCTGGTCGGACATCACCGAGCGGAAGAAGTCCGAGGAGAAAGTGGTCGAGCAACTTCGGATCATCTCCGCCCTATATGCCAGTGCTGAGCAGTTGATAGCTCCTGAGGATCCCGCAACCTTGGCTCAAGAAATTTGCCGGACCTGTGTGAAGGTTTTCGGACTGGCCCTGTCGTGGATAGGTTGGGCCGAGGAAGACGGAGGGGTTAGGGTCCTTGGGCAATACCCAGCCGAGCATCCCTATCCCAGGATGATCCGGGTGCGCTGGGATGACACGGCGGAGGGGCAGGGGCCCACGGGCCGGGCCATCCGTGAGGGAAAGCTTCAAGTGGTGGAGGACATCCTCACCGATCCGCGTTACGGGCCCTGGCGATCCGCGGCTCAGGCCCACGGTTTTCGATCCTCTGCGGCCTTCCCCCTCCTTCGCGGTGGGCATGCTTTCGCCGCCCTGAACTTGTACAGCTCCGAACCGGGGTTCTTCGGGGAGGAGAGGCTTTCCCTCTTCCAGGCTTTGGCCAACCTGGCCGCGGGCGCTTTGGAGAAGGCCCGTATTTTGGCGATATTGGAACGGAGGCTTCGGGAAATTCAAGCCCTGCGGCACATCGATTTGGCTATCACGGGAAGCTTGGACCCGCGCATTACCCTCCGAGTCCTCCTCGACGAGGTTACGCAGCAGCTTCACGTGGATGCGGCGGCTGTGTTCCTTTTGGATCCGGGTGGAACGACGCTGCGCTGTGCCGGGGCCCGCGGCTTCCGCAACCAAGAGGCCATCGAACGCCTGGAGCTTGGGGTCTCCACGAGCCTCGCCGGCCGAGCCGTCATGGAACGGAGGGTCGTGGTCGTTGCGGACATCCCCCGAGCGGCGCTCCCCCCGAGCCCAGGCCGGGACCTCCTCTTTGCCGAGGGCTTCGCCAGCGTGTACGCCGCGCCCATGATCGCCAAGGGCCGGGTCCTCGGGGTCCTGGAGACCTTCCACCGCGAACCACGGAAAGAGAACAGTGACTGGCTGGCATTGCTTGAGGCCCTGGCCGGCCACGCGGCCATCGCCGTGGACAACGCCCGGCTCTTTAGCGATCTGGAGCAAGCGAACCTCGAGCTCCGCCTCGCCTACGATGACACCATCGCGGCCATGGCCCGGGCTTTGGAGTTCCGGGACCTCGAAACCGAGGGCCATTCCCAGCGGGTCACCGAATTGACCCTGAAGCTCGCCCGAAGGATGGGGATGAGCGAGGAGGAGTTGGTGCATGTGCGGCGCGGCGCCCTCCTCCACGACATCGGGAAACTGGCCATCCCCGATAGCATCCTCCTAAAACCCGGAAAACTCACAGAGGAAGAATGGGCCATCATGAGGAAGCACCCGGAATATGCGTACCAAATGCTTTATCCCATCGCTTACCTTCGGCCAGCCCTGGACATCCCCTATTGCCACCATGAGCGGTGGGATGGGAAGGGCTATCCGCGCGGGCTGAAAGGGGAGGAGATCCCTCTTTCGGCCCGGGTCTTTGCGGTAGTGGACGCCTGGGACGCCATGCGGAGCGATCGACCCTACCGGAGGGCCCTGCCCGTGGAGGAAGCCCTCGCCGAAATCCAAGAGGGCGCGGGGACTCAGTTCGACCCCAAAGTGGTCGAGGCTTTCTTGGCCCTTGTGCGCGAGGAGCTGGGCGGAACGGAGTAAACTTGGCGTTTGGGGTGAGCGAAGATGCGGAGGCTTTTGGGGCTA
>JAGDVW010000026.1:2587-9275 GCA_023255835.1 Candidatus Acetothermia bacterium
AACGGAGTAAACTTGGCGTTTGGGGTGAGCGAAGATGCGGAGGCTTTTGGGGCTAGTTTTTGTTTGCACCATGGTGGCGCTTTCCCAGCCGGTCCTCGTGCAGAATGGACCGCGCTCCATAGCCTTGAATTTCCCCACCGTCCTTTGGCCGCTTTGGGAGGGCCCCCTTTCGCCCGGGGGGATCCCCGTGCGCGGGGTGCCCTTGGACCTGGTGTTCGCGGCCTTGGGCGGACTGGGTGAGGACCAAAAGATCTTCGTGTTCTCCGCGGACGGCCTCCAGCTGACCCTGACCGAGGACGCCGTGGCGGGGGCCATCCTCGGCTTTCCCTGGGAGGAGGAGTTTTCCCGGGGGCCGACCCTCTTTGGCCGGGGCTTTTCCGTTCCCGGCGTGCGGTGGATCGTGGTGGACTGGGACGGCCAAGCCCTTCCCGAGGTGGGCAAATGGCCGGCCGAGGCCACGCTGACCATAACCACGCCCGCCGGCGAGCACACCTACACCTTGGCCGAACTGGAAACGACCTTCGTCTCCCTCACCTACCCCGGCTCGTACGTCACCTCCTCCGGCCGAGTGGTTTCCTCCGTGTACACGGGCTTCCTCCTTTCCGACCTCCTTGGGAATTGGCCGGAGGAGGCGGAGCTGGAGGTGGTGGCCGCCGATGGCTACAGGATGCGCTACCGCTTTGGCTCCCTCGCCGACGCCGAGGGCACCTGGATCCTCGCCTTTAAACAGGACGGAAAATACATGCCCCCCAACCCCGGATACTTCCGCATGGTCAAGGTGGGACCGGGGAACCCGCGGTTCCCAAGCGCGGCCTCGGCGAAAATGGTGGTGCGCCTGGAGATCCATGGCCAGTACGTCCCGTATTCCCTGAGGCTTTCCGGGGTCCAAGAGAAGGTTTTCACCCGCTGGGAGTTGGAGAGCGCCGTGGCCTGCCCGTGCCATGCCGCGCGGGTTTCCGCCACCCACAAGGGCGAGACCCACACTTATATCGGGCTTCCCCTTTGGCGGCTTTTGGCCTACGTGGACGATGAGGTCGCGCCCGCGGGCTCAGGGATAAAGTACGACGAGGCCGCGTTCAACTGGGAGAAAGCGCAGGCCGGTTATCTTGTGGAGATCCGCGCCGCGGATGGCTTCTCCCAGACCATCCCGAGCTCATACCTTGCGGGGAACGACAAATTCATCTTGGCCCTCAAGGTGGATGGCCGGTTCCTCAAGGCGGAAGAGGGTGGCCCCCTCCTCTTCGTTTGGGATGATGGGGCTTCCGTTCCGCCGGGATTGAAGCGGGTGAAGTGGGTGGTGGAGATCATCATTCGGCCAAAAGGGTGATATGCCGGGAGAGGGGCGGCCGAAACTGGGTTTTTTCGTGCGCGAGCCCTACGCCACCTACATCGTGGCCGGGGAGAAGATCTGGGAGATCCGGCGCTACCCCACGGAAGTCCGGGGGAGGGTGGGGGTGGTGAGCTCCCGCGGGCTTTTGGGGACGGTGGTGATCCGCGAGGTTCTGGGGCCGTTGAGCGTGGAGGAGGTCGCCCCGGCCTGGGAGAAGCACCGGGCCGACCCGAAGTTTTTACGGGCCTACGCCAAAGGAAGCCCCCTCTACGTTTGGGTCCTCTCCGATCCGGAGATGTACCCTGCTCCGCTTCCGGTGCGGCGCCGGCGGGGTTCGGTGGTGTGGGTACGCCTGGACGAGGAGGGCTAGGAGATCACGGCCAGGCCGCCGTGGCCCACCACCAAAGTCCGGTCGGGCTGCAAGGCCCGCAAGGCCTCCGGACGATGGGTGGCCAAAATGAGGGTGATCCCTTTTTCCCGGCAGAGCTCCGCCACTTTCCGCGCCACCCGGCTTGCGCCGGCGGGATCCAGGTGAGCGGCGAACTCGTCCAAAAGGAGGAGGTTGGGCCGTTGGGCCAAAAGGTAAGCCAGGCGGGCCCGCTCCTTTTGGCCGGTGGAGAGCTCGGAAAACCGCGCCCGGTAAAGGACCACGTCGGCGATCCCCGTGACATTTAGGATCTCGATGGCCATGGTCACATCGCCGGTGAGCTCGTAGAGGGCCTGGAGGATGGGGACGCGGCCGAACTTCGGCTCGAGCTCCCCGGGAAGGTAGGCGGCTACCCGGGCGTTTTCGGGGATCCCGATGGTTCCGGATTGGAGCCGGCCGAGGATCCGCTCCTCCCCCGCGGCCGCGGCCCAAAGGAGGCGGAGGAGCGTGCTCTTCCCGGCGCCGGAAGCGCCCACCAGGGCCACGATCTCCCCCGGCTTGATGGTGAGGGAGAGGTTCCGGAAGATCAGGCGCTGGATGGCCCTCCTCCGCACGCCGAAGGCCAGAAGGGCTTCCTGGACGGGCTCAGCCATGCGGGAAAGGTCAAGCAAATTCTCGTAGCGGAAGGAGAGGCGCTGGATGCGGATGGGGCCGGCCAGGGGTTCCACCTGGGGAAAAGCTGGCCGGTAGAGCTTTCCCCGGTGTTCCCGGGCCAGGGGGTCGGTGCGGAAAAACCGGCGCAGGTGCCTTTCCGCCTCGGGGGTCAAGGGGAGGACGAGGAAGGGCCTTCCCGAGGCGGTGTCGCCGATGTAGCGGAAGCCCGCGCGCTCCAAAAACGGGTTGTAACGGGCCATCTGGGCCACGGTCTCGAAAACTTCTTTGGGCTGGCGCATCTCCGGGACCCGCCGCTCCCGGATCCAGGCCACCGCCGCCTCCAGGGCCAATCTCCCCAGGCCCTCCGCCCGGTAATCGGGATGGATCACCACCCGCGCTAGCCGCGCCGCCCTCGTGTCGCAAACGAGGAGCGCCTCCCCCTGGGCCCTCCACCAAAGCTCCAACGGGGAGAGATTCGGCCCCTTTTGGCGAAGTTCTTCCACCAGGCGTTCCGGCCAAAAAGGGGGCTCGTACCACTCCGAGGGAAAAATTTCCCGCCGAATATGGGGTTGGACTTTGCCACTGGGGAGGCGACGGTGGAGGAGGGGAAGGGGCGGGTCGAGGCGCACGTACCCGATGTACCGCGGCTCATAGGGCTCGCGCTCCTCCCGGGTGAGGACCAGAAAGCGGGAGGCGCGGGTGGCGTCCACAAGGTCCGAGAAGCGCATGGGCTTTCCGCAGCGAGGACAAAGGGGGCGGGCATTGGCCTCCTTGATCGCCCGGTCCTCCGGGCAGAACCAGCGGGCGAGGAGTTCCTCCTCCGCCGCATAATGGTGCTGCTCAAGCTCTACGATCGCTTCGTAATCCGATTCCAAAGCGGCTTCCCTCGCTTCCACCCGGTAGGTGTAGAGGAGGGAGCCATCCAAGGGGGAGGTGCGTTCG
Source organism: Candidatus Acetothermia bacterium (assembly GCA_023255835.1). Taxonomy (GTDB): domain Bacteria; phylum Bipolaricaulota; class Bipolaricaulia; order Bipolaricaulales; family Bipolaricaulaceae; genus DTER01. The sequence goes on from JAGDVW010000026.1 coordinate 5,881, forward strand.
CGGACGAAGGAGGCGCGGTAAAGGGGCCAGACGAGGAGCGGCCCGTCCTCCAAAAGGCGCCAGAGTTTGTAGCCCGCAAAGGAGAGGTTTTGGGGATCGGCCTCGGGAGCGAGCTCGAGGAGGACCTCCTCGCCTGGACGGAACCATTGGGCCACCGTCCCGGTCATGGGGAGGCGGAAGGAGCCAGCTTCGGCCTCCACCACCAAGGCCCCATACCAGCGGTAGCGGAGGGGATCGACCAGGACCTCGAGGACGCGGGCGGTTTTGGCGGCGGTCCCGGGGATCACGCCCCAAGAAGGAGTTCCACGTGGTGGGCCAGGCTCAGGGTCTGGCTCACCACGCACCGCTCCACGAAGGCCTTGGCTTTTTCCAAATCGTCCTTCGGAAGGCCGGGGATTTTCACCCGAACCCGGAAATTGCGGACCAGGGTGGGCGGCTCCGGGGTCTCCGCCTCGGCCTCCACCGTTATCGGGCCGGAAAGGCCGGCCCTCTCGGCAAAAATCTTGGCAAATATCGCCGAACATGCGGCCAAAGAGGCGAGGAGGATCTCCGGAGGGGTGGGCCCTTGATCCCCGCCGCCCTTGTCCGAGGTGAGATCGGCAAGCATCCGGTGATGACGAACCTGGATTTCGGTCCGAAAGCCCCTCTCGATTTGTGCTCGCGCCAAAATCTTCCCCATCGTTCCCCCTCCCAAAAATTAGCGACGGATCGTGATTTTACGGCGGTCGTCCCCCGCATGCTCCAGGGTCACCCAGATGGCGTCCTTGGGGATGAGCTCGGGAAAACGATCGGCCCATTCCACGGCCGTAACGCCTTCCTCCGGGGGGAGAAGGGCGTCCAACCCCACCTCCAAAAGCTCCCCCGCGCTCCTCAGGCGGTAGAGGTCGAGATGATGGAGGACCCGTTTTCCTCGGTAGGTGCGGGCCAAAAGGAAGCTCGGGGAGAGGACCTCCTCGGGGATGAAAAAGCTCCGGGCCAGACCTTTGACGAAGGTGGTTTTCCCGGTGCCGAGCTCCCCCACGAGGGCCACGACCTCGCCGTCCCGCAAGCGCCGGCCAAGGTCCATGGCCACCTCCATCGTCTCCTCCGGGCTCTCGCTGATCACGATTTTTTCCATCTTACGTGCGGAGGCGCACGTTCAGTGGGGAAAGGTTAGCCAAAATTCGCGCCACCGCCTCCTCCACCTCCTCCGCAGAGAGGGTCCGCTCGGGATGGCGGAAGGAAAGCTCGTAGGTGAGGCTCGCGAACCCCTGGGGGATCCCCGCCCCCTGATAACGATCGTAGAGGAAGGCGCTTTCCACCAAAGGCTCGGCCAGTATTTTTTCCCGCACCGCGGCCTCGGGAAGATCCTCGGGGACGAGGAGGGAGAGGTCCCGCTTGGAGGCGGGGAAGCGGGGGAGCGGCCGATAGGAAGGGGGCCGGGCCCAGGCCAAGAGGACCGGAAGCCTTATTTCCGCGAACAAAACCCGCCTCTCGCCCGGGAGGTCCAAAAGCGCGGGGTTCACCTCGCCCAGGACGCCGGCCGGCTCTTTCCCCAAAAGGATCGCGGCCCGCCGGAAGGGATGGAGCCGCGGATCTTCGCAGGGCCCAAGCCGCCAATCCCCCAGGCGGAGAGCGGAAAACAGGGCCTCGATCACCCCTTTCAGCTCCGCCGGCCCATATGGGGCCTTCCCGGAAAGGGGGAGATCCGTCCGGCCAAAGAGGACGATCCCCACCCGGTACTCCTCCTTCGGCCCCCCGTCCGCCGAAAAGAAAACCTTCCCCACCTCGAACAACCCTCCGCCGGGGACCTGGGCGCTCAGGTTCTCCCGCACCGCCGAAAGAAGCCCGGAAAAGAGGTTTGGCCGCAGGCCCTCCTGCCCCTGGGCCATGGGGTTCCGCAAAAGCACCACGGCCTCCTTGGCTGGGACAAGGGGGAAGGTGTAAGCCTCCATGAGCCCCAGGCCAGCGAGGATTTTCCTCACCCGATCGGCGAACTCCTCCTCGATGTCCTTCTTCCCCACCCGGGGCGGAACGAGGGGCGAAAGCTCCGGGATCCGGTCGTAACCGTAAAGGCGGGCGATCTCCTCCAAAAGGTCCTGCTCGCGCGCGAGATCCAGGCGATGCGGGGGGATCTCCGCAACCCATCCCTGCTCCGTGGGGAAGAGTTTCAGGCCCAAGCGGGAAAGGCCGGCCAAAACCTCCTCGTCGGGCACATGGATCCCCAAAAACGCGGGGATTTTGGCGCGGCGGAGAAAGACGGTGCGGCGGGGGAGGGGGCGCAAATAAACATCCACGGCGCCGCGGGCGATGATTCCCCCGCCATGGCGGGCCAAGAGGGCACAAAACCGCCGGGACGCGTTTTCCACGGTCTCCGGGGAAAGGCCGCGCTCGAAGCGCAAGGAGGCCTCGGTGCGCAGGCCCAAGGCCCGGGAGCCGCGGCGGACCACCCCCGGGGCGAACGCCGCGGCCTCGAGGAGCACAACCCCTGTCCCCTCCCGCACCTCCGTCTCCTCCCCGCCCATGATCCCCGCCAGGGCCACCGGGCGCTTCCCAGCGGCGATCACCAAAACCTCGGGGGAAAGAACCCGCTCCACCCCGTCCAGGGTCCGCAGGGTTTCACCGGCCTGGGCCCGGCGCACCACGATCTTCCTTGCCAAAAGCTTTTCGTAATCGAAGGCATGCAGAGGATGCCCGAGCTCAAGCATCACGTAGTTCGTGAGGTCCACCACCAGAGAAATCGGGCGCATCCCGCATTTGAGGAGCCGGGCCTGAACTTTTAGGGGCGAGGGTTTCCAGGAAACGCCCTGGACCACCCGGGCCACGTAGCGGGGGCAGTCCTCGCCTGAAGCCACCTCCACGGCGGCGAGCGCCTCCGCCGGGGTTTCGCCCTCGGGAAAGGTCAAATCCGGTTCGCGCAAAACGGTGCGGAAGAGGGCGGAGAACTCCCGGGCCAACCCGAAAACCCCCAAAAGATCCGGCCGATTGGAGGTGATCTTCAAATCCAAAACGAGGTCCGGGAGCTCCAAGATCTCCGCCAAATCCGCGCCCGGGGGCGCATCGGGAGGAAGCTCCCAGATCCCCGGGGATTTCTCCTCCAGCCCGAGTTCCTCGCGGGAGAGGATCATCCCTCGGCTTTTCACCCCCCGGATTTCCGCCTCCTCCACCGGGCCCTGGGGAAGGATCGCGCCGGGGAGGGCGAAGGGGACGAGCATCCCTTGGGCCACGTTTTGGGCACCGCAAACGGTGAGGAACTCCTCCCCTCCCACGCGGACGCTGCAGATTTTCAGGTTTTCCGCATGGGGATGGGGTTCCACCTCCACAATTTTGCCCACCCTGACGCCTTCGGCGGCGAGCTCCATCGCCCCCTCCACCTCCAGGCCGGCCAGGGTCAGGCGCTCGAAAAGCTCCTCCTT
>JAGDVW010000055.1 GCA_023255835.1 Candidatus Acetothermia bacterium
ACGCTGTGACAGTTGTTGTAGGGGTGGAGGTGGGCAGGGTTGGAGTTGTGGATTCCAGGGCCAGGGCGATCTGGGCGATGTGGGTGGAGGTGGCGGTGCCCGTGTTCCTCACGTGGACGAACTCGATGGTGGTATCCCGGGCGGAGTCCCCTTTGACAGTTATAACTTGGACGATGATCCCTGTATCACCAGGGTTCAGGGCATCTCCGCCAAAGGAGCGATCAGAAAAAGTTGGGGCAGCCCAGACCAACACCCCAACGGCAAAGAGTGCTATCAGCGTTGGCCAAAAGTTGAATCGCATCGTCCCATAAACTCGCTTAAGTCGGCCGGCCTTCCGAAAAAGTACCCCTATCGCCCGGGCATCCATCCTTTCACCCCCATGTCCACACCCAGTCTAGAGGAACCACAACCCCCCGCCGAGGAGCGCGGTTACCCCGACCACTGGCGTTTCTCTCCCCGCCAAGGCTCACCTGTCCCCTCCCCGCCACAACCACGGAAAATGAAATCTCACCCAATCCCAAAAGCAACGAAACCACCTCTCCACCCAAGGTCTTGGCAGATTTTACCAACCAGCGGCCAGGGGCGGCCGGAGCAAAGCGCAAGGCAGGCGCGATAGGGTTTCCCGGTTAAATTGGGATTTCGAACGCTAAAGCGCCTTGGCCCAGGGGCTGAGGACCAGCCCAAAGCCTCAAGGTTCCAAAGCTAAGTTTTCATAAGCGGTAAACCTGGGCGTATTTCTCTCGGAGGTAGCGGAGGAAAGGCTCGGCGGAGAGTTTCTCCCCCGTGACCTTCTCGCAGAGCTCCTCGGGGAAGTACATCCGGCCGAAACGGTGGATTCGCTCCCGAAGCCAGGAAAGAACGGGCGCGGTGTTCCCCTTCCGCAAGTTCTCCGGAAGGTCGGGGAGGTCGGCACGCAGCGCCTCCATGAACTGGGCCGCGTAAAGGTTCCCCAAGGCGTAGGATGGGAAATACCCAAAAGAACCGCCGGACCAGTGCACGTCCTGCAAAACCCCCTTGGCGTCGTCGGGCGGAACCACCCCCAAGTACTCCTTCATCGCCGCATTCCAGCGCTCCGGAAGCTCCTCCACCTTGAGCTTCCCCGCGATGAGCTCCACCTCCAGCTCGAACCGCAAACAGATGTGGAGGTTATAGGTGACCTCATCGGCTTCCACCCGGATGAGGGAGGGCTCCACTTTATTGACCATGCGGAAGATCTCCTCCGGGGTTTTGCGGGCGAAGACCCGGAACCTCCGGGAAAGTTTGGGTTTGAAGAACTCCCAGAAAGCGAGGCTTCTTCCGATTTGGTTTTCCCAAAAGCGGGATTGGGATTCATGAACCCCGTAGGAGGCTCCTCCGCCAAGGCCCATCCAGTAAAGCTCAGCAGGGACCCCCTGGTCGTAGAGGGCATGCCCGCCTTCGTGGAGGGCCCCAAAAAGGGCGGGAAACGGGTCCTCTTCGTTATAGCGGTTGGTGACACGGGTATCGCCCGGGCCGAGGCCGATGGTGAAGGGGTGGGCGGAATCGTCGAGCCTCCCCGCGGAGAAATCGTAGCCCATGAGTCTTAGGGCCTCGGCACACAGCGCCTTCTGGCTCTCCTTGCGATACTTCCCCTCCGGGACCGGGGGAGGGGGAGTCCCCCGCTCCAAAAGCTCCCGCAGGAAGGGGACGAGTTTTTCCCGCAAGCCCCCGAGGATCTCGCCCACCCGGGCGGTGGTCATCCCCGGCTCGTACTCCTCCAAAAGGGCATCGTAGGGATGCTCTTTGTAGCCGATCATCTTGGCCATCTCCCGCACCATGTCCACGATCTCCGCCAGGTACGGCTTAAAAAGGGCGAAGTTTGCTTCGGCCTTGGCTTTTTCCCAGACGGACTCGGCTTTGGTGCAGAGCTCCACGAATTTCTGGTAGAAGTCGGGCGGGATGGCCCTGGCCCGCTCGTGGTCGCGCTTTCCCATGCGGACCATGGCCCGCTCAGCCTCGGAGGCCTCCGCAAGCTCCTTTTCCGCCGCGGCCAAAAGTTCCCCGAACTTCGGGGAGATCAAGCGTTCGAAGGCCAGGCGGGAGAGCTTGCCGGTGATGCGGGCGCGGGTCTCCACGCCCCGCGCGGGCATGTAGGTGCGGGCATCCCAATAGGCGATGGCCGCGGCCGCGGAAAGCTCCACCATCTCCGCAATGTAGTTTTTCAGCTCCAAAAGAGCTGACATCTCAAATCCTTTCCGTTCGCCCGGTGAAGGCGAACCGCTCAATCCTAAGCTTTGGGACCAAGGTGGCCCCAAAGGCCTCCCCGCCGGTGATGAGGCTGAGATCCTTTCCCACGGCCCGCACCAGGGCGAGGGCCCGGAGCCCTGACTCCGTCGCGCGCAGGTCCTCCACGGCGGCCACGATCCTTCCCTCCTCCACGAGGAAGGTGCCGTCGCGGGTCATCATGGTCATGATCCCCCGCATGGGGTCCACGGTGCGGGCGTAGTGGAAGCGGGTGACCAAAAGGCCGCGGGAAATCCCGGAGAGCAACTCCCCGTCCGAGGCGTTCCCCGGTTCCATCACGAGGTGGGTGGGCATGGGGGAGAAGCCTGCGGCCGCGGGCGGCAGGGCATGTCCCGTGGATTTCGTGCCCATGAGCTTGGCCGTGCGGGAGTCGTGCACCACCCCTTCGGCCACCCCCCGCCGGAAGAAATAGACCCGGGTCTTCGGCACCCCCTCGAAGTCGAAGGGCATGGGGAGGGTCTGGGGATGGAGGGCATCATCGTAGATGGTGACAAGCTCCGAGACCATCTTTTCCCCGAAGCGGTTGCAGAAGAAGCTGCGGTTCTCCAGGACGGCCCGGGCGGAAAAGCCCATGGAGGCCAGCATCCCCACCAGGGTGGCCACCGCCGGCTCCTCCAACACCACCTGGTACTCCCCGGGCGGGAGGGGGATCCTCTTCTCCGAGCGGGAAGCCTTCTCCAAAGCCCTTCCGGCCACCTCCTCCGGCCGAAAATCCGCGATCTTTGTGCTCGTGAACTCCGCGTAGCCGGAGCCCGCCTCCTTCCCGAGGATCACGGTCACAAAGCGAATGGAGGAGGCGCGGAAGCGGGCGTCGATCCCGCGGGTGGTGCGGATCCAAATCTCTTCGCCTCCGGTGGCCAGGGAGCCCGAGGCGTTGAACCCAAGTTTGTTGGCCTCGGCCACGGCCCGGCGCACGAGCTCCGCCCGCAGTTCAGGGGTGGCGTTCCAGGTGGCCTCGTCGTAGGCCTGGACCTCAGGATAGGGAGCGGGTCCGGGCGGCTCATACCCAGCCGGCCCGGTTTGGCTTCGGGCGAGCTCCACCGCCAGGCGCACCGCGCGGCGGATCCCTTCTTCGGAAAGATCGTTGGTTTGAGCCACCCCGGTTTTCCCCTCGGCCCAGGCCCGCACGTAAAGCACCGCGTCCTCCTCGGCCACGTTCTGATGGATGTGGCCGAAGGTGAAGCGGGTGAGCTCCTCCTTCCCGCGGATGAGGATGAACTCCAGATCATCCGCGGCCTTCTCCTTCACCGTTTTTTCCAAGACTTTCTCCAAGGAAGGCACGCCGCCTCCTTTCACGGCCAACCCAATTTTTCCCGCAGGCGGGAAAAAAGCGAAGGCGTTTGGGGCAAGCGCACAAGGAGCGTGTCCTTGGGGGCGCGGCGGATTTGAATCCTGCCTTCGGGGGAGAGGACGCCCACTGGGTCGCCGTCGGCCAAAACCAAAGCGGCTTCTGTACTCTGCACCTCCACCAGGGCGGAGTCGGGGAGGACCACGGGCCGGAGGCCCAGGCGATGGGGGCAGAGGGGGACGAGGAGGAGGGCGGGGATCGTGGGAGCGAGGAGGGGCCCGCCGGCGGCCAGGGCGTAGGCCGTGCTCCCCGTGGGCGTGGCCAAAATCAGGCCATCCCCGCCGAATCTCCCCACCTCCTCCCCGTTCACCCGCACGGAAAGTTCCACGAACCGGGATTGGGCTGTGCCCACCAGGGCGAGCTCGTTGAGGGCCGTGGCGGACAGGCCCGGGCCTTGCCCGAGGAGGCGGGCCCGGCGCTCCACCCTGGCCCGGCCGGAGAGGATCTCCGAAAGCCCGACCTCCAGCTCCTCCGCCCGGCAGGCGCTCAAAAACCCCGCCGCCCCAAGGAGGACGGGGAGGATGGGGACTTCTTGGGGATAGAGGGCGGCCGCGGTGCGAAGGAGGGTGCCGTCCCCGCCCACCGTGACCACGAGATCTGGAAGGCTTTTGGGAAGGGGGATTTCTGTGACGATCTCCGCCTCTATTCCCTGGCGTTCCAGAAAGCGCAGGCCCCGGCCGGCCACCGCTGCCGCCCCCTCCCTTCCCGCCCGGTACACGAACCAAACCCGCTTAACTTCCCGCACCCTTCACCCCCACATATTTCCACCGGCAGAGCCTGCGCTCCAAAACCTCCAAAAGGACGTAGAAAAGGAGGCCCAACAGCGCCAGGGCCACCACACCGGCGAGGGCGATGTCCGCCCGGAACGTGTAGTACTCGATGAACCTCCCCAGCCCTTGGCTTGGGGGGAGGAGGATCCCCAGCTTCGTTTCGGCGATGTAGAGCATGGTGATCCCCAGGCCCACGGAGACCCGGGCCGCGGTGAGGACGCTGGGGAGGGTGGCGGGGACCACCACGTGCCAATAGAGCTGCCAGCGGGAGGCGCCGGTGGAGCGCACCGCGAGGATATGGGTGGGGGCGATGAACTTCGCCGCGCCCTGGGCGGCCACCACCACCTGGAAAAAGAGGGCCATCACCACCACCACCAGCCGCACCACCTCCCCAAGCCCGAAGGCCAGGTACAGGAAAAGGAGGAGGGCCACGGGCGGCATGGGGTAAAGGAGGTAGATGAGGGGGGAGAGGAATTGTTCGAGTTTTTGCTCGAAACCCGCGGCCAAGCCCAAGGGGAGCCCCACGAAAAAGGCCACCACCAGGGCCAAAAGGAAGCGGAGGGCGGAGACGCCGAACGCGGAAAGGAGGGTCCAGATGTTTTCCCCGGCGGCGGCCGCCGCTTGCCAGGGATAAGGGAGGATCGGCCGGCCCTTGGCCCGGGCCAGGGAAAAGGAGACCAGGGCCCAGGCCCCGAACACCATAAGGACAGCCAAGAAATAAGCGAAAACTTGTTTCATCCGTTTGCCTCCAGGATCCGGCGCAGGCCCTGGGCCCGCTCCAAAAACTCCGGGCTTCCCCGGTACGCGTGCTCGCCCATCCCCGGGTTTTCCAAAATGGCTCGGATCCGCGCCGGACGCGGGGAAAGAACCACGATCCGTTGCCCCAAAAACACGGCCTCCTCAATATCGTGGGTCACGAGGATCCCGGTGAACCCCATCTCCCACCAGAGGTCGAGGATGAGGTTTTGGATGCGCTCCCGGGTGAGGGAGTCCAAGTTGGCCATGGGTTCGTCCATGAGGAGGACTTTGGGGCGCAGGGCCAAAGCACGGGCGATGCCCACCCTTCGGCGCATCCCCTCGGAGAGCTCCGCCGGGAAACGCCCCTCAAACCCGTTCAATCCCAAAGCGGAAAGGATCCCATCCACGCTCTCCCGCCTTTTTTGGATGCGCAAAGTGAGTTCAGCGTTTCCCCGCACGGTCTTCCAGGGGAGGAGGCCGGCGTCCTGGAGGATCAGGGCCACGTCCCGGCGCACGCCCCGCACCTCCTCCCCGCCGATGAGGATCCGGCCGGAGGTGGGCCGAAGGAGGCCGTCAATGGCCAAAAGGAGGCTGGTCTTCCCGCAGCCCGAAGGTCCCACCACCGCCACCATCTCCCCTTCCCCCACGGAAAAGGAAATGTCTTCCAAAGCGGGAACGGCCCCTTGGCCGCTCCCGTACACGATGGAGACGTTTTGAACTTCGATCATTGCGAAGACCAGAGCACTTCGGCGTAGGAGAGATTTCGCGGCAGATACCCTTTGCTTTTGGCCCAGGCGCTGACGAGCTCGACGATGGCGGGATCAGGGGGGCAGGGCTTGGTGAAGTTCGGGATGCGCAGGGCAGCCACGGCGGCCTCCACCCGGGCCCGGTCCTCGGGGTTGGCCTCCGCCAGGTTCACCCCCGGGAAGAAAAGATCAATGGCGATGGGCATGGCCAGCGCGATGAGCTCCTCTTTGGTCATGCCTTGGATCCGGGCCACCGCCGCTCCGCTCGCCGAGAGGATCTTCTCCACCGTTCCCGGGGAAAGCGTCCGCCGGACCACCAGAACATCCGGGGGAACGGGAAGGCCAGCGAAATCCGAAAGGACCAAAAGGGTGGGCTTCCCCTCGAACTCGTAGTGGAGGAGGTAGTCCACGTAGGGCTGGGGGAGGACCGCGGCCGCGGTCATGCCGAACAGGATCCAGGTTGCGTTCACAAGGAGGTTGTCCTGGCCCACGGCGAGCTCCGCGGGGAAGGAAAAGCCGTGTTGCTGGAAGAGCTGGTCCAACATGAACTCCAAATCCGACTGGCGAGGAACGGCGATTTGGATCCGCCGGGTCTTCATGGCCTCCATGAGCTCCTCTAGGCTATGGACACGGGAGAAGTTGACGGGGGTGATGAGGGCGAGGTGGCTCCCGTCTTGAGGCGGGAGGTAGAGGGCCGCGGCGATGGCCGCCTCCTTGGGCTGGGCGGCCACAAGGAGGAGGGCGGTGGTGAGATCGGTGACCACGGCGTCGATCTGGCCAGCCTGGAAAGCCAAAATCCGATCGCGCTGGGAGGGCAAGGGCATAAGCTGAACTTCCAGGCCCTCTTCCCCAAAGAGATCGAGCTTTTGCGCCATCGCCACCGGCAAAGCCCCGAGGGAAGGGGGGAGGGAGATGCGAACCGGCGCGGCGAGAACCCCAACGCTAACGGCCAAAAATAGAAGGCTTACGGTTTTCATGGTTTTGGATTATAACCAAGGCCGGGCTTTCCCAAGTTTACGGGCCGGTTATGGCCCCGCCCTCCTCAAGACCGCTTATGAACGCCTCCGCCGCCGGCCCCATGATCTCCGGAACATAGCCCCCCTCCAAAACGCAGAACGTGGGAAGCTTCAAAGCCCCTAAGACGTAGCCGATGTCGTAGTAATCGGCAACATCCAACCCGAGGCTCGCCAAGGGGTCGTCCTTGTAGGTGTCGAAGCCCACGGAGATGGCCAGCTCCTCATAATCCCTTCCCGCCTGGTCCAGGGCGCTTTCCAAGGCCTCGATGTACCGCTCCCTTCCGCAGCGGGGCGGAAGGGGCACGTTTATGGCGTTGGCGTAGGAGCGGTGGCCGGTGCCCGGGTAGTTGTACATGCGGTGCAAGGAAACATAGGTGACCTTGGGGTTCCCAAGGAAGATGGCCTCCGTCCCGTTCCCATGGTGGCCATCGATGTCCACGACGAGGGTTTTCTTTCCCGAGAGTTTTACGGCCACGGCGAGGTTATTGAGGTAGCAAAACCCCCCGAGGAAATCGGGGCCGGCGTGGTGCCCAGGCGGCCTAAGGATGGAAAAGCCGTGGACCCGTTGGGCCAAGATCGCCCCGCCCACGGCCAGCTTCGCGTAGAACTCGAGGTTCGGGTAAATAGGACAATCTGGATCGTAAAAATCCCCGGTCTTCACCCGCCGCAGGAGGTCCGGGGTGTGGACGGAGAGGATCTCCTCATCGCTGGCGAGCTCCGGCGCGCGGAAGGGGAAGCCCAGGCGCTCCAGGTAATCCTTGAGCATGCGCACCCGGGCCGGCCCCTCGGGATGCCCCACGGCGTTATACTCCAAACACCGTGGGCTGAAGATGATCTCCATGTCTTGGGATTATACGCCCTCGTACCTTGTTTTGGCTTCCTCCTCCCCCCGACGCCGGGAGCTCCTCCGTCTCCTCATCCCGGAATTCCTTGTGGTCCCGCCGGAGGTGGAGGAGGGAGGGGTGCGGGAGCCCGCGGACCTTCTGGCATTGGCGGAGAAGAAGGGGAAAGCCGTGGCCGCCCGCTACCCCAAGGCCATGGTGATCGCCGCCGATACCGCCGTTTTTCGGAACGGCGAAGTCTTCGGAAAGCCCCGGGACCTCCGGGAGGCCAAGGCATTCCTCTCCGCCCTTTCCGGGGGCTGGCACTCGGTGTTCACCGGCCTTGTGGTCCAAAAAGGCCCCCTTTTGCGCAAAGCCTTGGTGGAGACGCGGGTTTTGTTCCGCGCCCTTTCGGAGGAGGAGATCGCCTGGTACCTGCGCTCGGAGGACGTTTTGGATAAGGCTGGCGCCTACGCCATCCAAGGTAAGGCCGCGGCCTTCGTGGAACGGATCGAGGGCGACTTTTACAACGTCATGGGGCTCCCTCTTTCCGCCCTTTGGCGGATCCTCTGGGAGATGGGATGGCGACCGAGGTGAGGGGGAAGTACCCCGCGTATTTGGGCCTCTCCTCTGCGGAATTTTCCCGAAGGGTAGCGGCCCTTTACGAGCTTTCCTCTCCTTGCCGGCTTTGTCCGAGGAACTGCGGCGCCCGGCGGGATCAAGGCGAGCGGGGTTTTTGTCGGACTGGTCTTAGGCCCTGGGTGGCCAGCTTCGGACCACATTTCGGGGAGGAGCGGGAGCTCGTGGGCCGCTTCGGCTCGGGAACCATCTTCTTTTCCGGCTGTAACTTGGGCTGCGTTTTCTGCCAGAACTTCACCATCTCCCAGCTCGGGGAGGGCGAGGAGATCAGCGTGGAGGATTTGGCCAAGATCATGCTCCGCCTCCAGGATATGGGTTGTCACAACGTGAATCTGGTCACCCCCACCCATCAGGCGCCGATGATCGTGGAGGCCGTGGGGATCGCGCGGGAGGAGGGTTTGGCCATCCCCCTTGTTTGGAATTGCGGTGGATACGAGTCCGTGGAGGCCCTGAAACTTTTGGAAGGGATCGTGGACATCTACATGCCCGATTTCAAATATGGGGACAACGGCGCGGCGGCGAAGTATTCCCGGGCGCCGGATTATTTTGAGCGGGCCTGCGAGGCCCTGCGGGAGATGCACCGCCAAGTGGGCGATCTTGTGGTGAAAAACGGGATTGCCGTGCGGGGGCTCATCGTGCGGCACCTGGTCTTGCCGGGAGGTTTGGCGGGGACGGAGCGGGTGCTCCGCTTCATCCGGGAGGAGATCTCGCCGGATACCTACGTGAACATCATGGCCCAGTACTACCCCACCCACCGGGCCTGGGAGCATCCCGAGCTTTCCCGGCGGATCACCTCCGGGGAGTACCGGGAGGCCCTGGCCTTGGCCCAGGCCCTGGGCCTTCGCCGGGCCGGCCCCCACTAAGTGACCCCGAGAT
>JAGDVW010000032.1:0-7276 GCA_023255835.1 Candidatus Acetothermia bacterium
TCCACGATCCAGGCGAAGGCCCAGCGGTTTGCGGGGATGAGGCCCCGCGCCCGGGCCACCCAAAGGCGCAGCTCGCCCAAGGCTTGGGCCACGGTTTTGGCCGGCCCAGCGGCCAAAAGGAGGAGGTCTCCGGGCTCAACCTGGGCCTGAAGCGCGGCTTCCTCCAAAACCCCGCTGGGAACGTGTTTAGTTAGGGGAGATTGGAGCCCATCCCCCGCTTTCAGCCAGATAAGCCCGCCCAATCCCGCCTTTTTTGCGATCTCCTCAAGTTTCCCCAGCTCAGAGCGGGAAAAACTCGCTCCGCCGGGCACAGGAAGCCCCCGCACCACCCCGCCAGCCCGCAGGGCCCCTTCAAAAACTTGAAAACCGGAATGCGCAAAAACCTGGGAGAGGTCCACGATCTCTAGGCCAAAACGGAGGTCCGGCTTATCCGAGCCGTAACGGGCCATGGCCTCCGCGTAAGGGATGCGGGGGAAGGGCGTGTCGATCGCAACACCAAGGGTTTCCCGAAAGACGTGGGCCACTAAGCCCTCCAAGAGGGCAAAGAGTTCCTCGGGGTCCTCCAAAAAGGCCATCTCCAAATCTAACTGGGTGAACTCCGGCTGGCGGTCGGCCCGCAGGTCCTCATCCCGAAAACAGCGCACGATTTGGAAGTACCGCTCCACTCCGGAGCAGATGAGGATCTGCTTGAAGAGCTGGGGGGATTGGGGGAGGGCGTAGAACTTCCCGGGCTCCAAACGGCTGGGGACGAGGAAGTCGCGGGCGCCCTCGGGGGTGGAACGGGTGAGCATCGGCGTTTCCACCTCGATGAACCCTTGGGAGTCGAGGTACTGGCGGATGGCCAGGCAAACCTTGTGGCGGAGCCGCAAATTGCGTTGCATGCGCGGCCGGCGCAGGTCCAAAAAGCGGTAGCGGAGGCGCGTTTCCTCACTGGCCTTGACCTCCTCATCGGGGAGAAACGGAAGGGGCTTGGATTTGGCCAAAACCTCCAGGTCCTCCACGGCCACCTCCACGGCCCCGGTGGGGAGGCTCGGGTTTGGATTCTCCCGCGGCACCACTTTCCCCGTGACCCGGATTACATCCTCGCGGCCGAGCTCCCGCGCCTGGGGATCCCCGCGGAACACGAGCTGTACGATCCCCGAGGAATCGCGGAGGTCCACAAAGGTGAGGCTTCCGAAGTCGCGCACGGCCTGAACCCAACCGGCCAGGGTCACCCGGCGTCCGATATCCTTTTCCCGGAGCTCGCCGCACCGCTCCCTTTTCACTCCTCCCTCCTTACGAGCCCGGATTGTACGCGTTTTGCCCTAAAGGGGCAGGGCTGCCGGGCAGATGGTGCGGTACGCGCAATAGTGGCAGGCGGAATAGGAGGGTCTCGGTTGAAAATCCTCGCGGCGGATCCCGTCTGCGGCCTCTTGGATCGCCTCCCAGGCCCAACGCAAAGTTTTCTCCGTGGGCTCGGCCCGTCCCACCACCACCCCCGGGGTCAAAAACCGAAGTTGTAGTTCCCTTGGAAGCTCGCCGAACATGCGCTGATAGGCCAAAGTGTATATCGCCAGCTGCAAAGACTCCTGCACCCGGCGATCCGCCGCTTCCACCTTCACCTCGGAAGTCTTGTAGTCGATGAGCAAGGCTCCATCCCGACGGCGATCCACCCGATCCCAATAGCCGATGACCTTGATCCCTTCCTCCTCAAAGGCGAAAAATTGCTCCACAAAGGTGGGACGGGAGCCTTCCTCCTCCTCGAACTCGTAAAAGTGGCGCAATGATTCCTGGCCGTGGCGGCGGAGCTCCTCCTCGTGGGCGGCGGAAAGGAAACCCTCCGATTTCCAGGCCCGCTCGAAAACCGCCAAAAGCTCGGGCAAAGAGACGCTGCGCCCTTGCTTTTTAGCAAGATGGTAAGTTTGGATGGCCTGGTGCACGGCGTTCCCCAAGATGACGGTGGGATGAAGGCGAATGGGAACGCGCAGGACATGGATGTATTTGTATTTGAGGGGACAGGTGAGCCAGTCATCCACCTGGCGGAAGGAAAGCTGAAGGGGGCCCGCAAGCTTCGCGGGGATAACGGGGGTGGGCGTTTGGGCGGCCCGGCTTATGCGGAAAAGCGGGGAAGTGGCGGGAGCCCGCGCCCCGAGGTTTTCCTCGCCCAGCGCCTCCACCACAAACCGCGAAATTTTGGCCGGCCTTTTCCGCGGCTCCTCCCCCGGCAGCCGATAATCGTCGGCGGAAAGGAGGAAAAGGTAACGCTTGGCCCTGGTCATCCCCACATAAAAAAGGCGACGCTGTTCCTCCACATGGGCCACGTCCGGAGGGAGATCCTCCAAAACCAAGTCCCTGGGGAGGGAGAAAACGGGCCGCTGGATCCGCCCGGGGAAGAAGTCCTCCACGAGGCCGGTGAGGAAAACCGCGGTGAATTCCCGCCCTTTGGCTTGGTGGAAGGTCATCACTTGAACTGCGTCCATCCCGGGTTCGGCCTCGCCAACCATCGGGTTCCAGCCCAGCTCCCGGAGCTCTTCCACGTAGCGCACAAACCAAGGGACGCGGTCGTAGCGGGCCACCTCCTCGAAGCGCCGAACCACTTCCTCAAAGAACGCGGCGATGTTTTCCAAGGCCCGGCGGGACTGAGGGGAAATGTCCTGGGCCAGCCGGCTCAAATATCCGGTGCGCTCGGCGAGGAAGTGGTAGAGGACTTGCCCTGTGGGCGAGCTGCGCGCCAGCGCCTCGCAGTGCCCAAGATCCGCGAGGGCTTGGCGGGCCGTGCTCAACCCCTCGGGCGATAACCCCCCCTTCTCCACCGCCTCCTCCAGAAGGGCCCGCAGAGGGCGGTGCATCCGCTGGGAGAGGGCGGTGAGGTGTGCGAGATCCGCGCCGTCCATGCGGTAGATGGGCGAGCCCAAAAGGTGATAAAGGGACTGATCGTCCCGGGGATCCGCAAGGGCCCGGAGGAAGGACATGAGGAGCTTTATTTCCTCTTGGTCGAAAAGGCCGGCCCGATATCCGCCGGCCAAGGTCCAGGGAACCCCGGCCTCGGATAGCGCGCGCAGATATGGCTCCGGCCGATATCGATTCCGGTACAAGATGGCCATTTCCCCATAAGGGATGCCCTCACCATGAAGTTCCCGGGCCTTTTCCGCCACATAAGCCGCCTCCTCCACCACCGTGGGGAAATGCCTGTGCACAGGGTCTAAACCCGGGCCGAACGCCGAGCGCAAATCCTTGGTGATGGAATGGGGGATCTCCCCGCGAATGGACAAAGCCTCCAGCCGATAGGCATTTTGCCGGATGAGGCGCACCGCACAGTCCAAGATCTTCTGCGTGGACCGAAAATTGTGGGTCAAAACCACAACTTTGCTTTCCGGGAAAGCCCGGAGGAAAGCGAGGAGATTATCCCAAGGGACTCCCCGGAAGCCGTAGATGGCCTGATCATCGTCCCCGACCACGGTCACGTTTCCATGCCCGGCGAGGAGGGTGACCAAGCGCAACTCCGCGCGGCTCGTATCCTGAAATTCGTCGGCAAGAACGTAAGGGAAACGCTCGTGGTATTCGGAGAGAAGCGAAGGATGGGTAAGGAGAAGGTCCACGCATTTTAAAATCAAGTCGCCGAAATCGACCAGGCCTTCTTGGGAAAGGAGCTCCTGATAAACCTGATAAACCTCGGCTAGCTCCCGATGCAGTTCCCGTTCATCCGGGGAGAGGGAATGCCGATGTTCCTCCCACCAGCGGAGGTATTCCTTTGGGGTGATGGCCTCGTCCTTAGCCCGCTGGATCAGGGAAAGGAGGGGGGAGAGGAAGGAAAGGGGACGGCGCAGGGCCTGGGGGCGAAGCCTTCGGAGGGGAAGCTCCGTGAGGTGATCGAGGAGGAACACGCGTTGGTCCCACTCGTCCAGGACCTTGAAATCCGGGGGAAGGCCGGCCAAGGGCGCGTTCTCCCTGAGGATCCGCTCACACACCGAATGGTAAGTGGCGACCCAGGCGTCCAAAGCAGCATAACGGATCCATTCGAAGGCCCTGTCGAGCATCTCCTCCGCGGCCTGGTTGGAGAAGGTGAAAACAAGGAGCTGGCTCGGCCTTTTCACGAACCCTTCAGCTATGAGGTAAGCGATGCGCCTGGCGATCACCGTGGTCTTCCCCGTCCCGACGCCAGCCAAAACGAGAAGAGGGCCTGGACCATGGGTCACGGCCTCCCGCTGCTCCTCGGTCAAACCCTGCAAAATCTCCATTCCCCAAGAAGTTTACCCCGCTCCCTGGCACGGGAAAGGGTTCCCCCTTATCCTTAAGGCATGCAGCCGTTTCATCTTTTCCTCCTTTTGGCCCTTTTGGGGACGGTGGTGGTGATGGGTTATCTCACCGTGACCGATTGCGCAAAGGCCGAGCTTGTGACTTTGACTGGCACGGTGGTAGGGAAAACGGTGGGGACAGTGGAACGCGAGCAGACGGTGGTGGTGGGCGGTTGTCCGGCTTGCCCCGGCTCCAAACCGGAAACGCGGGTGGTTCGGGTGAGCGAGGAGGTTTACTACCTGCTCGTGGAGGTCGAGGAAAACGGGGTGAAGAAGACCCAGCGTTTTTTGGTGAGCGAGGAGGTTTATCGGAAGACCGAGCCCGGCGTAGCTGTGGAGGTCCGTTATTTGCAGGGCAAACTCCGCGGCACGATCTGCACCCAGCCGGAGCTGATTTTCCTGGGATCCTAGGGTGGCGGGCGAAATATCCGGGGGATAAGATAGTTTTGGCTGCGCCCGTAGCTCAGTAGGACAGAGCGGCCGCTTCCTAAGCGGCAGGCCGCAGGTTCGAGTCCTGCCGGGCGCACTCCTCTCAATTTGCGGCCTTTTTAAAAGCCTTCCAGGCCGTGGTGGCGGGCCAGGCGCTCAAAACGGAGAAGGGCCCACCAGCCCAAGGCGAGGTACCCGACGGCCAAAAGGCCAAGGAGCCCAAGCTCGTGGGGCAAGGGGAAAAAGGACTTTGTTCCAAGCCAGAGGGCCCGCAGGGCATCCACCCCATAAGTGAAGGGAAAAGCCAGGGACAAAGCCCGCAGCGGCTGAGGCAGAAAGGCCACGGAGAAGAAGACCCCGCCCAAAAGGGGCGCGCTGTTTCCCAAAATCTGCACGATGGAGTCCGCGTCTCTAAAGCGCAAGGTTAAGCCAAAAAGAAGGAAGGCGAAACCATAGGAAGCGGCCAAAGAGACCAACCAAACAAGGATGGCCAGGGCCCAACGGGGCCATGGGGGAACGCCGGAGAGGGCGAGGAAGACGGCAAGAACGAAAGCAGAGGGCAGAATTTCCCCAGCCAGGCGCGCCCCAGACCAGCCCAGGATCAAACCCAGGCGCGAAATCCGCGTGCAAAGAAGGGACTCCAAAACTCCCTGCCGCATGGCTCGCTCCAACGAAAACGCGATGGACCAAATGACCTCCACGAAGTTCCAATACAGGGCGCCAAGCAAGGCATAGCCGAGATAATTGGCCGTGCCTGTCCGATTCAGAAACTCCGTGGCCAGGCCCAAATCCTTGCCCCAAAAGCCAAGGAGAACAGCGGGCAGGGCGATGGCCACCGGAAAAACCAGGGACCAGCGGTAAAACCCGTACCGAAACAGTATTTTCCAGGAATACAAAAACAGGTTCCACGCCGGGCGCATCAGAACTCCCCTGTGGTTCCTGCGGCCCTCATGCGCCGCTCCGCGGCCACCAAAAGCGCCTTGCCAAGGAAAAAGTAGAGGAGGCCAAGAGCGAGTAGGATGGGAATCCCCTCGACGGGGCGACCGAGGATTGTGGCGCGGGCGGCTTCGATCCCGTAGGAGAGGGGGATGGCCCGGGAGAGGAGCCAAAGGGCGCGGGGCAGATCCCGGCTGGGCCTGGTTACCCCGGAAAGGGCGCCCAACCCCCACTGCACAAGGTCATAAAGCACAAACGGCTTCTTATAAATAAGCGCCACCGCCGCTAAGGCCAACATGAATCCGGCCAAGCCGAATCCGCTGAGAACGACGATCCCCCAAAATTGCCACCAAGGAAGCCGTAGAGGAACCCCAAAGAAAAAGAACCAGGCCAGCATTGTGCCCGTGATGTATAGGTTTTCCAGCACCATTACCACGGCTTTGGCCAAAAGGAGGTGAAAAATGGTGATGGGGTGCACAACAAGGGTCTCAAAAATCCCCTCCTCCATGTCCTCTTCCAGACCCAACGCCACCGCTCCAAGCAAGGTGGAAAGCCAATACCACAAAAGAAGTCCAACCGCCACGGAATCCAAAAGTTCGTGGCTAAAGCCGAAAAGCTTGGCGAAAAAGATGTAGGGCGCGACGATGAAGGCCGGGGAGATCGCATAGTTTGCGAAATCCAGGGGATATGCGCGAAGATAAAGGAGCTCCTTTCGGATCAAGGCCCAGATGGCCCTCATTCCTCCTCCTTTTGAGGGGGAAGGTCGTCAAACGGTCGGCCGGTGAGGCGCAAAAAGGCCTGCCAAAGGCGGGATTCCCGGATCTCCACGTTTAGGATCCGCCTTCCTTGTGCCTGGAGCGCGGAAAGATGGACAGGAAGATCCTCGAGGGGGACGGAAATCAACCATGTGCCATCCTCGTTGGCCCGAAGGGATGGAGCCCCGGTAAGGGCTGGCTGGGAATCCAAAGTGATGAGGGCCACGCTTTTTGCCCCGGATTTGGCCACGATTTCCGCGGCTGTCCCGTCGGCCAAAATTTTCCCGGCGTCAATTATGAGAAGCCTGGTGGGGATGCGCTCAGCCTCCAGCATGTTGTGGGTGGCCATGAGGACAGTGGTGCCTTCTTCCCGTAGGGCCAAAAGAACCCGCCACACCTCCTCGACCCCGTGAGGATCAAGCCCAGCGGTGGGTTCGTCGAGGATGAGCACCGGTGGTTGGTGCACGAGGGCCTTGGCGATGGCCAGCCTCTTGCGCATCCCGGTGGAAAATTTCTCAACCGTGACGTCCGCAAACTCTGAGAGGCCAACGAGTTCAAGGAGTTCATCGGCCCTTTTTCGTGCCCTCTTCCTTGGGAGGTTATAGAGGCCAGCGAAAAGGAGGAGGTTCTCTCGCGCCGTGAGCTTCCAGTACAGGGTGCGTTCCCCAGCCAGAACCACACCCAAAAGGGGGCGAACCTTGCCTGGGTACCTCAGGGCATCGAGCCCATTCACCCGGACCTCGCCCCGGGTGGGGAGGAGAAGGGTGGCCACGATTTTGAGAAGGGTGGTCTTCCCCGCGCCGTTAGGGCCAAGAAGCCCCACGAATTCCCCCTGGTGCACTTGGAGGTCGATCCCCTGGAGAGCAGGGATTTCCCGGCGGA
>JAGDVW010000032.1:7376-9067 GCA_023255835.1 Candidatus Acetothermia bacterium
ATCGGGGCTGGCGGGCCTGTGGTTAAAAGCCCTCCAGACCATGGCGACGCGACAATAGCTCGAAATGTTTCATGGACCACCACCCCAAAACAAGGTAGGCAACAGCTAGTGCGCCAAGCAGCGCAAGCTGGTCAGGCAGAGGAAGGATCGATCTTCCCCTTAGCCACAGGGCACGCAGGGCATCCAGGCCATAAGTGAACGGGAACGCCAGGGAAAATGGACGCATGAAACTCGGCAGAATGTAGATGGGGAAGAATACCCCACCGAGAAGCGGAGCTATGTTACTTACAGTGTACAAAAGGCTGTCCGCGTCCCTAAACCGCAAGGTGAGGCCGAAGAGGATGAAGGAAAGGCCATAGGAACCAAGGAGGGAGAGAGCCAGCACAAGCGCAATTTGACCAATTACTACTCCTCCGGGCCATCCAGCCAAACCGATCAGGAGAGCAATGGCAAGGGCTGAATGCATCGTGGTCCCAAGCAGGCGTGCTCCTGACCAAGCTAGGATCATTCCCAAATGTGATAGTTTGGTGACAAAAATGGACTCCAGCACCCCAGAACGCATCGCGCTGTGCAGGGAATATGCTACAGACCATGCCCCTTCCACAAAGTTCCAGTACAGTGCCCCAAGGAGGACGTACGAGACATACTGAGGAGTACCCGTGGCAGCGACGAAACTTTGGAGGCCCCCCAACTGTTCTCCCCAATAGCCAAGAACAATCGCGGGTAGCGCGAAAAGCACGGGAGCTACAATACTCCAAACGAAATCACCACGGTAGCGAGCCCGATACTTTAAAGAATACCAGAAAAATACGAGAGTTGGGCGCATTTTAGAACTCACCCGTCGTTCCCATGGTTTTCACTCGTTTCTCCGCGCGTCTCATGAAAACATGGCCTATCAGCGCGTAAAACGTTCCCGTGACCATAAGCAAAACTATGGGAAGCCCTACGCGTTGTCCTTGCAATATGAGCCGCACCGCTGCTATTCCGTAAGTCAATGGAATTAGGCCTGACATTACCCGGATGGGCAGGGGGAACAAACGAGGAGGGGCAGTGGCACCAGAAAGAAGCCCAAGGACTGTTTGCAGAACCGCACCTATGCTTTCTGATCTTTTCAATAAAAGCACTGAGCCGGCCAAGATCATCACAAAACCGAGCAAGGAAAAGCTACTTAAGATGGCAAGTCCAATGAGTCCAAACCAAGGAAGATCCATAGAAAAAGTAAACAAATAAAACCAGCCGGCCAAGATAACCGTGACGAATAAATTGTTTAAAATGCACGCTATGGCTTTCGCCGAAAGAATAAGGGGCACAGAAACCGGAGCGACAAGAAGAGATTCGAGAGTTCCCGCTTCCAAATCGTTTTCCAAACCATAGCCGACTTCCCAAAGGAAGTTAGACAGCCAAAACCAAAATATCAAACCCACGGCGACGGAAGATCGGAAACCTTCGTCAGCTCCATAAAGCTGGGCAAACAGGAGGTATGGAGCGACCATTAAACCGGGTAATAATACCAAGTTTAAAAAACGAAGAGGATATCCCCGATACCAAAGGAACTCCAACCAAACCAAAGTGGTTAGGGGTCTTAACCACATTTTTCCTCCGCTTCAACCTGCATCATTTACCATAATACATCCTCTACACTGTGTTGATCAAGCTCACGAATTGACTCATTGAAATTGTTACCGAAGGGG
>JAGDVW010000081.1:0-7717 GCA_023255835.1 Candidatus Acetothermia bacterium
CGAGCTCCGGCGGCACCCCCATGAACCCGATGAACCGCTCGTGGGCCTCATCGGCGATGAGGACGGAAAGGCGCAGGGTCTGCCCAGCGCCATCGGTTAGGAGCGCCACCTTTTTCTCCATGGTCCCCAGAACCCCGGGAAGCTTAGGAAGCACATCTCGCGAGAGGAGGGGGGCCGGATCGGAGCCGCCTCCGGTGAAATTGATGGGGCTATCGCCGATCCCATCTCCATTGGCATCGGTTCCTTGGTAGTTGGAGTACCAGTTTCCCCGGCCATGGGGGGCCCAGAGGTTTTGCCCGAAATCCCGAGCCCAACGCTGACAGTTCCAGACGAGGTTTTCGTAGATTCGGTTCTCCCGGCTTTCGTGGCCGAAGTAAAAGCCATCGTTGGAACGGTAGATCAGGTTGTGCCTCACGATGTTGCCGGTGGGAAAGGCCTCCTGATAAGCCTCCTCGAAGATGATCCCGATATTGGCCCGGGTGATGTGGTTGAGCTCGATTATCCCTTGGGAGCCGAAGTTGGAGATCCCATAGCCATAGGCGACGATGGAGTTTTGGCTCACCTGGGCATATTTGGTGTCCCGTTCCAGGAAAACCCCCACATCCCCCTGCCAAAGGGAGCAAGCTTCCACCCGCGGGCCCAGGGCGGACTCGATTTTGACCCCGTAGGAGTTCTGATAAAAAAGATTCTTGCGGATCACCGGTTCGCGGGAGGCCCCGGTGATTTGGATCCCGACGGGGCCGGCGGCGAACGCGTTGTTCTCAGCGAGGAACCGATCGGAGGCGTTCACATAAATCCCCACGAGGTTGGCATAGATCCCACAGTTCTCCACCCGCACATCGTCGGAGAGGATCACGGCGATCCCCGCGTTTTTGGAGTTCGCGATCCTTGGGGAATCGCGCACCACGGTGTTGGGCGAAGAGAGGATGGTGATCCCATTTCCGCGGGGCCGGGAAATGTCCGCGGCCTCGAGGCGCACGTTCTCGGAGAAGGCCACGTTTATCCCGTCGGTTTGGTCGATCTTCGCTCCCCGCACCACCACGTTCTTGGCCCCGGCCAGGGTGATGTGGCCGGCATCGAGATCGGACAAGGTGGTGTCGGAAAGCCCAACGAAATAATACACGGGCTTTCCGTTCACGGAGTTTGTGGCCTCGATCACGTGGTTGTAGTGCTGAAGGGAGGTCCCAAGGACCTGGAGTCCTACGCCGCTTACAGCCAGGAAATTGTCGCGCAAAACGAGGTTTTGGGAGGATTGGATGATGATGCCGTTCAGGCTATCGCGGATGACGCAGTCCTCCACCACCCCATTTTGCACGTTGACCAGGGCCATGGCCGCGCCCTTGGGATCTTGCGCGCCGATCACAATGCAGCCCCGGATCACAAAGGGTTTGCTTGTGTTCTCCACGTAGATCCCGTAAGGAGCGTCCTTGGAAGCGGTGATCGTCCAGCCGGCGATGAGGTAGGGATCCTCCGGGGTGCCCGAGCCCGCGATCACCCCGTTTTCCCCGGTGAAATCGAGGTCCGAACGGATGAGGATTGGCCCGCGTTCCTGGGCCAACCCCAAGAGGCAGAACGCCAAAAGAAGGCCTATTGCCTTGCGCATTTTCCCTCCTTAGACTTAGGCCCTTGAGAATAGCACGCGGAGGAAGCTTAGGCAAAGGTTTTGGAGAAAAGGAGGAGAAGCGATGGAACTTGCGCGGATGAGCTGGGCGGAGGCGCGGGAGGCCTTGCACCAGGCGCGGGTGGCCCTTCTTCCCGTGGGATCCACGGAGCAGCACGGTCCTCATCTTCCTCTGGGCACGGACTGGCTGACGGCCCAGGAGATCGCCCGCCGCGCCGGGAAAAAGGGCGGTTGGCTGGTCCTCCCCACCGTCCCTGTGGGCGTCTCCGAACACCACCGGCAGTTCTGGGGGACCATTTGGGTTCCGCCAGAGGTGCTACGGGACTATGTGATGGGGATCGCCCGGGCTTTGGCGTTCCATGGCCTTCGGCGGTTGGTTTTCGTGAACGGGCATGGGGGCAACACCGCGGCTTTGGAGGACGCGGCCCGGCGGCTCCGCCAGGAGGGGATCTACGCCTTCGTCTACGTGTGGTGGCGGGCCATCGCCGAAACCATCGCCAAGGTGATCGAGACCGGTGGATCCCATGCCGCGGAAATGGAGACGGCGGTGGTATTGGCCATCGCTCCCGAGCTCGTGCGCCCCGAGCGTTACGGCGAGGCCCTGGCCAAAGGCGCTCCGGAATGGGGCAAAAAGGTGGAGGGGATAGATGTAGGCTTCGATACCATTGATTTTTCCGAAAGCGGGGCCACGGGCGACCCCTCTCGGGCCACGGTGGAGAAAGGAGAGCTCCTCCTTCAGGCCGCCGCGGAAAGACTGGACGCCTTCTGCCGCTGGCTTTCCTCCCAGTCCGAAAAAGCCCTCGCCCCCAAGCCCCATCTCCCCTGAGGAGGCCCCATGCCGGAAAAGAGGATTCCCCCTGGGCAAAGTTTTCGGGAGGATTTGATCGTATACGACATCGCTTCCGTTCCCCCGTTGAAACTTGAGGACTTTCGCCTCCGCTTATTTGGGCAGGTGCGCAATCCCCAGGATCTTTCCTGGGAGGATCTGCAAAAGCTCCCGAGGCTTCAGGTTCGTGCGGATTTCCACTGTGTGGAGGGCTGGGGCGTTCCCGATCTCCTTTGGGAGGGGGTTCCCGCGAGCGCCATCCTCTACCTCGTTCAGCCCGAGCCCGCGGTGCAGTGGGTTTTGGCCCATGGCCGCGATGGCTACACCACAAACCTGCCCTTTCCCTATTTCGCCCGCCCGGACACGATCCTCGCCTTTTCCCTCAACGGCGAACCTCTTCCCTGGGAACACGGCTGGCCCCTGCGCCTTATCGTCCCCTCCCTTTACGCCTACAAAAGCGCCAAATACCTCGTGGCTCTGGAGTTTTCGGCGGAGCTCAAGCGCGGGTACTGGGAGGAACGGGGCTACCACGACGTGGGCGATATCTGGCGGGAGGAACGCCGGCGCTAACCCTCGCCCAGGAGTTTTTTGAGGGTTTCCCATTCCTCTTGGGGGATTTTGTAGGTGTGCTCCGGGCCGGGGAATTTCCCCTCCTTCACCTCGCGCACATAGTCCGCGAAGGCTTGATGCATGACGCTCGCCACATTCGCGTAGCGTTTGACGAATTTGGGGGTGAAGGCCTCAAAAAGTCCGAGGATGTCGTGGACGATGAGGAGCTGTCCGTGGCAGGCCGGGCCTGAACCGATCCCGAGGATGGGGATCTTTGCGCGCTTTACGATGAGTTCCGCCACCCGGGCGGGAATGGCCTCAAGGAGGATGGCGAACGCTCCAGCTTCCTCCAGCACCTTTGCGTCCTCGATGAGCTGTTTTGCGGTTTGGGCGCTCCTCCCTTGGGCTTTGAGGCCGCCGATGAGGCTCGCCGCTTGGGGAGTGAGGCCGATGTGGCCCATCACGGGGATCCCTGCCCGAACAATGGCCTCCACCCGTTCGGCCATGCGCGCCCCGCCCTCCAGCTTCACCGCATCCGCCCCACCTTCGGCGATGAACCTCCCCGCGTTTTTTATGGCCAGCTCGTTCGAGGGCTGGTAGGACATGTAGGGCATGTCGCCCACCACGAAGGCCCGCGTTACCGCCCGGGAAACGGCCGCGGTGATCTCCACCATGAAGTCCATCTTGGCGGGAAGAGTGGTTTTGTGGCCGAGCATGCACATGGCCGCGGAATCCCCAACCAGGATCATGTCCACCCCGGCCCGATCCTCTAAGAGAGCAGTGGGATAATCGTAGGCGGTGAGAAACGCGATCTTCTCCCCACGGGCCACCATGTCCAAGAGATCAGGAATGGTCAACTTCCTCCGCTCCTCCATGGTCCCTCCTTTTCCCGATGGTACCCCGTCCGCTTGCGCTCAGCCCCTTCCCCACTAAACTAAAGGCATCCCGCGAGGAGGTGGTCATGGCCGAGATTCAAAACTGGGACAAGGTTTTGACCAGGGAAGGCTATGAGCGGCTCAAGAAGGAGCTCGATTACCTCATCCGGGTGAAGCGGCCGGAGATCGCGGAAAAAATTCGGCGGGCCCGGGAGTATGGGGATCTTTCGGAGAACGCCGAGTATCACGCGGCCAAGGAGGAGCAGGCTTTGGTGGAGGGCCGCATCGCTGAACTGGAGCGCCTCCTGCGCGGGGCCCGCATCATCGACTCTTGAGCCGGAGTATCGGCGGGCTTTCCCCCTTCCTTCCCACCACGGGTGTTGCGGCCAATAGAGCGGAATAGATGGCCTCTTCCGTGGCCTCCGCCGCGGCCCGATAAAGCTCAGCCATAAGGGGACTGCGATCGGAGATCCTCTCCCCCGAAAGCCTCTCTTTTCCGCGGGGGAAGCGCAGGGTTGTGGAGAAGGCGAGGAAGAAGTCGCCGCTTCCCGTGGTGGCCGGGGCGCCGGTGCGGGCCGCGCCCAGGGCCGCCCGCCGACAAAGCCGGGAAAGCTGATCCGGGAAAAGCGGGGCATCCGTGGCCACCACCACGATGAGGGAACCCCCTTCCGCCCGCCTCGCCCCCGGGCGCGAATCGCTTTCGACGGAATCCTCCCGCGCGACCCCCTCACAAGGCCCACGAAAATCCTCGGCCTGGCCCATGTTGGGAAGGACAAGGACTCCTACGCTGTAGTTATCCACTATCCGAGAAGCCGTGCCGATCCCAGATTTGTAGCCGAAGGCGATCATTCCCGTCCCCGCCCCAACACAGCCCTCCTCCACTTCATCCGCGGCGTTTTCCAAAGCCCAAAGGGCGTGTTCCTCCCGCACCGGCCGAAGCTCGCTGGCCGAAAGGCGCGTGTCGTTGCACTCCAGGACCACAGGGTTGATGGAGCGGGCCTGGGGATGGCGCCGGAGGGTCCAGGTGAGGAGGGCCTCGGCACAGGCGTAAACGCCGAAGGTGTTGGTGAGGAGGATCGGGGTCTCCAGTTCCCCCACGTCCTGGATCTGCCAAAGCCCCAAAGCCTTGCCGTGTCCGTGGAGGACGAAGATCCCGGCGGAGAGGGGCTCGGCGTAAAGGTCCCCAGGCGGGACTATCGCCGTAACCCCGGTTCTTATGGCCTTTTCTCCCTCCCCTTCGATCAGGGTGCAGTGCCCCACCCGGACCCCGGGCACATCGGTGATCATCCCCTTTGGCCCGGGCCTTATCCTTCCCAGCGCTAAGCCCCGCCGCCTAAACGCGTTCATGAGTACAAGCGGAATTCGTAGGGATGGGGTCTTGCGGCGAGCTCCGCGGCCTCTTTTTCTTTTCCGGCGAGCCAAAGCTCGAGGAGTTCCGGGGGGAAAACGCCGGCCACAGTGAGGAACTCGTGATCGCGGCGGAGGGCCTCCAGGGCTTCCTCCAGGGAGCGGGGCAAAAGCTGCACCCGCCGCTTCCTTCCCGGTCCCCAGCCGCGGGCCACCGGATCGATCCCTTGGCGGATCCCGTCGATCCCGGCCATGAGGCAGGCGGCCAGGGCCAAGTACGGGTTGCAGCTGGGATCAGGAGGTCTATATTCCACCCGGATCTTCTCCGGCGAGAGGTAGCCGGGGATGCGCACGGCCGCGGTGCGGTCCGCTGTCCCGAAGAAAAGCTCCACCGGCGCTTCGAACCCCGGCCGGAGCCGCCGATAGGAATTGGTGGAGGGCGAGACAAAGGCGGAAAGGGCCCGGCCATGGGCCAAAAGCCCGCCCACATAGGAAAGCCCCGCCTCCGAAAGCCCCTCCTCCCCGGCAAAGAGGTTCCCGCTCGGCCCCACCAAGTACTGGTGGAGGTGAAGGCCGTTTCCCGGTTGATCGTAAAGGGGTTTGGGCAGGAAACAGGCGATGAGGCCCTCATCCGCGGCCACCCGGGAAATGAGATCTTTGGCGAGGGCGGTCCAATCGCCCGCAGACCTAAGCCCACCAAGGCCGAGCTCGATCTCCATCTGCCCCAATCCCCCGGCTTCGTGGTGGTGGTAGCGCACGGGTATTCCCCAGCGGGTGAGGATCTCCACCACCCTATCCCGCACGGTTTTCCCCAAATCCTCGGCTCCCTGGGCGTGGTAGGCTGAGCCCCTCCGGGGAAGGACGTTCCCCCAAAGGTTCACCTGGCCCTCCATGGGCATGATCTCCACCCCTTGGGAGAGGGGACCATCGGCCACATGGATCTCCTCGAAGAGGTAGAATTCGAGTTCCACGGAGAAGCGGGCTTCTTGGGCGATGCCGGCGTCGCGCAAAAAACGTTCGGCCGCGGCGGCCACGCTGCGGGGCGAAAGGGGGCTTGGCCCCTCGCCCGGCCGGCCCAAATCACAAAGGATCAAGGCGGCCGGAGGATCAGCAAGCGGGTCCAAATAAACCGCGTCTAGGTCGGGAAGAAGGACCCAATCGCTTTCCTCGCTCGTGGCCAAACCGTAGTGGCCGCCATCCACGCCCACTCCCTCCCGCACCATCTCCTCCGTCAGGGATTCCACCGGGATCGTGAGCCCCCGGAGCCTCCCCCAAAGGTCCACCGCCCGTAACTCCACCTTCCGTATGCCCTCCTCCTGAAGGAGGGCCACCAGCTCCGCAAAGGTCATGGTTTCCCCTTTCTACGGCTTGGGGATGGCCAGATCCGCCGGCCCCCAATCGGAAAGGACGGCCTCGGGGAAAGTTTCGGAAACCAGTTCTCGAATGATCTCCGCGTGTTTGACCTTCTCCCGTCCCCAGTCGGCCAAGGTCTTCCCGGAGACCCAGGGTTTGTAGAGGGCGCCGGGGCCCACCACACAGGCCGGGCCCGGCTCCATCTTGAAGTAGCAAGGCGCGCAGACCCGCACCATCTCCGGTGTGTCGTAGAGCCGATAAAAGCCGCCGAAGGAATCGGTGAGGGTCACGTGCAGATCCACGGGGATCTTCACAGCTTGGCGGATAGCGGCGAGTTCGGGAAGGTCCAGATCGGCCACGGGGTTGAAGGTGTTGGCCCCCAGCATCTCCAGGACCTTGGCGCCCGCGGGGTTCCCATGCCCAGCGAAAATGGAAACTTTGAACACCGTGTCCTTGGGGAGATCTCCCCGCTCCCGCATCTGGGAAAGGAGCCAAAGGAGCCCCTCGTCGAGGACCAAAAACCCCCGGAAACCCAGCTCCACGGCGCGAAGAATATCGGCCACTACATAGCGGATTTGATCAGCCCCACGGAAACGTAACCCGGAAAGGGAGCCCTCGGGGGTGAGGAGTTGGCGCCCGGTGTCCCAGCCCGAGCGGGGACCGGGGGTGAGGATCACCTCCACCTTCGCTTCCGCCGCGATTTGCGCGAAATCCTTTAGTTCGGAGCGGGTGAGGAGGGTGGCGCCCATGACCACGGAGATCACCCGGTGCACTGGGACATCGCGCTTTTTGGCCTCGTCCACCACGGCCGCCAAAACCTCGGGCCGCTCCACCCCGGAGATCTCCAGGCGATAATGTGCTCCGTCGGGAAAACGTAAGGGGCTCGAAGGAAGCTCATAGGCGTCACGCCCGGGAATCCCGTAGTTCTCAATGAGCTTTTGGACTTTCCTTTGGTCCATATCCGCCTCCTTTTCCCACCAACACCGGCCTTCCCATGGTACCACAGGAACGCTGGTTTCGGAGGGATTAGGGATGGACCATGCGGCGGGCAAGGAGGAGGGCAGCGCCAAAGCCCAGGATCACGTCGCCCACGCTGAAAGCCGAGCTCAACGGAAACCAAGCCGGAAGATAAAGCCAATCCCCAAG
>JAGDVW010000081.1:7817-8930 GCA_023255835.1 Candidatus Acetothermia bacterium
ACGGATTCCAAACCCGCTTTTCGCAGGGCCTCCGCCGAGGCCGGCATGTACCCGCCGTTGGCGACGATGGCCAAAAAATTCAGAAAAAGGCCGAGTCCCATGAGGAGGATCTCCGGGTAGCCCCGGTTCAGGAAAACGAAGGCAAGGAGAAAAAGGTAGGAAACGATGTGCCAATAAGGCGTTCCGAAAGAAAGGATGGGCCCGCGCCCTCCCAAGGGGAAGATCAAAATCTGGATGAGGAGGGGCGGAAGGAGGAGCCAAAACCCATGAAGGCGGAGGGCCGCGAGGTGGGAGAGGCGGCCCCGCCTAAAATACCCCGCAAGGAGGCCGAGGAGCACTGCCCAAAGGAGGGGCATCACTCCAAAATCTGAAGGAAAATCTCCACAAGCCGCGGGTCCAAAACTTTTCCAGCCATATCCTTCATGATCTTCCGTGCTTCCTCTTTGGTGTAGGCCTTGCGGTAGGGGCGATCGGAGATGAGGGCGTGCCAAACATCGGCCACGGCGATGATCCGCGAACCAAGCGGGATCTCCTCACCCTTCAGGCCATCGGGATAACCGCTTCCGTCCCAGTGCTCGTGCTCGTGGCGGATGATATCCACGCAGTCCTTGTAGATCTCCAATCCCGAAAGGATCTCCGCGCTCACCACCGGGTGCTGCTTCATCACCTTCCATTCCTCCTCGGTGAGGGGGCCGGGCTTAAGGAGGATGGCATCGGGCACGGCGATCTTGCCGAGGTCGTGCACCCGGGCGGCTGTGTCGATCCGGGCGATCTCCTTTTCCGGAAGGTTCAGAACTTTGGCGAGTTTCACGGCGAGCTCCGCTACCTCCTCGGAATGGACCCCCGTGTAGGGGTCGCGGGAACTCACGATTTTGGCGATTTTTTCGAAGGCCAAATGGGCTTGGCGCTGGAGCTTCATATGTTCGCGCAAAGAGATCTGCACGATGAAAAGGGGGCTGAGCATGAGGATCGTGTACCAGGGGGAAAGGGCGTAGATGAGGGCGAGGAGGATCGCTAAAATCCCCAAGGAAAGGATCTGAACGTAGCGGGCTTGAAGGATCTCCTTGAGGTGGGTCCAGTAGTTTACCCCGCGGCTGAAATGCACCACCCCTG
>JAGDVW010000047.1:0-5494 GCA_023255835.1 Candidatus Acetothermia bacterium
GGGCTGTAACTCTTTCAGGCCATCAGCTGTTCAGAAGCCCGCTCGGCCTCTAGCTCCCCCGAGATTTTTCATGGCGTGTATCAGGAAGCATGCGTTTGGCCAGTATAAAAGAGCCATATCGCGGACCCGCGAAGGGGGCCAAGCAAGGTTGCCAGAGTCTGCCTGACGCATTGCGCAGGATTCCAAAGCCAATTTGGGCCCTTGAGATTGGAACACTCTGGGCTACCATCTTTGGTAGTCTTCTCGGAGGAAAGGAGGAAACGGTGACGCGTTGGGTCGTCCCCGATCCCAAACGGGAGAACTGGTACTGGCCAAACGATGCGATGAGGGAACGGGCTTGGGTTTCCGATCCCAAGATCTATGAAGAGGCGGCAGCGGACCCTGTGGCCTTCTGGGCCAAACGGGCCGAGGAAATCGTCTGGTTCGAAAAATGGAAGGAGACCTATATCGACGAGCCCTACGCCTACAAGTGGTTTGTGGGCGGAAAGCTCAACCTCTCCTACAACTCCCTCGATCGGCACGTGGAGGATGGCAAAGGCGATAAGGTGGCCCTCATTTGGGAGCCCGAGCCGCCGGATGAGCCCAACCGCATCCTCACCTACAAGGACCTTTTGGCGGAGGTCTCGCGGCTGGCCAACGCCCTGAAACGTCTGGGGATAAAGAAAGGCGATCGGGTGGGGATTTACCTCCCCATGATCCCCGAGGCGGTGATCGCCATGCAGGCCTGTGTCCGCATCGGAGCCGTCCACACCGTGGTCTTCTCCGCTTTTTCCGCGGAGGCCCTGCGCGACCGGCTTTTGGACTCCGGGGCCCGCCTCCTCATCACCGCCGACGGTTACTATCGCCGCGGAAAACTCATCGACTTAAAGCCCCAGGCGGACCAGGCCTTGGCCGGGACCAAGGTGGAGAAGGTCATTGTGGTCCGCCGCACCGGCCATCAAATCCCCATGCACCCCGGCCGGGATCTTTGGTACCACGAGCTGGTGAAGGGCGAAAAGGACTTCTGCCCAGCCGAGCCCCTGGATAGCGAGGACCTCGCTTTCATCCTCTACACCTCCGGGACCACCGGGAAACCTAAGGGTGTCATGCACACCACCGGTGGCTATGCTGTCCAGGTCTACATCACGGCCAAATGGGACTTCAACCTCCATGAGGACGATGTGCACTTCTGCACCGCCGACGTGGGCTGGATCACCGGCCACTCTTATCTCAACTACGGCCCCCTCATGAACGGGGTGGCCACCGTGGTTTATGAGGGCTCCCCCGATTACCCGGATTTCGGCCGGATGTGGCAGATCATCGAAAAACACAAGGTCACCGTGTACTACACCGCGCCCACGGCCATCCGCATGCACGTGAAATGGGGCGAGGAGTGGCCGAAAAAGTACGACCTTTCCTCCCTCCGGGTGTTGGGGACGGTGGGCGAGCCCATCAACGAGGAGGCCTGGCTTTGGTACTTCAAGCTCATCGGCGGGGAGCGCTGCCCCATCATCGACACCTGGTGGCAGACGGAGACCGGCGCCACCTGTGTGGAAGCTTTGCCGGGGATCGGCCCGTTCATCCCCACTGTGGCCGGGAGGCCTTTCCCCGGGATCCGCGCCAGGATCGTGGACGCCGGAGGCCAGCCGGTTAAGACCGGTGAGGGCGGTTACCTCGTGTTGGAGCCGCCCTTCCCTCCAAGCCTCCTGCGCGGCCTTTACGGCGATCCCGAGAAATTCCGGGCCACCTATTTCGGGGAGTTTGGGCCCAGGCTCTATTTCACCAAAGATGGGGCCCGCATGGACGAGATGGGCAACATCCGCATCACCGGAAGGGTGGACGACGTGATGAACGTGGCCGGGCACCGCTTGGCCACGGCCGAGGTGGAGGACGCCCTCTCCCAGCACCCCTTGGTCTCCGAGGTGGCCGTGGTCTCCCGGCCCGACGAAGTGAAGGGCGAGGTCCCGGTGGCCTTTGTTCTCCTCAAGGCCGGGGCCCAGCCCTCGGAGGAGCTCAAAAAGGAGCTCATCAAAACGGTGGACAAGTACATCGGGCCCACGGCCCGGCCCGCGGACATCTACTTCGTGGAGGATGTGCCGAAAACCCGCTCCGGGAAGATCATGCGCCGGATCCTCAAGGCCCTGGTGCGGGGGGAGCCGGTGGGCGACATCACCACCCTCCGCAACCCCGAGAGCGTGGAGGAGCTCAAAAGGATCGTGGGTTACAAAGGCTAGCCCATTTTCCAGAAAGGAGGATCGATGACGGAGAACAAGCTAGCCAATCCTGCTCCTTTGGGTCTTGGTGGCTTTGCCCTTTCCACCTTCATTTTGAACCTTGTTAACGCTGGGCTGGTTTCGGCGGAAACCCTGGGCTTGGTCATGCCCGTGGCCATGTTTTACGGAGGGCTGGCCCAGCTTCTTGCGGGGATGTGGGACATCCGCCGCGGTGACACCTTCGGCGGCACATGCTTCAGCTCCTACGGAGCCTTTTGGCTCGGGCTTGCCAGCTACTTTTTCCTTCGCTGGGCCGGGATCGCTCCCGAGGTGCCGCCCTCTGGGGTGGCCGTGGTCCTCTTTGCCTGGGGGATCTTCACCGCTTACGCTACTGTGGCTTCCTTGAAGCTCCCGCGCGCCATCACCTGGATTTTCATTACGCTCACGATCCTCTTTTTCCTTTTGGGGATCGGGGAGTTCGTGCCGGTGGTGCGCACCATCGCCGGGTTTGAGGGCTTGCTGTGCGCCCTGATCGCCTGGTATTCGTCGGCAGCGATCCTCATCAACACCGTACACGGGAAAATCGTTCTTCCTGTGGGCGAAAGGGTTGCGGTGCCCAAACGCTAGAAAAACAGGGGGAAGGGGCGAGGAAAACTCGCCCCTTTTTATTCCATGGAGAGGGTGGCGAGAATTACCCCCTCTTCCATTTTGTAGGAAAGATTGAACCCGCGCTTTTCGAAGATCCGGATCATCCGGATGTTGTCCGGCGTGGTCTCCGCCGTGACCTTGCGGATCCCCCAGCTTTTGGCGATCTCCAAGGCGTAATCGGTGAGGATTCCCCCTAGGCCCTTGTTCTGCCAGGGATCGGCCACGAACACCGCGTATTCCGCGTTCACCCGGTCCGGGTCAGAAATGAGCCGGCCCACCCCGATCATCCGTTTTCTCCCGTCCTCCTCCACGATGCCCACGATGGCCATCTCCCGGTCGTAGTCGATGAAACAGTAAGGGATGGCCATTTGGTGCGTGGTCTCCTTGAAGATATAGCGAAAACGGAAGCGGATGGACTCCCGGGAGGAGATGGCCAACATCTCGTGCCAAAGGGGCTCATCTTCAGGGCGGATGGGCCGGAGGAGGACCTTGGTCCCGTCCTTGAGGGTGACCCAGCGTTCATACCCCTCGGGATAGGGGCGGATCACCAGGTGGCTGTAGGGCCGGGGCTCCCTCTTCAGAGCCTCTTCCTCCACCACCACCCGCGCATCCAGGGCCACCACCTCCTCGGGTGTCACCACAAGAGGGTTCACGTCGATTTCCTGGATCTCCGGAAAGTCCGCGACGAGGTAGGAAAAGCGCATGATGACCTCGAGGAGTTTTTCCACGTTCATGCGGGGCCGGCCCCGAAAGCCCTGAAGAAGGGGCCAGATCCGAAGCGATTCCAAAAGATGGGTGGCCAGGCGCTCGTTCAGGGGTGGAAGGCCCAAGGCCCGATCCCGCAAAACTTCGGCGGTGACCCCGC
Source organism: Candidatus Acetothermia bacterium (assembly GCA_023255835.1). Classification (GTDB taxonomy): domain Bacteria; phylum Bipolaricaulota; class Bipolaricaulia; order Bipolaricaulales; family Bipolaricaulaceae; genus DTER01. The sequence continues at coordinate 3,706 of JAGDVW010000047.1, forward strand.
CCGCCCCGACCATGAGCACGGCCCCGAAAGTCGGATCCTTCTTGGCCCCGAGGATCATCTCCACCCCGCGGGCGGTGGAGACCATCCTTTGCACCGTCACCCCCTCGATCCGCGCCTTCGGTGCCTTCTCTTGAGCGTTGGCGAGGATCTGCCGGAATGCTTGCCGTACCCCCTCCTCGGTGAGGATCCCCACCATCACCCCGCCCACATCCGTCTTGTGGGTGATATCAGGGGACTGGATCTTCAGGACCACCGGGAACCCCAGCTTTTTAGCGAGCTCCACGGCCTCGTCCTCGTTTTGGGCGAGCTCCGGCATGGTCACCGGGATCCCATAAGCGGAGAGGAGGGCCTTGGAATCGCGCTCCCCCAGGATCCTTTCCTTGCGGAAAATGGGGAGGAAATCCTCCCGGATCTTCTTCCGGTCCACCGCGAACTCCACGGGGATCTCCCGCGGGGTTTGATAAAGGAGGTCCAAGTTTCTCCCGTAGTCCACAAGGTGCATGAAGGCCTGCACGGCCTGGTCGGGGGTGAGGTAGGTGGGGATGCCCGCTTGGTTCAGGATGCGGATTCCCTCCTGGACAGCGGTTCCTCCCATCCAGGCGGCCAAAACTGGTTTGGGATGCTTTTTGGCCACCTCGGAAACGGCCCGGGCAGTGCCCGTGCAATCGGTCATGGCCTGAGGGGTGAGGATCACCAAAACTGCGTCCACCCCAGGATCGCTGAGCACCACCTCCAGGGCTTGGGCATAGCGCTCGGGCGAGGCGTCTCCTAGGACGTCCACGGGGTCCCCGTGGGACCAGAACGGTGGGAGGATTTTGTTGAGCTTTCCCATGGTTTCCGGGGAGAGTTCGGCAAGCTGGCCATGGCGGGCGATGAGGGCGTCGGTGGCCATGACCCCGGGGCCCCCGGCGTTGGTGACGATGGCGAGCCGGGGCCCCAGGGGCGGCCGCACCCGGGCCAACAACTCCGCGGTGTCGAAGATCTCGCCGATCTCGTAGACCCGCACTGCGCCGGCCCGCCGGAACGCCGCATCGTAGACGGCGTCCTCCCCGGCCATGGCCCCGGTATGGGAGCTTGCGGCCCGGGCGGACTCCGCAAACCGCCCGGCCTTATAAACCACGATGGGTTTGGTCCGGGAAAAGGCGCGGGCCGCGGACATGAACCGCCGGGCTTCAGTGATGGACTCCACATAAAGGATGATGGACCTCGTCCGCTCGTCCTCGCCGAAATAGTCGATGAGGTCCCCGAAGGTGACGTCCACCATGTTCCCGATGGAGACGAAGTAGGAAAAGCCGATCCCTTCCTCCAACGCCCAGTCCAAGACGGATGTGCAGAGGGCCCCGGATTGGGAGATGAAGGCCACGTGGCCATCGGGTGGCATGGCCGCGGCGAAGCTGGCGTTGAGGCGAAGGGAGGGGACGATAACACCCAAGCAGTTTGGGCCGATGACCCGCATCCCCTCGTACTTTTGGATCGTCTCCCTAAGGCGCGCCTCAAGCCTCCGGCCTTCCTCCCCGGCCTCCTTGAAACCCGCGGAGATGATGATCACCCCCAGGATCCCGGCCTCCCCGCACTGCTCCAAAATGTCGGGCACCGTGGCCGCCGGGGTGCAAATGATGGCCAAATCCGGGGTACGGGGAAGGCTTTTCACGTCGGGATAAGCGTGGATCCCTTGAACCGCCTCGTAGCGGGGATTGACCGGATAGACCACCCCGGAAAAGCCCGAGCCGATCAAATTCTTTAGCACCGTGTAACCAACGCTCGCCGGGTTATTGCTGGCGCCAACGAC
>JAGDVW010000047.1:5594-8089 GCA_023255835.1 Candidatus Acetothermia bacterium
TCGAGGTTGCGGATGCTCATCGTTGCCTCCATCCAATCTTAGGGGAAAGGAGAGCGATGGGCGAGGTGGAACGCTGGAAGAGGGAGGCTGCCGAGGCGGCGGTGGAGTTGGTGCGGCCGGGGATGGTCCTCGGGCTGGGCCATGGTTCCACCGCCCGCTACGCCCTCCTAAAAATCGCGGAACTCCTGCGAGCGGGGAAACTTTGGGACATAAAAGGAGTTCCCTGCTCGAAAAAAGTGGCGGAGGAAGCGGAGGCCCTGGGGATACCCCTCACCACGCTGGAGGAGCATCCCGAGCTGGACCTCACCATCGATGGGGCGGACGAGATCGATCCAAAGCTCAACGTGATAAAAGGCGGGGGAGGGGCCATGCTGCGGGAGAAAATCGTGGCCCAAGCCACAAAATTTGAAGTCATTGTTGCCGATGCAACAAAACTCTCCCCGAGGCTCGGCACGAAGGCCGCGGTCCCCGTGGAGGTCCTCCCCTTCGGCTGGCGCACACAGCTCCGTTTCCTTCAAAGTTTGGGCGCGAAAGTGAAGCTCCGGGTCGATCCCGATGGCTCCCCTTTCCTCACCGACCAGGGGAATTATGTTCTTGACTGCTTTTTTGGTCCGATCGAGGATTTGGAGGGCTTGGCGAGGGAACTCGGCCTCCGCGCGGGGATCCTCGGCCATGGCCTTTTCTTGGGCCTTGTGGACGAGGTTTTCGTGGCTGGGCCCTCGGGCCTGCGCCGCCTGGGCCGCTAGTCCTAAGAAAATTTCTTTGGTACGCTTTTTCGATGGAAAAACTTTTGGCCAAAGTGGCGGAGGTTGAGCGGGAAGCGCGGGAATTGGAGAAGGTCCTCTCCGACCCTTCTGCGCCTTCGAGGCCGGATTTCCCCGAGCTTTCCCGGCGCTATAACCGCCTGCGCCTCGTCGTGGAAAAAGGGGAGGAACTCCGCCGAATATTGCAGAACATCGCGGAAGAAGAGCAGCTTTTGAGCGAGGGAAGCGACCCCGAACTGGAGAGGGCTTTGCGGGAGGAACTCGAGCGCGATAGGGAGCGGGCAGAGAAGGTGGCCCAGGAATTGCGGAGGCTTCTGGTCCCGCCCCATCCCGATGATCACAAAAACGCCATCGTGGAGATCCGGGCCGGCGCCGGTGGGGAGGAGGCCGCCCTCTTCGCCGCCGACCTCTTCCGCATGTACACCAAATACGCGGAAAAGAAGGGTTTCAACGTGCGGATACTTGATTCCCATCCCACCGACCTTGGGGGCTACAAAGAGATCGTGTTCGCCGTGGAAGGCCCCGGCGCCTATGGCCTTTTCCGTTACGAATCCGGGGTTCATCGGGTGCAGCGGGTTCCCGAAACCGAGGCCTCCGGCCGCATCCACACCTCCACCGCCACCGTGGCTGTCCTCCCTGAAGCGGAGGAGGTGGAGGTGGAGATCAAGCCCGAGGATCTTCGGATCGAGACCTTCCGCTCCTCCGGCCCTGGGGGTCAGCACATGCAGAAGAACGAGACGGCCGTGCGCATCACCCACATCCCCACTGGGATCGTCGTCACCTGTCAGGAGGAGCGCTCCCAGCACCGGAATAAGGAGCTCGCCATGCGGGTTTTGCGGACAAAGCTCCGGGAGCTTGAGGAGCAAAAGAAGGAGGCGGAGCTTCGGGAAAAGAGGCGGCGCCAGATCGGGACGGGGGAGCGCTCCGAAAAGATCCGGACCTATAACTTTCCCCAGAACCGGGTTACCGATCACCGCATCGATCTCACCGTTTATCGCCTGGAGGACATCCTCGAGGGGGATTTGGATTTGATCGTGGAGCCCCTTTTGGCGGAGGAAGCCGCCCGGCTCCTTTCCGGGGGGTGAGAGCCCTGGCGGAGCTGGTGCGGATGTCGGAGGCGGCGGCGTTGGCTTTGCACGCCATGGTTCTCCTTGCGGAGGCGGAAGGTCCCCTTTCCGTTGCGGAGATCGCGCGAAGGCTTCGGGCCTCCGGGGCCCATGTGGCCAAGGTCATGGGCATTTTGGCCCGGGCGAATCTGGTGGAGGCCAAGCGGGGGCCGGCCGGCGGCTATTTCCTGGCCCGTCCAGCGGAGGAGATCCGTCTCCTGGAGATCTACGAGGTCTTCGAGGGAGAACTTCGGCGGGATCGCTGCGTTTTCGCCTCCCCTGTGTGTATCTCCGAAAAATGCGTGTTCGGGGGCCTTTTGGAAGAGGTGCGGAAGGCGGTGCACGCGTACCTGGCGAACACGACCCTGGCGGACGTGGCCGGCAAGGGTGACGGATGTCCCGGGGGTTCTCCTTGACGGCCATATTTCGGTATTGCAATATATGAATATGGCGGCGGTCCTGTTGTAAACGGGCCCCGCCACCTGGGTCGTTCCCGCTACGGGACTAGGTTTCAACCTCGCCCCGCAGATGGCCCGGAACACCCAAAAAGGAGAGGATCATGAACCGCGGGATCTTTGGCCGTTTGCCTCGCTTGATGCGCGCTGTTCTCCTTTTGCCCGTTCTC
>JAGDVW010000014.1 GCA_023255835.1 Candidatus Acetothermia bacterium
TCCTGAAGCTGCTCGATGGCGGCGGCCCGGAAGGTATCGGCGGCCACAAGAAGGGGCTTTTTCCCCTGATCCTTGAGCCACTTTCCCACCTTGGCGATGGTGGTGGTTTTTCCCGACCCGTTCACCCCCACGAAAAGGAGCACAGAAAGCTCAGCGGGCAAAGAAAAAGCCCTTTCGGCCATGGCCAGCTCCGTGGCGATGAGCTCCTCCACCATGGCCAAAAGCTCCTCCCAAGTGCAGCGGCTGGGGAGTTTTTCCCGAACGGCGGACACGATTCGTCTAGTTTCCTCGGGGCCGACGTCGGTGGAAAGGAGCGCCTCCTCCAAGCGGCCAAGGAGCTCCGCGGTCTTTTGGCCCTGAGCGGCCGGGCCCAACGAGCCCAAAAGCGCCTCCCGCGTGCGGGAAAGCCCGGAGCGCAAGCGCTCCCAGAGGCTCTCAGCCATCACATCTCCTCAGGTGCCCGCACCCCGAGGATGGAAAGGCCGCGAAAGAGGACGAGTTTGACCCCAAAGAGGAGGGCCAGGCGGGCGGGGGTCGCCCTCCCTTGCCCGAGGATCCGCACCCGGGCGTAATAGGGGTGGAAGATCCCGGCCAAATTCTCCAAATACTCGCAAAGGAGGTGGGGGGAGAATCCGCGGGCCGCCAGGCGCACGACATCCGGGAAACGATCGAGCTCCATGATCAGCTGCAGTTCCTCCGGCCCGGTGAGGGGGGAAAGATCCAGGGAAAGGAGATCCTCGGGGAACTCCCCACGGGCTTGGGCCTCCCGGAAGACGGAGGCGATGCGGGTGTGGGCGTATTGCACGTAATACACGGGGTTTTCCAGGCTCTGCTTTTTGGCGAGCGCAAAGTCGAAGACCAGGTGGCTTTCGGGCTTGCGCATGACCATGAAGTAGCGGGTGGCGTCGCGGCCGACCTCGTCCACCAAATCCTTTAAGCGCAAAAACCTCCCGGCCCGGGTGGACATCTTCTCGATCCCCTCCGCACCTTTGAGCGTAACGAACTGGTGCAAGCAATAGCTCAAAAAGTTCTCGGGGATCCCAAGGAGGCGGAGGGCGAGCTTCACCTCCTGTTGCTCCTCCACGTGATCGGCGCCCTGGACGTCCACTACCCAGTCGAAGCCGCGCCGGAATTTATCGAGGTGGTAGGCGATGTCCACCATGAGATAGGTAGGGGTGCCATCGGAGCGGATGAGGACTGGATCGCGAGGGAGGCCATGTATTTTAGCGGAAAGCCAAATGGCCCCATCCTTTTCGTAGACGTGGCCGCCCTCCCGGAGCCGGCGGAGGACCTCATCGACCAGGCCCTTCCGGATTATGTCCCCTTCGCGAGTCCACACATCGAAGGAAACGCCGATGGCCTCGAGATCCTCTTCGATCATCCGGAGCATCCGGGGAACGACCTCTTCCCGGAAGACTTTTTTGGCCTCGGCGTTCCACTCTGGATAAGCGTTCCCGAACTTTTGGGCGAGTTCTTCGCCGATGGGGATGAGGTAATCACCGTGGTAGCCGCCCTCGGGGATGGGCTTTGGGTCGCCCAGGGCTTGGCGGTAGCGGGCCCAGAGGGACTGGGCCAAAAGTTCGATCTGCCGGCCCTCGTCGTTGAGGTAATACTCCCGGGTCACCTGAAAGCCCAGCTCGGAAAAGAGGTTGGCCAAAACATCGCCCAAGGCGGCCTGCCGGCCATGGCCGATGGTAAGAGGCCCAGTGGGATTGGAAGAAACGAACTCCACCTGGAGCCTTTTTCCCCGGCCTTCCTCCCCTTTCCCGTAGGCCAAACCCTCCTGGAGGATCTCCTTCAAAACCCCATGAAGGGTTTGGGGGCGGAGGCGGAAGTTCAAAAAACCTTGCACGGCCTGGACCTGGGAGAAAGCCGGATGGGAGGAGAGCTCTTTTGCCAATTCCTCGGCCACCCCTTGAGGCGGCTTTTTTAGCTCCTTAGTTAAAAGGAAGGCGATGCGGCTGGATAAATCCCCTAGCTCCCGATGGGGAGGCCGGTCCACCGGGATTTCCGGGGGAGAGAGACCCAAACGGTCCAGGACCGAGCGGATTGAACCCTGGACCAGCGCCTCTAATCGCATTTACTTTTCGATCACGAAGCGGATGCCAGTTTTGACCTCTCCGCCGATCTCCACATCGATGAAACCAGGGGTGACCTTGATCTCCGCCTCGCCCTCCCTCTCCACCAACCTTCGGGCGATGGCGATGGCCTTGACCGCCTGGTTTACGGCGCCGGCCCCGATGGCGTGGGCCTCGACGATCCCATCCTCCTCCAAAGCTCCGGCAATGGCCCCCGCTACCGCCTTGGGATTAGAAGTAGCCGCGACCTTGAGGATCTGCATGCTTGCCTCCTTTTTGGCGAAAACTTCGCGAGGCATTCTAGCCAGGAGTGGAGGCTCCGGCAATAGGGGTTGAGCGGGAAGGGAAAAAGCTTACGATCCTTTCGATGCCCCGCTGGATTTTGCATGTGGATATGGACGCCTTTTATGCCTCTGTGGAGGAGCTGGACCACCCGGAGCTTCGGGGAAAGCCGGTGATCGTGGCTGGCCCCGAGCCCCGCGGGGTGGTGGCCACCGCCTCCTATTCGGCCCGAAAATTCGGGGTCCGCTCGGGGATGCCCACCGCCCAGGCCAAACGCCTCTGCCCCCAAGGGATCTTCCTTCCCCCGCGTTTCGAGCGCTACGAGGAGGTGGCCCAAAAGGTGCGGGCCATCCTGAGGGAATATAGCCCCGTTTTGGAACCGATCTCCCTGGACGAGGCCTTCTTGGACCTCACGGGAACGGAACTCCTCCATGGCCCCCCGGAGAAAGTGGCCGCGGAGATCCACGCCCGCATCCCCCGGGAAACCGGGCTTTCCTGTTCCGTGGGCCTTGGCCCCAATAAACTCTTGGCTAAACTGGCCTCGGATTCAGCAAAACCCGGGGGTTTGCGGATCGTGCGGCCCGAGGAAGTCCAAAGCTTTCTCGATCCTTTGCCGGTGGAGGACCTTTGGGGGGTGGGGCCGAAGACGGCGGAACGGCTTTGGGAAAAGGGGATCCGTACTGTGCGGGATTTGCGGGAAATACCTGTGGGGCTTCTGCGCTCCTGGTTTGGGCAAAAGGGCGGGGAGGCCCTCTGGCAATTGGCGCGGGGAATCGATGAATCTCCCGTGGTGCCCGTGCGCGCGGCGAAATCCATCTCCAACGAGGTCACCTACCCCGAGGACCTTTTCGAGCGGGAGAAAATTCTGGCCGAATTGCGGAGGCTAGCCCTTTTGGTGGCTGATCGGCTTAGGGAAGAGGGCTTTTTAGCCCAAACGGTGCAAATAAAGGTTCGCTTCTCCAATTTCGTCACTTCCACCAGGCAAACGAAGCTCCCCGCGCCCACGGATCATCCTTTGATTTTGGCGGAAGAGGCGGTGGGCCTTTTTTCCCGGGTGGGGGTTCCCCCAGGGCAGGGGATCCGCCTTTTGGGGGTGGGTTTGGCTGACCTTGTCCCCGCCACATTCAGGCCGATCCCGCTTTTTCCCGATCCCAAGCTTGGTGAGGCCCTTTGGGAGGTGCGCCGGAAATTCGGGCCTGACTCCCTTGGCCTTGGGCCCACTGGCTTAAAATAGCAAGATGAGTTACGCTTCAGGTTGCCATGTTTTGGAAAGCGTTTTTCGTCCTCCTTTGGGTTGTGCCGGCGTTTGGCCTGAGCCTTTGTCAATATCAAGCCCCGACCACAAATCTTTTGCGGGGCGAGGCCGCCTTCAGTTACCACTATTTTGAGGATCCCGCCACTCCCGGCCCGGACGTGAATTCCGGGAAATTCACGATCTTTGGGGAGTGGGTGGTGGATTCCCCGGTGCACGGGATCGGGCTTAGCTTTTCTGGGGAATTCAACCTCTTGGGCTTGGCCTTGGCCGCGGCCTCCACCCAGGTCTCCGGGACCTTCCGGGAATACCCGTTTCCTTCCCTTTCCTATTTCGTTTTCGGCGGCTTAGAGGGGGCCCTAAATAGCCAGCAGCCGCGGCCGTGGCTGGAGGCGCGAAGCGGGGTGGGCTATGGCCGCTTCACCGATGTGACCCCCTTAGTGCGGGCCCTGCGGATCGAGGAGAAACTCCTGAGACGGGGGGTACTGCTCGCCTCGCTGCGGGAAAGTACCCTGCTTCGCTTGGCCCAGGAGATCGGCCGCGGCCAAATGTACCCCTCCACCTCCGACCTGGCCGCAGCCTTGGCCAAGATCCTCTCCTCCGAGGCCAACGTCACCTTTGACCCCCGCAGCGTGCTTCTTGTGGAGGAGGTTTTGGAGGAAAGCGGACTGGAGCGATACTGTGGTTGGGCCGTGCAATTCGGTTTCGGCTACGTCTTAAGCCGCCCCCAGCCCGGCTCCATCCTCACCTTCAACCTCTCCCTCCAAGGGGCGATGACCCCCGATCCCCGCTCCCAAATCCTCTTTAAATCCGATCTTTCCGCGCCCTATCAGGTTTTTGAGGAATACACCTGGAACCTGAGCGCCTCCTATACTTACGAACTCAACGAGAGCACCGATTTTTCCGCGCAGTATGTGCTGAGGCAGGTGAAGCCACGGGGGCAAATGCCGGCGGGAACGCAAAACGCTTCCTTCCAATTGAGCTTCAAATTGGGCGGGGCCACGATCGCCTTGCAGGTCAATTTCTCCAAGCTAGCCGAGGCGCGGGAGTGGACCCAAGAATTCCTCATTTCCGCAGGATGGCAAATTTGGTGAGAAGGATCCTGGTCGTTCCCATCTGGCTATATCAGCGCCTGCTCTCCCCGATCTTGCCCCACCGTTGTCGTTTTTACCCCACCTGTTCGGAGTATGCCCGGGAGGCGATCCTCCGGCACGGCCCCCTCAGGGGCGGGTGGTTGGCGCTGCGGAGGCTTTTGCGCTGCGGCCCTTGGCACCCTGGCGGTTACGATCCCGTTCCCTGACGGAACTCCTCCTGGACCTTCCAGAAAAGCTCCGGGTCCGTCCAAAGCTCCAAGCAGGTGGCGGCCACGGCCTTGGCCGCCGCAATCATGGCCCTCTTGGCGCCTTCGCTTTTTGCGGCCTCGGCAAATTCCCGGGAATGGCCGGGGATCTCCCCTGGTCCGATGCGGATGTAGGGGTGAATGGCGGGGACCTCCCAGGAGACGTCGCCCATGTCCGTGGACCCCATCCCGCCCTTTGGCTCCTCAGGGGGATAGCCGAGTTCCGCAAGATACTTGGCGAAGACCTGGGCCATGGCCTTGTTGGGCCGGATGGCCTTGTACTCGTGGCCCACTTTGGTGAAGGTGAGCTTGGCCCCGGTGGCCAGGGCCGCACCCTCCGCGCATTTTTTGAGCTTTTCCACGAGCTCGTCGCGATAAGCATTGTCCGCGGAGCGCACATAAAAAAGGGCCGCCGCATACTCCGGAACGATGTTGGGCTTCACCCCGCCGTGGGTGATGATCCCATGGATGCGGGAGCCGTCCTTTATGTGCTGGCGGAGGGCATTCAGGGCCACGAAGGTCTGGATTACCGCATCGAGGGCATTGATCCCCTTCTCCGGCTCGGAGGAGGCGTGGGCCGCCTTCCCATGGAACTCAATTTTCACCTCGGTGATGGCCAAAGACCCGCGGTCCACCACGGTTTGATCGGCGGGATGGACCATCATGGCCGCGTCCACGTCGCGGAAGATCCCGGCTTGGAGGAGTTTTATTTTTCCGCCGCCGCCCTCCTCCGCGGGCGTGCCGATCACCAGGAGCGCTCCCGGGAGGCCCGCTTTGAAGGGGGCCAGGCCCAGGGCCGCGCCCACGGCGATGGTGGCGATGAGGTTGTGCCCGCAAGCATGGCCCAGCTCCGGAAGGGCATCGTATTCGGCGAGGATGGCGATCCGCGGGCCGGGCCTTTCCGCAGGATGCACGGCGCGGAAGGCCGTGGGAAGCCCGCCCACCCCCCGCTCCACCCGGAACCCGCCTCCCTCCAAGATCTCCGTGAGCCAGGCCGCGGCCTTGTGCTCCTCAAAACCAAGCTCGGGGTTAGCGTGGATCCGCAGGGCCAAATCCCAAAGATCCTCGGAAAGCTCATCGATCCTTTGCCAGACAGCGTTTTTCACTTGCCCACCCCCACCGGAACCTGCGAGACCAGCCACTCCAAGGCGGCTTTGAGGTCCAGATCCTCCTCGGTGTCCTTCGCCTCGGGGACGGGGATGTCCGGAGAAAGCCCCACATCCTGGACGGCCCGGCCTTTGGGCGTGAGGTATTCGCCGGTGGTGAGCTTCAGGACCCCGCCATCCGGGGTCTGGAGGACTATCTCCTGGATCAAGCCTTTCCCGAAGGTTTTTCGGCCCACCAGGACCCCGACCCCGTAATCTTGGATGGCGCCGGCCACGATCTCCGCGCCGGAGGCCGTTCCCTCATTGACCAAAACGGCAAGGGGGAGATTGGGAAAAGAGTTTCCGCGGGAGTTGTAGACCCGTTCCCCGAAGGAGGGGCCGCGGGTGCGCACGATCGGGCCGCGATCGATGAAGAAGCTGGCCACCTCCACCGCGGCGGAGAGGAGGCCGCCTGGGTTATTGCGCAAATCCAAGACCACGCCGCGCAGCTCATCCAAGGGGAAGGAGAAAAGGGCCCGGCCCACCAAGGCCGGAGCCTCCTCATCGAACCTGAGGATCCGTACGTACCCGACCTTTTCCTCCGCCAGGTATTGGGAACGCACGGCCTCCACCTTGATCTTCGCCCGGATGATGGTCAGGGTCTCCACTTTTCCGTCGGGATGGCGAACTTTCAGGGTCACGGGGGTCCCTTCCGGCCCACGGATATGCATGGAGGCCTGTTCCAGGGTCCAGCCCTCGGTGGATTCGCCATCCACTTCGAGGATCACGTCGCCGGGGCGGATCCCCGCGGCCTCCGCCGGCGTCCCCGGCAGGGGCGTCACCACCGTGATCCACCCGTTGCGAATGGTTATTTCGATCCCCACCCCGCTGTATTCCCCAGATAGGCTGCGCTGCCATTCGGCGTATTCCTCGGGCGTGAAGTAGGTGGAATAGGGGTCACCAAGGCTCTCCACCATCCCGCGGATCGCGCCCTGGACGAGCTGGGCATCGCTGACCTTGTCCGCCCAAAGATAATATTGCCGGATGGCCTCGTAGACCTGGGAGAGGGGTTGGAGGATGGTGGTGGTTTGTCCGGCCCCAAAACCGATGAATCCCAAAAGGGCTAAGGCCGCAAAAATTTTGCGCATTTATCTCACCCCCAAGGCATGCGCAAGTTCCAAAAAGACCGGGTCCACCGGCTTTGGGCTCCGGGGGAGGGCCTCGCTTAAGGGGACGGCCACGATCTCATGGCCCCTGAGGCCCACCATGACCCCGAATTTCCCCTGGAGGGCGAATTCCACCGCCGCCACCCCAAAGCGCGTGGCCAAAAGGCGATCGAAGGGGGTGGCGGTGCCGCCGCGCTGGAGGTGCCCGAGGACCACAACCCGGCACTCCATCCCCCGCTCGCGCAGCCGGTCAGCAAGCCAATAGCCGATCCCACCCAGCTGCACGTGGCCGAAGGCGTCCACCCGGCCCTCTTGTGCCACGGGTTTCCCCCCCAATTCCACCGGCCGCGCACCCTCCGCCACCACGATGATGGAGAAGGTCCGGCCCCGGGCCAGCCGGTTTTTTATCCCCTTCACCACATCATCCACGGAGAAGGGCTCCTCCGGAACGAGGATCACATCCCCGCCGCCGGCGATCCCCCCAAGGAGGGCGATCCAGCCGGAATCCCGGCCCATCACCTCCACGATGAAAACCCGATGGTGGGATTGGGCCGTGGTGTGGAGCCGATCCAGGGCCTCGGTGACCACAGCCAGCGCCGAATGGAACCCCAGACAAAAATCGGTGCCAGCCACATCGTTGTCGATGGTCTGGGGGATACCCACCACTTTTAGCCCGTGGCTTTCGGAGAGTCGCCAGGCCACGCCGAGGGTATCATCCCCGCCGATGGGGATGAGGGCGTCGACGGCCCTCTTTTTTAAGTTGGCCAAGATGCGTTCCACCTTCTCCGTCGGCTCCCAGACCGTTTTCCCGTC
>JAGDVW010000069.1:0-6451 GCA_023255835.1 Candidatus Acetothermia bacterium
CTCCTCTACCTTGATCTTTGGACCCGCAGGACCCAAACGGTCCAGGTGAAGCGGGCGGAGAATTGCCCCACCTGTGTAGGCCGGGATTTTTCGTTCCTCCGAGAGGCCTCGAGCACAACCGCGCTTTGCGGGGAGGCCATCCAAGTGCTTCCCCGGAAGTCAGGCTCCCTCGATCTTTCCGCCCTTGCCCAGCGTCTTTCCCGCCTGGGGAAAGCGGAGCTCCGGGGGAACGTGCTCTTCGCCGAAATAGAAGGGGCTTCCTTCATTGTTTTTCCCGACGGAAGGGCCCTCATAAAGGGGGTGGCCGATGAGGGAAGGGCCCAGGCCCTCTACGACCAATTCATCGCCCGCTGAGCCTCCCCACAAGCCAGGCTAAAAAGAAAACCAGGGCCAAAAGGCCCACGGGAACCAACATCATCGGCCAAGCCAGCCGCAAGATCGCCTTCTTCTGCGCGGGGGTGAGCTCCACCTTTTTGGGGTAACGGATCTCTAACCTTCGCGCTTTCTTCAGCATCTTCACGGATTCCGCGATCTTCCCCTGCTTTCGGTAGACCACGCCCAAATTGTGGTGGGCGGAGGCATGATGGGGATCCTCCTGGATGGCCCGCTGGTAGGCGTACTCCGCGCGGGAGAGGTCCCCGGCGTCGAAGTAGACGTTGCCCAAACGGAAGTAAATCGCGGCCTTCTCCTCGCCATAGCGGAGGAGATCCACCAAAAGATCGATGGCTTCTTTGTGGCGCTTTTGGCGGCGTAGCTCCTCCGCGTACCTTAAGGCGTCCTGGACCAACGCCCGGCGCTCGGAGGTCGTCAGCTCGCCGGGGTCAGGGAGCGGAGGGACGAAAGCCTTTCCTTCACCGCTTTGATATCCTGCCATGTCAGATATTTTGGGCTTCCCTTGGCCGAGCTGGGATTGCGCAGAAGATAGCTGGGATGGAACATGGGGAAGATTTCGATCCCGCCCTTCCAGGGGAAGAAGCGGCCCCGAAGATCATTGATCCCGTCGTTTCGGCCCAAAAGCCAGTGGGTGGGGGTGTTGCCCAAGGTCACGATGATCTTGGGCTGAACGAGGCCGATTTGGGCGGAAAGCCACTCCCAGCACGCGGCCATTTCATCCTTTGTGGGAACGCGGTTCCCCGGGGGCCGGCACTTCACCACGTTGGTGATGTACACCTCTTCCCGGGGGATCCCCGCGCTCTCCAGGATCTTGGTGAGGAGCTGGCCGGCTGGGCCCACGAACGGCCGGCCGGTCTGATCTTCCACCTCGCCGGGAGCTTCGCCGATAAACATCAAATCAGCAGGTACGCGGCCTTCGCCGAAGACCACCTGGGTGCGGTTCTCCCAGAGGGCACAGCGCCGACAGAAAAGGACACGCTCCCTTAAATCCGAAAGGGACGGAGAGAACTTGGGCAAGGGATGCACCTCCCGGACTGGAGCGGGCAACGGGAATCGAACCCGCGGCCTTCGGCTTGGGACGCCGACGCTCTACCAACTGAGCTATGCCCGCGTCCGGGGTAATTATACCTCAGGCGGCGCGGAGGGCCTCCAGGGCCGGCATGGGCTCACCCTGGAGGAAGCTCAAAGTGGCTCCCCCGCCGGTGGAGACGTAGCCGAACTTCTCGGTGAGGCCCAGCTTCTCCACGGCTTCCGCCGTCTCGCCCCCGCCCACCACGGTGAAAGCTTTGGAATTGATGAGGGCCCGGGCGATGGCCTCCGTGCCCTTCCCGAAGGGCGGGACCTCGAAAGCCCCCATGGGGCCGGTCCACACCACCGTTCCCGCCCGCTGGATCACCTCGGCAAACCTCCCCACCGTGGCCGGCCCGATATCCAGGCCCATCCACCCCTCCGGAATGGCTTGGACGGAAATGACCTTCACCTCCACGCCCTCCCTCAGCTCCGGTGCCACCACCACGTCCACGGGAAGATGCAATTCCTTCCCTTTCTCCTCGATCTGCTTCATGAGATCCTTGATGGTGGGGATGAGCTTTTCGTCGAGGACGGATTTCCCCACCTTGAGGCCCTGGGCCGCGAGGAAGGTGAAGGCCACTCCGCCGCCGATGAGGAACCCATCGACGTGCGGAAGGAGGCCGGTGAGGACCCCGAGCTTATCCTTGGCCTTTTTCCCGCCCACAAGCACATAAAACGGCCGGCGGGGATTGGCAAGGAGGCCGGAAAGGACCTCCACCTCCTTCTCCATGAGAAAGCCCGCATAGGCCGGAAGGTATTTTGTGACCCCCACCGTGGAGGCGTGGGCCCGATGAGCGGTGGCGAAGGCGTCGTTCACGAAAACATCGAAGGGTTCAGCGAGGGCTTTGGCAAATTTTGGATCATTCTCCTCCTCGCCGGGGTGGAACCGCACGTTCTCCAGCATCAGGATTTCCCCGTCCCTGAGGGAGGCCACGGCCTTGCGCACCTCCGGGCCGATGCAGTCGGAAAGGCAGGGCACGGGTTTCCCCAAGAGTTTGCTCAGCCTCTCCGCCACGGGCCGGAGCCTGAGCTCCTCCACCACCTTCCCCTCCGGCCGGCCGAGGTGCGAACACACCGCCACCCTGGCCCCCCGCTCCAAAAGCCATTTGAGGGTGGGAAGAACCGCGCGGATCCTGGAATCGTCCGCCACCTTACCATCGGAAAGGGGTACATTCAAATCCGCGCGAAAAAGAACCCGCTTTCCCGCCGGGTCCAGCTCCCGGACCGTGCGCAATTTCATGGCAATCACCGAACATAAATTCTATGCCATTCTCCCAATCAAGGCAAACGACGAAGGTTTCGAGTAGGATTGGGCGTGCCTTGGTGGACGGTCCTTTTGGTTTTGACCCTGGCCCTGCTGGGCGCGGCCTTCCTCTGGCCCTGGCTCGTCCCCGACGAAAACCAGCGGGCCCTGGAGCGCCTGAGCGAGGTGATCCGGACTTGGGCGGGGTTACGGGATATTCAAGCGGATTTGGTCCTCCTTAGACCGGGAGAGCCCGTCCTGCGCCTTGGGGTCCTCTACCTGGCCGGCTTGGCCGTGCGCCTGGAGATAAAGGAGCCCGCGGAGCTCGCGGGCGAGGTCTATGCTCTACGGGCCGTGCCGGAGGGCTGGCTTTTGGTCCATTCCCGGCCGAAACTCTCCTTGGGATTGGAGGCGCGCTTCCCTGAAGCGGTCCTGGGCAAGATCCTCGGGGAATTGGGAAACCCCTCTTGGGAAAAGCTCAGGGTGACCACACCGAAGGAGAACACCCTTGCCATTTCTGGCCTCACCGGCCCTTTCGCCGCCGTGGAGCTCGAGCTTGGTGAAACTTTTTCTCTACCGAACAGGATCGTCATCTTCACAAACGACGGGGAAAGGCTGGAGGTCCAGGTGCAAAACCTCCAAGTGAATAAAGGCCTGGAGCTTCGGGACCTGCTCCTTTTGGATCCCCTTCCTACTCGTTGGATCCCGATTCCGATTCCTGAAGGCGGCGCCTGATCTCCGCCAAGGAGAACTCCTGCTCCACGAATTTTTCGAACTGCTCCTCCTCGGCGAACGGGGATTCGATGGAAGCCTGTTCGAAGACCTCGTCGGCGATGAAGATGGGGGCCCGCACCCGCAAGGCCAAAGCGATGGCGTCGGACGGCCGGGAATCCAATTCCTTCACCTCGCCCTGGGCATCCCGCAGGACGAGCTTTGCGTAGAACACCCCATCCTTGATCTGGGTGATCACCACCTGAACCAAGGTGGCGCCCAAGGCGGCGAGGAGCTCCTTCATGAGGTCGTGGGGAAGGGGGCGGGGGAAGCGCTGACCCTGAAGCTCCAGGGCGATAGAGATCGCCTCCGGCTCAGCGATCCAAATGGGCATGGCCTTCGTGGAGTTGCGATCTTTAAGAAGGACCACGGGGCTCTTAGTAGCTGGGTCCATGAGCAGCGCCCGTA
Organism: Candidatus Acetothermia bacterium; assembly: GCA_023255835.1. Taxonomy (GTDB): domain Bacteria; phylum Bipolaricaulota; class Bipolaricaulia; order Bipolaricaulales; family Bipolaricaulaceae; genus DTER01. Next base: position 3,887 of record JAGDVW010000069.1, read on the forward strand.
CTTCCGCCTCCCGCATCTCCGCCTCCTTGCGCCACACCATTATACGACCCAAGGGCGAAGGTGAACATAGCGCACATCACCCTCGGGCTATAATGCCCAGCCATGTGCGGGATCATCGGGTATGTGGGGCCAAGAAGGGCTGAGGAACTCCTCCTTTCCGGCCTTTCCCGCTTGGAATACCGGGGCTACGATTCCGCCGGGATCGCCGTGCTCACAAGCCACGGCCTCTTCCTCCTCCGCCGCGTGGGGAAATTGGAGAATCTGCGGCAAGCGGTATTGGAAAGCGGTGTAAGCGGGAATTTGGGGATCGGCCACACCCGCTGGGCCACCCACGGCCTCCCCACCGAGGAAAACGCCCATCCTCATCTTGATTGCACTGGGAAGATCGCCCTTGTCCATAACGGGATCATCGAGAACCACCGGGCCCTGCGGGAAAAACTCCTCAAAAATGGCCATATCTTCCGCTCCCAAACGGACACCGAGACCTTGGTGCACCTTGTGGAGGAGAATTACGACGGGGACCTGGTGGAGGCGGTGCGAAAGGCTTTGGCTGAGGCCCGCGGGGCCTATGCCATCGCCGTGATCCACGCCGATCACCCCCAGGAGATCGTGGCCGCCCGCGAGGGAAGCCCCTTAGTGGCCGGTATCCTCCCGCAGGAGGGCTTCCTCGCCTCCGATGTCCCGGCCCTTCTCCCCTACACCAGGACCCTCCATTTCCTCGAGGATGGGGAAGTGGTGCGGCTCGCCCCGGGGAAACTAGAAATCTGGGATCGCCGGGGGATTCGAAAGGGGCCGAACTTCCGCACCGTTCCTTGGGACCCCCTTTCCGCGGAGAAGATGGGCTACCGGCATTTCATGGAAAAGGAGATCCACGAGCAGCCGCGGGCCGTGGCCGACACCCTGCGGAGCGAGCTCGCCACCCCTTGGGAGGAGGGCTTGGGGAAGCTCGATCTTTCCGAAATCGATCACGTTTACCTTGTGGCCTGCGGAACTTCCTATCATGCGGCGCTTGTCGCTGAATATCTGTGGGAGCCCCTTTTGGGGCTTCCCGTGGCCGCGGAGATCGCCTCAGAATTCCGTTATAAAGGCCCAGCGGTGGGGAGGAGTACCCTGGTGGTGGCCGTATCCCAATCGGGGGAGACCATCGACACCCTCATGGCCGTGCGGGGGGCGAAGGAGCGGGGAGCGAAGGTGATCGGGGTGGTGAACATCGTGGGCTCGGCCCTGGCCCGGGAGTCCCATGCGGTCCTCTACACCCGGGCGGGTTTGGAGATCGGGGTGGCGGCCACGAAGACCTTCACCGCCCAAATCGCGGCCTTGGCCCTTTTGGGGCTTTGGCTGGCCCGCAGCCGCGGTGTCCTCTCCGAAAACGATCTGCAAGAGCTAAAAGAGGAGCTGAGCCAGGCCCCAAGGCTCGTGGAAAGGGCTTTAGAGCTTGGGCCCGCCATCGAGGCCTTGGCCCAAAAGCTCTATAGCTTCCCCAATTTCCTCTACCTCGGCCGGGGGATCCTCTATCCCCTTGCCCTCGAGGGGGCTTTGAAGCTAAAAGAGATCTCCTACATCCACGCCGAGGGCTACGCCGCTGGGGAGATGAAGCACGGCCCCATCGCCCTCGTCCACGAGGGGATGCCGGTGGTGGTCCTCTACTCCCAGGAAGAGCTCCCGGACAAGGTTCTCTCCAACATCCAGGAGGTCAAGGCCCGGCGGGGGATCCTCGTGGTCTTCGCCGATGATGCCCCGCCCGAGCTCCGGGAATTGGGGGATCACCTCGTTCTACTGCCCAAGGCCTCCCGCCGCCTCCTCCCCTTCACCTTCACCCCGGCCTTGCAGCTTCTGGCTTACCATATCGCTCGCCTTCGGGGGACCGACGTGGATCAGCCCCGCAATTTGGCGAAGACGGTGACGGTGGAGTGATGGGGGAGCGCAAGATCGTGGCCCGGAACCGCCGAGCCCGCCGGGATTACCAGATCGAGGAGACCTACGAGGCCGGCCTGGTCCTCAAGGGTTCAGAAGTGAAATCCATCCGGGCCGGCAGGGTCTCCATCGAGGAGGCCTACGCCAAGGTGGAGGAAGGCGAGGTCTGGCTTTATGGGATGCACATTGCTCCTTACGAGCAAGCCGGGTTTTTCGGGCACGATCCCGATCGGCCCAAAAAGCTCCTCCTGAAAAAGCGGGAGATCGCCAGGCTCATCGGGAAGGTGGGCCGGGCTGGGTATACCTTGGTCCCCCTTTCCCTCTATTTCAACGAGCGGGGCTATGCCAAGGTGGAGCTGGCCCTGGCCAAGGGGCTTTCCAAGGCCGACAAGCGCCGCAGGCTCATCGAGGAGGAAGAGGAGCGCCGGGCCCGGGAGGCCATGAAACGCTATCTACCATAGCCAAAAAAGCCGGCCCTCCCCAAAGGAAGGGCCGGCCCAGGAAAACTCCAAAGATCAGCGCTGCACCACAGACGTGAGACAGGCTCGATTATTCACGGGGTTCACGTCTCCGGGAGCGCTCACGGTGGCACAGTTGGCAAGCTGGGTCCCGGCTTGGGCGAGAACCTTGACCCGTAGCGTCAACGTGAGC
>JAGDVW010000069.1:6551-7987 GCA_023255835.1 Candidatus Acetothermia bacterium
GTTTGCCCTAAAACCGTACAGGTCCAGCCCGCACCGGAGGCGGAGACAAAGGAAAGGCCCGCGGGCAAGGTGTCCACCACCTGAATGGGCCCCAACGCCGTGGCAGTACCCACGTTGCTCACCCGGATTACATAGATGGCCTCTTGACCCGTGCGAAGTTCGCCGTCCAGAAGTTTTTGGACCGCGAGATCCGGAGCGCCCACGGGCAGGGCCGGGCCCACCGTCCTCCCCGTGACCTCCAGCTTCGCACAAGCCCGGTTGTTCTGGGGGTTCGTATCGCTTGGGTTCGAAACGGTGGCGCAGTTCTCCAAAACGGTTCCGGCGGGCGCCGTCACCTGAAAGACGAAAGCCAGGGAGACGCTCCCGCCCGGAGGGATGGGAAGGGGATAGATGCAGGTGGCTCCCACACACAGCCAACCGAACCCGCTGGCGGAGACCAGGGTCAGCCCTGGGGGCACGGTTTCGGTCACCGTGGTCGGACCGGGACAGGCCACCGAACCCACGTTGGTGATGGTCAGGGTGAAGGTCACCTGCTGGCCGGAGGCCACGGAGGAGGGCTGGACCTCCTTCTTGATCGCCAGGTCGCACCGGCCCTCTTCTTTCTTGTTGCCAAAATTGAGGTTTGTGTGCGCCGGAGGAACGGTCACGGTGTAGGTCCCTGGAGGTGGTGGGGCTGTTTGCGTCCAGCCCACTTGCTGCTCCTCCGAGACGGTGTACGTCCCCGGCGAGGGCACGACGACGCAGTACCTTCCCTGCGCGTCGGTCACCGCGTAGCCCATGATGTTCCCGTTGGCATCTTTGACCTCGATCACCCAATCGGCTAGCCCCGGCTCGCCGGGGTCTTGCTGGCCGTTGCCGTTGAGATCGTGGAACTTGATCCCGCAGAGCTCCGAGTACGTAAGCCGCAAGAGATAGTCCTCGGTCTCGCCGAACGGGTAGCCACTAGCAGGGCCACTGCCGTCGGCGCCCTGGGCAGGGGCGATGGGCTGGTCGGTCAGCGTGATCCGCATCCACATGTCCGATCCCTTCGTGGGGTTGGCCGCCCCGAAGGGCGGGGTGGTGAAGGCGTAGGTGCCGGGCCCGGGCACGGTGATGAGTTCGTTCTGGACCGCCCATTCCGTGAACGAGCCCGTGACGGCCGGGCCGAGCGGACACTTTTGCATGGGGTCATCCCAGTCGCCATCGCGGTTGAAGTCGAACCAGACGTTCACGTAGAGTTTCGCCGCCGCGGTGCTCGTCACCACATATTGGAACTGGGTTTGTCCACAAAGAGGGATCGCGATAGGAAGGGCAACACCATCATCAAACTGATCCCGGTCCGCGGCGCCCGCAGCAGGATCGATGTTGGTGAGTCCATCCGCATCGGGCGGGAGGTCGGCCTCGTTCTCGAAGCTCACGTCTTTGCCGAGCCAGGCGAGCTTCTTCGGGGCCAAATG
>JAGDVW010000016.1:0-4835 GCA_023255835.1 Candidatus Acetothermia bacterium
GCCCTCGAACTCCACGGTCATGGCCCCGAAGATCTTTTGGTAGCGCTGGCCGAGCTTTTCCTCCTCCACCTTGAGGGGGATGTTCTCCTCGCGGAAGATGGTTACAGCATTCTCCCATTTGCGCCGAAGGACGCCATAGCGCTCGGGCGGAAGTTCCCTCCAGGCCGGGCTTTGGGTGAACTTCACCTGCAGGCGGTGAAGGGCCTCTTCCACCTTGGGCAAAACATCCTCTACAAAGGCCAGATAGGCCTTTTCGTATTGGGGGTTGGTGGTGTCGCAGGTCATGCGGATGCGGCGGATGGCCCCCTCCTCCTCCACCACCGCGAGTAGCTCAGAGAGGTCCAGCAAGGCTTTTTCCATGTCCCGGCGGGAGGACAAAACTCGCTTTTCTAGATCCTCAAAGAGCGGGGCCAGGGCCTCCCATTCCCCCGCGGGCAAGTCCGCGGGCACGAATTTCCTTGGGTATTCACAGGGAAGCTCCGCAGGGTCCAGGAACTTTTCAGGCATGGCCCTCAAATTTTAGGAAAAGGGAAGTGTTTTAGGCAAAAATGGGGAAGGGGCCAGCTATAATGGGCCATCCTCAGCAAAAGGAGGAAAGATGCAGAAGTGGGAGTGCACGGTATGCGGGTGGATCTACGATCCGGCGAAAGGGGATCCTTCCCAGGGGATCGAGCCTGGGACGGCGTTTGAGGACCTCCCCGACGACTGGGTCTGCCCGGAGTGCGGGGCGCCCAAGGACATGTTCCAGCCCTTATGAGGTACGTGGTCGTGGGCGGCGGGGTGGCGGGGGTGGCCGCGGCCCAGAGGTTGCGGGCCCTCGCCCCTGCCGCCCGCGTTATCTTGATAGAGGCCGAGGCCGTGCCCCATTACCTTCGGCCCGGCCTGATCGAGGTCCTCGCCGGGGAAAAAGAACTTTCCGAGATCACCCCCTACCCCAAAAGCTGGTTCGAAAAGCAGGGGATCGAGTACCTTTTGGGCGAGATCGCAGTGGCTTTGGAGCCCGCACGGCAGGAAATCTCCCTCGCCTCAGGGAAAAGGATCCCCTACGAGAAGCTGCTTTTGGCCACCGGGGCGGAACCGCTGCGGCCGGAAATCCCTGGGCTCGCGCTTCCCGGCGTTTTCACCCTGCGCACGGCTTCTGATGCGGAGCGCATCCGCACCTGGGCCGCGGGGGCTCAGCGCGCGGTGGTCTTGGGAGGGGGGTGGTTAGGCCTCGAGGCGGCCCACGCTCTGCGCCGTTTTCTCCCGGAGGTGGTGGTTTTGGACCACGGCCCCTGGCCCTTGCCCCGCCAGCTGGATGAGACAGGGGGCACAGTCCTCGCCGGGCTCTTACGGAAAAAGGGCCTGGAAATGCGGCCGAACGCGGAGATCAAGGCGATTTTGGGAAAAAGCGCCGTGGAAGGGGTGCAACTCCTTTCCGGGGAGTTCATCCCAGCGGAATTGGTGTTGATCGCCATTGGGGTACGACCGCGCACGGCTTTAGCTAAGGAAGCGGGGATCGCTGTGAATTCCGGGATCCTGGTGAACGATTTTTTGGAAGCCTCCGTTCCCGGCGTTTACGCCGCGGGGGATGTGGCGGAGTGGCGGGGGAGGGTGTACGGGACCGTTCGCGCGGCGCGGGAGCAAGCCCTCGTGGCGGCCCAAAACATGGTGGAGCCGGGGAGCGCCCGCTACCCAGGGACAAGGCCATCTCAGCGCTTGAAGGTAGCGGGAATAGACCTCCTGATCCTGGGGGAAACGCAGCCCAAGGGCGGGCCCCAGCGGGAGGTGCGCCGACAAGGAGAGGGGTACTACGTGAAGCTCGTCCTTAACGACGAGGATCGCCTCCTTGGGGCAATTGTCATTGGGGGTTCGGACCTCTTCGGACGGTTGGAGGAGCTCTTCCAAAGCGGGGAACCAATTCCTCCTTCGTTTCTCTCCTCGGACTAGCGCGCTTTTTCCCGCGGGTCCCGGGTGGCGGGGATTCCGGGCTTGACTTATCGCTTCTGCGACTTATAATGACTATGAAAATCATGAACAGGCAGGAGAGGGGCAAACGGGACCGGGTGCTTTCGGAGCTTATGGGCAGAAAGGACCACCCCACCGCGGAGGAGCTCTACCTAGCCCTCCGGGAAAAGGGGGAAGAGATCAGCCTCGCCACCGTTTATCGGGCCCTGCGCTCCCTCGCCGAAGAAGGCCTGGTGGCCACCCTCCCCATCGCCCCGGCGGACCGCTTCGACCCCGTGACGGAACCCCACTACCACTTCCACTGCCTTGGTTGTAACCGGGTCTCCGACCTCGATTTCCCTTACAAGCCCGAGCTCGATCGAGCCATCGAAGGGCTCGGTTTTTCCGTGCACCACCACACCCTCGTCTTCCACGGCCTTTGCCCCGCCTGCCAAGAAAGGGGGAGGCATGCATAAGATGACGGAGGAAAACCTGAAAAGCGCGTTTTCCGGGCAATCTCAGGCCCACATGCGTTACCTCATCTTCGCCGAAGTGGCCGAACGCGAGGGAAAACCTAATTTAGCCAGACTCTTCCGGGCTATCGCCTATGCCGAGCAAGTGCACGCCACCAACCACTATCGCGAACTGGGCATGATCCGGGGCTCCACGGAGAACCTGGATGTGGCCATCGCTGGCGAGACCTACGAGGTGGAGGAGATGTATCCCGCGTACATCGCCGTGGCCGAGCTTCAAAGAGAAAGCGGGGCCAAAAGGGCTTTCCATTTCGCCATTGAAGCGGAAAAGATCCACGCCGATCTCTATCGCCAGGCCAAGGAGGCGGCCCTCAAGGGCGAGGATGTGAAGTTGGGCACGGTCTACATCTGCCCCGTTTGCGGGCACACCGTGGTGGGAAATCCCCCGGAGAAGTGCCCGATCTGCGGCGCTCCCCGGGAGAAATATAAGGCGTTTTGAAAGGAGGGGAGGATGCAGGAAAGAAGGCTTCCGCTCATTGGTGAGCCGGCACCGGAGTTTCGGGCCCAAACCACCCACGGCCCCATGGACTTCCCCAAGGACCTCAAGGGCAAGTGGGTCGTGTTCTTCTCCCACCCGGCAGATTTCACCCCCGTGTGCACCACGGAGTTCGTCTCCTTCGCCAAGAACTACGCAAAGTTCAAGGAGCTCAACGCCGAGCTCGTGGGACTATCCGTGGACCACGTCTATTCCCACATCAAGTGGGTGGAGTGGATCAAGGAGAAGTTGGGGGTGGAGATCCCCTTCCCCATTGTGGCCGATACCACCGGGAAGATCGCCGAGCTTTACGGGATGATCCATCCCGGGGCTTCCGAGTCAGCCACGGTGCGGGCGGTGTTCATCCTCTGCCCTCAGGGGATCATCCGGACCATCCTCTACTACCCCCTCAACATCGGCCGCAATATCCCCGAGATCCTCCGCATCCTCAGGGCGTTCCAAACGGCGATGAAGGAAGGGGTGGCTATCCCCGCCAACTGGCCGGAGAACGAACTCATCGGAGGCAACGTCATCATTCCGCCGCCCAGCGACGTCCAGGGCGCAAAGAAGCGCCTGGAGGAGGCCAAAGAGGGCAAGGTCCACTGCTACGACTGGTGGTTCTGCCATAAAAAGACCTGAAGGGTTGAGGGGCGGAGTAAAAAGCTCCGCCCCTCCCGCAAGGAGGGGCAAAATGATCGGGAAAAAGATGGAAGAGGCTTTGAACGAACAGATCCGGGAGGAGCTAGGCTCAGCATATCTCTATTTGGCCATGGCCGCGTACTTCCATAATCAAAACCTGCCGGGCATGGCCCGCTGGATGGAGTTGCAAACCGAAGAGGAGTTCGGCCACGCCCTCCGGCTTTATCGCCACCTTGTGGAGCGGGGCGGCCGGGTGAAGCTTCAGGCTCTTCCGGAGCCGCAGTTCGAATGGGCCTCCCCTGCGGAAGCCTGGAAGGCAGCCCATGCCCACGAACAGTACATCTCCGGCCGCATCCATAAGCTCATGGAACTGGCCCGCCAGGAGAAGGATTATCCTGCGGAAGTCATGCTCCAGTGGTTTGTCTCCGAGCAGGTGGAGGAAGAGGATCAAACCCGGCGCGTGGTGGAAATGCTCGCGCGGATTGGGGAGTCCGGCCGGGGGCTCCTCTGGCTCGACAAGGAGCTCGGGAAGCGCGGAAAGGAGGAGGAATGAGGATCTGCGAGAAGATCCAGGAGGCCGATTGGCAGAAAGAGAAGCACGTTCCGGTCATCGAGTGTCCAGATAGGATTAAACCGGACGAATGGGTACAGGTGAAAATCTCCCTGGGAAAGGCCATCGCCCACCCCAACACCACCGAGCACCACATCCGCTGGATCGCCGCCTACTTCTCCCCCGATGGGGATAAATTCACCTACGACCTTGGAAAATTCGAGTTCAACGCCCACGGCGAGGCCGTGGCCGGCCCCAACCAGGGCCCGGTTTACACCCACCACGAGGTGACCTTCGCCTTCAAAACCAATAAGTCCGGCACCCTTCATGCCCTGGCTTATTGCAATATCCACGGCCTTTGGGAGTCCCAAAAAAGGATCGAAGTGGGGTGAACCCCGGGGGCGGCCCTGGCCGCCCCCTCTTCGCAATGGCCAAACCTTTGAACTTCGTTCAACACGAGTGGTCCCTGGCCGGGTTTTTCTTCGTCCTTTTGGGCATCGCCCTCCTCAATTTCCGTGGTCTTCCCCCGCTGCGTCGAAGAAAGCCCATCGCCTGCCCCATGGTCTCCGTCCTCATCCCCGTCCGCGACGAGGCGGAAAACATCGGCGGATGCTTGGAATCCGTGCTTTCCCAGGATTACCAGAACTTCGAGGTTTTGGTGTACGAGGAGGGCTCCCAGGATGGGACGCCGGAGATCCTCGGGAGGATCAGG
>JAGDVW010000016.1:4935-7814 GCA_023255835.1 Candidatus Acetothermia bacterium
CGGCTTCACGTGATCCTGGGGGACGGGCCTCCGCCCGGCTGGCTTGGGAAGAACTGGGCCTGTGCGGAGCTCGCGGAAGAGGCGCGGGGAGAGCTCCTCCTTTTCCTCGATGCCGACGTTCGTCTGGCCCCGGGAGCCCTCGCCTCCCTCGTGGCCGCCTTGGAGGGGGAAAACCTTGATTTCCTCTCAGTCCTTCCGCGCCAAGAGATGCATACTGTAGGAGAAGCGCTGCACGTCTCCCTCCTCCCCTGGAGCTTGAGCTCGTTTTTCCCGCTTTTCATTCCAAGATTGCGTCGGACGGCCGTGGGCCAATTGATCCTCGTCCGCCGGGAGGCTTACCGGGTGATCGGTGGCCATGGGGCCGTTCGGGCAGAAGTCCTGGAGGACCAGGCCCTGGCCTCCTTGGCCGCCCGGGCCGGGCTGAAACGGAAGCTGTCCTTCGGCGGGAATCTTGTGCGCTGCCGCATGTACCGGGGCTTTTGGGAAGCCAACCGGGGCCTAGCAAAGGGCCTTTTCCCCTTGTTCAAGCGGAGGCTCATCCCCTTCGCGTTCGTCTGGACCTTTCTCCTTTATGCAGCCTGGCAGCCCCCGATCATTCTCTCCCTTTCCCTCGCGGGAATAACCCCGCCGGATCTTTTCCCTGCGGCCGTCTGGGCCGTGGGAGGTGCCGTGGCCCTCTGGACCCTGAACGTCCTCCGCTTCCGCCTTCCGTGGTGGCTGTGTCTGGGCTATCCTCTTGTGCATCTTGTTGCTTGGTTTACCGCGGCCCGCTCAGCCTTTTGGTACCTTTCCCGCCGGGGAACCTGGAAAGGCCGTACCATCCACGTGCAGGGAGGTTTTCCGTGATCTTCTTTGTTTTGGTGCTTGCGGTGGCCCTGGGGATTTCCTCCCTCGGGGACGAGGCCACGGAAAAGCCGGATCTGTCGGGCTTTTGGGCCTTGTTTCAGGTCATCGCCGAGCACTGGGACGTTCCCCTGGTGGGGGAGAGGCTGCGTCGGGTGATCCAGGTGGCGAAGATCCGCATCGAGCAGGATGACGAAAACATCGTCTTGTGGTCCGAAGAGGTTTGCTATATGGCCTTCGACACGGGGACCTCCTTGGTCCAGCTTTCCGTGCTCCCGGAATTCCTCGAAAAAGTTCGGGTGGGGCCCATCCGCGGAAAGTTGGTCCCCGAGGGCAATAGATACCTCTTCCTCGTTTCGCCGTACCTCGTGCTCAACGGGGTGGAGCTCTCCGATCCCGCAGACCCCCTTCCCACTTCGCCCGACGATCCCCGGGTCCGCGACCAGGATGGCGATGGCAAACCAGGCTTTACCGTGCGAGTGCGGATCCTCGGCCTCATCTCCGGGGAGACCTATGTGGTCCAGCGGCTCAAACAGGAATACCGCGGCGCAGTCCTCGGTCCGGATCTGATCAGGGGGCAAATCCTTTGGGAGGATGAGCAGGTGACCTTGGGGGCTTCCGCGAGCTTTTTCCTCATCTCGGGGAAGGGCCGGCCTGCCCTAGAGGAAGCGTTTTTCCTCATGCGCCGCCTCCAGGATCGCGAAAATTGCGAGGAAGTACTGAAACTTTTTGCGGAGGAACTGCGAAGATGACGGAATTTGCCAAGCCCCGGATCGTGGTGAGCCGATGCCTTGGCTTTGCGCCCTGTCGCTACGACGGGACCATTATCCCGGACCCCGTCATCGCCGCCCTCGAACCCCATGCGGAATTCGTTCCCGTTTGCCCAGAGGTGGAAATTGGCCTTCCCGTCCCCCGGCCGCCCCTGCGGCTCGTGCGAAAAGGGGAGGAGATCCGCATGGTCCAGCCCGAAACGGGGCGCGACGTCACCGAAAAGATCCAAGAATTCTCCCGCGCTTTCCTTGGAGGTCTCCCCGAAGTGGATGGTTTCATCCTCAAGAACCGCTCGCCCAGTTGTGCTCTGCGCGATGCCAAGGTATACGCATCCGCGGAGAAAGGGCCGGCTCAGGGCCATGCCCCCGGGCTCTTTGGCCGGGCCGTGCGGGAAAGTTTCCCTTATCTTCCCGCCGAGGACGAGGGCAGGCTCACCAACCGCGGCCTCCGCGAACACTTTTTCACCGCCGTTTTCGCCCTGGCCAGGCTCAGGGAGGTCGAAAAAGAGGGAGGGATGGGGGAGCTTGTGGCATTTCACACCCGCTACAAGCTGGTCCTCATGGCCCAAGGCCAGACAAAGCTCGGCGAACTCGGGAGGATCGTGGCCAACCCCGAACATCGGCCTTGGCGCGAGGTCATTGCGAGGTACGCGGAAGTTTTTAGAAAGAACATGCTCAGGCCCCCGCGGCGGACGGCGGTTATCAATGCCCTTCAGCACGCCTTTGGCCATGTGAGCAACTATCTCACCCCCAGGGAGCGTCGCTACTTTTTGGAACTCCTCGAACAGTATCGAGTTGGCCGGATCCCTTCCCGCGTCCCGCTGGAGGTCCTCCGCGCCTGGGTCCTCCGCTTCGGGGAGGGCTATTTGGCCGAACAGGCGCTATTCCAGCCCTTCCCCGATGCCCTTCTTCTCCCCTTGGATTCGGGAAAGGAGGGAGAATGAGGGTTGGCTACCCCTGCCTCAACCTTTCCCTCCCCTGCCGGCCCAGCCGCACCTTTCGCCTGGCGAACCTCACCTGGGAACGCCTAAGGCAGACACTCGCCGGGAACCTCGCGTGCCTGGAGGAGATGGTGCACTGGAATGCCGCGCGAGGGCTCCTATTTTTGCGCATCACCTCTGACCTCGTCCCCTTGGCCTCCCGGCCGGAGAACGCCTTCCCCTGGGACGAGGAATTCGCCGCGGAGTTCGCACGGATTGGGGAACTCATGCGTTCTTACGGGATGAGGATCACCATGCATCCGGGCCAGTACACCCTCCTCAACTC
>JAGDVW010000077.1 GCA_023255835.1 Candidatus Acetothermia bacterium
AGAGCCTTCCCGAAAAGAAGTGGCGCGAGGAAATTTCGAAAATACCCGCAAAAACGCTGGAGGAGGAATACCTCGGTCGAGTCTTTTCCGTGCCGGGGTTGGGGGATTTTCGCTTTTCCAAGGACGAGCTTTTGTCCATCGCTGTTAAGTACTGGCGTGCCCTGGATTTTGCGGAGGAGATGTACCGCGCGCTTGAGGAGGAGGTCCCTGAGGGCTTCGATTTCGAGCTTTCCGTGGACGAGACGGCGGAGCCCACCACGGCAAAGGAGCACCTATTCCTGGCGTTGGAGCTTCGGCGGCGCGGGATAAAGTTGGCGAGCCTTGCCCCGCGTTTCCCCGGGGCGCTGGAGAAGGCCGTGGACTACCAAGGCGATTTGGAGGAGTTCCGGAAAGCTGTGCGGGCCCATGCCGCCATTGCCCAGGCCTTCGGGCCTTACCGCCTGAGCCTCCATTCCGGTTCGGATAAATGGTCCATCTATCCCGTTTTCGCCGAGGAGACGAAGGGGTTTTGGCATGTGAAGACTGCGGGCACGAGTTACCTTGTGGCCCTCGAGGTTTTGGCGCGTTTTTCGCCCGTCCTTTTTCGGGAAATCTTTGCCTTGGCCCGGGCGCGTTTCCCCGCGGATCGTCAAAGCTATCATGTCAGTGCCGACCCCCGGCGTCTTCCGGATCCGAACGCTTTGGAGGATCGGGATCTGCCCGGTCTTTTTTGGGACCCGGAGGTCCGGCAAGTTTTGCATGTCGCTTTTGGTTCCGTTCTCCAGCGGTATGGGGATGATCTGAGAAGGGAGCTTTTGGGTTATGAGGAGGAATACCATCGGGCGCTGGCCGGGCATTTGGGCCGGCATCTGCGGGCGTTGGGGGTGAAGGAGGATGGCTGAGTTTTTGGGGAAGGTGGCGGTGATCACTGGAGGGGGCGGGGTTCTTCCCTCGGCCATTGCCGAGGGTTTGGCCGAGGACGGGGTGCGCTGTGTTCTTTTGGATTTGGCCGAGGACAAGGCCCGGGCCGCCTTGGAAAGGGTGCGCAAGGCCGGCTCGGATGGGTTGGCCCTCAAAACCAACGTCCTTTCCCGCGCGGATCTGGAGAAGGCCGCGGAGGAAACTCTTAAAGCTTTTGGCCGGGTGGACTTCCTCATCAACGGGGCGGGCGGGAACCATCCCCGGGCCACCACCTCCCAGGAAGTCCCGTTTTTCGAGCTCCCCGAGGACGCAGTGCGGTTCGTGTTCGATCTCAACTTCATGGGGACCTTTTTGGCTTGCCAGGTATTCGGGAAGATCATGGCCCAAAAAGGGGAGGGGGTCATCCTCAACATCGCCTCCATGAACGCCATCCGTCCCCTCACCCGCATCCCCGCGTATTCCGCGGCGAAAGCGGCGGTGGCCAACTTCACCCAGTGGCTGGCGGTGCACATGGCCCAGGAGTATTCCCCCAAAATCCGGGTGGTGGCCATCGCCCCAGGCTTTTTCCTCACTGAACAGAACCGTTACCTCCTTTTGGACGAAAAAGGCGAGCTCACCGAACGGGGGAAACAGATCATCGCCCATACCCCCATGGGTCGTTTTGGCGCGCCGCAGGACCTTTTGGGGGCGGTGCGCTGGCTCCTCTCTCCGGGAGCGGCGTTCGTGACCGGGGTGGTGATCCCCATCGACGGCGGGTTTTCCGCTTACGCTGGGGTGTGAAAGGGGAAGGATGGCGGCGAAAAACGCGGTCGTATTGATGGGCGGTGGGCCCACGGTGGTCATCAACAATTCCCTGCGGGCCATCGTGGAGAGCTGCCGCGAGTATCCTACGCGCTTCGCCACCGTCTATGGGGCTTGGCATGGGGTGGAGGGCCTTTTGCGGGAGGAGCTCCTCGATCTTGCCGCCCAACCCGAGGAGGAGATAAAGCTTTTGCGCACCACCCCGGCCGCGGGAGCCATCGGCACCACGCGCTATAAGCTCGCCCACGATGAGGACCTCGAGCGCATCGTAGAGGTCCTCAAGGCCCACGATATCCGCTACTTCTTCGGTATCGGCGGGAACGATACCCAGGAGGTTTGCCTGCGGGTGGCCGAGGCCGCGGCAAAGGCCGGCTACGAACTTTGTGTGGTGGGCGTCCCCAAGACCATCGATAACGACCTGGGTGATCCTGAAATGGTCCTGGTGGACCACACCCCGGGCTACGGTTCGGTGGCCCGGTATTGGGCCTGGACGATCCAATGTCTGGAGGAGGAAAACCGGGGGTCGTCCCCGGCGGACCCGGTTTTGGTGGTCCAGGCCATGGGGAGGAAGATCGGGTTCATCCCGGCTGCGGCCAGGCTGGCGGATCCCGGCCGGGAATTCCCCTTGCTCATCCTTTTCGCCGAGGCCCCCCTTCCCCTTGCGGACTTGGCGGATCTTGTGGCTGATACCGTGCGCAAGCGGGGCCGGGCTTTGCTCGTGGTCTCCGAGGGTTTTCCCGTGGGCGAGATCGGGGCCCGCACCGACTCCTTCGGCCACGTGGCCTTTTCTTCCTCCAAGCTCACCGCGGCCCAGGCCCTGGTGAACTACCTGAACGAGGTGGGTCTGCTTGCGCGGGGGCATGCCCGGGGACAAATCCCCGGTACGGAACAGCGGGACGCTATCCTCTACGCCTCCCCCGTGGATTTGCAGGAGGCTTATGGCGTGGGAAAGGTGGCCGTGGAGCTCGCCGCCCGAGGGGTTTCGGGCGTGATGGTCGCCATCCGCCGCGCCGAGGGGCCGGTTTACCGGGCGGAGTACGGAACCATCCCCCTTTCCGAGGTGGCTGGAAGGGATCGGCCCTTCCCAAGGAGCTGGATCGCGCCCTCCCAGGTGGACGTCACCGACGATTTCGTGCGCTATGCCCGGCCCCTTTTGGGGGAGGATCTCGTGTCCGTGCCCATTGTGGACGGGAGGCTTCGCTTCGCCCGCTTGCGCCCGATCTTCGCGGAAAAGCGCCTCCCTCCCTACATTCCCTTTGCCCATCGAGAAAGGGGGTGAGGATGGGCTGGAAAGAGGAACTTCAGGGGTACCGTCCAGCTCAAAAGTTTTTGGTGTGTATCGATTCCGATGGCTGCGCCTTCGACACCATGGGGATAAAGCAGCGGGAATGCTTTACCCCGTGGATGATCGCTTATTTTGGCCTCCAGCCCGTGGCGCAAGCGGCGCGGGAGTGCAAGGAGTTCGCTGATCTCTTCTCCAAAACTCGGGGGGCCAACCGCCACATCACCTTGAAGCGGATCCTCACGGAGCTCCTTCCCAACCATCCCCAAGTGCGGCGGCGCGGGTTTCGCGTGCCTCAACTTCCCCATTATTTCGCGTGGGTGGAACGCTCCCCGGACGAGCTCTCCAACGAAGGCCTGAAGAAGGCCATCGCCCAGGCCAAGACCGAGGAGGAGCGCAAAGAGTTCGAGCTCGTTTTGGCTTGGAGCGAGCGGGTGAACTGGGCCATAAAGGAGATCGTGAAGGGGATCCCGCCCTTCCCCTACGTGCGGGAGACCTTGGAGAGGCTGCAGGGCGTGGCGGACGTGGTGGTGGTGTCCCAAACCCCGGTGGAGGCGCTCAAGCGGGAGTGGGCGGAGCATGGGATCGACAAATACGCACGCCTCATCTGTGGGCAAGAGATGGGCACGAAATCCCAGCAGATCGCGGCCACATCGTGCCACTATGAGAAGGACCATGTAATCATGATCGGCGACGCTCCCGGCGATCTTGAGGCCGCCCGGGAAAACGGGATCCTCTTCTACCCCATCATCCCCGGCCAGGAGGAGAATTCTTGGGAGGAGTTCTATCGGGTGGCCCTGGATCTGTTCCTTGCCGGGAGCTACCGTGGGCCCTATGAGGAGGGAAAGATTGCCCAGTTCGAACGGGCTCTGCCCGAGGAGCCACCTTGGGAGGTGAGGTGATGGGCGCGCGCTTTGGGATCATTGGGCTGGCCACCATGGGCCAGAATTTGGCCCTGAACGTTTCCCGCAAGGGTTTTTCTGTGGCCGTCTTCAACCGCACCGCCGAGCGCACCAAAGCCCTCATGGAGCGGGTGAAGGATGAGCCCATCGTTCCCACTTTTTCCCTTCGGGAATTCGTGGGCGCCCTGGAAAAGCCGCGGGCGGTCCTCCTCATGGTTCAGGCAGGGAAGCCCGTGGACGAGGTCCTTTCCGAGCTTTTCCCCCTCCTTGAGCCGGGCGATCTCGTGATGGATGGGGGCAACTCCCATTTCCTCGATACGGAGAGGCGCCTTAAGGAGGCCGAGGCCCGGGGCTTGCGGTATTTGGGGATGGGGATCTCCGGCGGCGAGGCCGGGGCCCTGCGGGGTCCGGCGATCATGGCCGGCGGCCATGCCGCCGGCTACGCGCAAGTGGAGGAAATCCTTCGGGCCATTGCCGCCCAGGGCCTGGATGGGCCTTGTTGTGGCTACTTCGGCCCGGGAGGGGCCGGCCACTACGTGAAGATGGTCCATAACGGCATCGAATACGCGGTCATGCAGGCCATCGCCGAATGCTACGACCTCATGAAGCGCGGCCTCGGCCTCTCCCCAAGGGAAGCGGCGGAGATCTTCGGGGAGTGGAACGCCGGGGAGCTTGAGTCCTACCTCCTTTCCATCACCGTGGACATCCTGCGCACGGTGGATGGGGAGACCGGGAGCCCACTTGTGGAGCTCATCAAGGACGCCGCGGAACAGAAGGGCACCGGGAAATGGTCCACCCAAGCCGCCTTGGATCTGGGCGCTCCCACGCCCACCATCGCCGAGGCCGTCTTCGCTCGCATCGTCTCGGCCTTGAAAGAGGAACGCCTCTCCGCGGAGAAAGCCCTCCCCGGTCCAAGTGCCGCCCTCTCTCCTGCTCCCGAGGGATTCCTCGCGGATCTCAAGAAGGCTTACGCTCTCACCGTGGTCACCGCCTATGGGCAGGGGTTCCGCCAGCTGCGGGATGCCGCCGCGGAACACGGCTACGGCTTTGCCCTTGCCGAAGTGGCCCGGGTGTGGACCGCCGGATGCATCATCCGCGCGCGGATGCTTTCGGAGATGCGCCGCGCCTTTTTGCACCACCCAGACCTTCCGTTTCTGCTCCTTGCGGAGCCCTTCCCTCGCCTCTGGGAGGAGGGCCATCCCAGCCTGCGGCGGGTGGTGTGCGCGGCCCACCGCGCGGGAATCCCCGTCCCGGCCATGAGCTCCGCCCTGAACTTCCTCGATGCCTACCGCACCGGAAGGCTTCCCGCCAACCTCATCCAGGCCCAACGGGACTACTTCGGCGCCCACACCTACGAGCGCCTGGACAAGCCCGGAAAATTCCACACCCACTGGGAGGAGGCACCCCGATGCTGAGTTTTTCCCCTGGCCGCCCAATAAAAACCCAAGAGCTCCAGGAGAAACTCCAGGATTTTTTGAGCCAGGCGGATCTCAAAGGGCGAAGGGTTTTGGTGATCGTCCCCGACGATACCCGCACACTTCCCATGCCCGCGATCTACGAGGCTTTTCTTGAGGCCTTGCTTCCCCAGGTGAAAGAGCTCGCGTTTTTGGTGGCTTTGGGGACCCATCCGCCGCTTACGGAAGCCCAGCTCATTCAGCACCTCGGCCCCCGCTTTCCCCATCCCCAGGTCCAGGTGTACCAGCACGCCTGGCAGGACCCCCACGCGCTGGTTCAGGTGGGAAAGATCTCGGCGGAGAGGATGGCCGAGCTCTCCCGGGGCCTCCTCCCTTTGGCGGTGGCGGTGGAGATAAACCGGTTGGTCTTGGCGTACGAGCGGATCATCTTGGTGGGGCCGGTTTTTCCCCACGAGGTGGTGGGCTTCTCCGGCGGCCACAAGTATTTCTTTCCCGGGGTCTCCGGGCCGGTCATGGTGAACGTCTCCCACTGGCTCGGCGCCCTCATCACCAACCCCAAGGTGAACGGCCACAAATGGACGCCGGTGCGGGAAATGATCGAGGAGGCGGCGAGGATGATCCCCACCCCAAGGTACGGGCTCTCCCTGGTCCTAGGGGGGCATGATCTTTTCGGGGTTTTCTTCGGGGAGGTGGTGGAGGCCTGGGAGGCCGCCGCGGATCTCTCCGCCCAGGTGAACATCGTCTGGACCGAGCGCAGCTATGAATTCGTCCTCTCCATGGCCCCTCATATGTACCGGGAGCTTTGGCTTGCCGGGAAGTGCATGTACAAGCTCGAGCCGGTGGTGGCCAATGGCGGGACCCTCATCATCTATGGCCCCCACATCCGCGAGATCTCCCCAACCCATGGGGAGTGGCTTTTGCGGGTGGGCTACCACGTGCGCGACTTTTTCCTGGCCCAGTGGGAGAAGTACAAGCACGTCCCCTGGGCGGTCCTCGCCCACTCCACCCACGTGAAGGGGATCGGAACTTTTCGCGAGGGGGTGGAGCGGCCACGGATCCAAGTGGTCCTGGCCACTGGGATCCCGGAAGAAATCTGCCAGCGGATCAACCTGGGCTACCGGGACCCCAAAAGCATCGACCCCGAGGAGCTGCGGGGGCGGGAGGAGGAGGGGATTTTGGTGGTGCCCAACGCCGGCGAACAGCTTTGGCGCCTGGCTGATGGAACGGTTCCCGACATCGATTTGCTTTAAACCAGCGAGCAAGTTTCCCGCCCCTGGGACAACAGGTGCCTGAGCGTCAGCTTCCCCAATCCGTGCGGGGGCGGGCTCGTCCGCGGAGGTAAAGCTCGGCGGAAAGGGCGGCCTGAGCCCCTTCCGCCGCGGCGATCACTGCCTGCCGAAACTTTTTGCAGTGCACGTCGCCTGCGGCAAATACCCCGGGCAGCGGGGTGCGCATGGCCTCGTCCACCACAAGACAACCCCCTTCCCCCAAAGGGACCTGTCCGCCCAAGAAATCCACCACCGGCGCTGTTCCCTGAAGGAGGGGGAAGACCCCGCCCACGGGAACCACCTCCTCCCCTCCCTCCGTAGCGATGCGGATGGCCTCCACGCGCGCGTCGCCCAGGATCTCCAAAAGGCGCACTCCTTGGCGGACCTCCACTTTGGGGTGGGCGGCGAGTTCATCCCAAAGCTCTTTGGGAACAAAGGTTTTCGTGCTGGGGACGAGGAAGAGCACCCGCGCGGCGAATTGGGCCACGGCCAGGGCTTCCTCCGCGGCCTCGGCGGTGGTTCCGGCCACGGCCACCACCTGGTCCCGAAAGAAGGGAGCATCACAGGCCGCACAGTAGCTCACCCCGCGGCCGATCAGTTTCTCCTCGCCGGGGAGAAAGCGATTCCGGCCCATGGCGCCTGTGGCGATGATCACCGCCCTGGCCAAGTAAAGTCCAGAAGCGGTCCACACCTCCTTTGGGTCGCGGAGCACATCCGCCCGCACGACTTTTTCCTCCCGGATTTCCGCGCCGAAGGAACTGGCCTGGCTGCGGATGCGGTGGACGAGCTCCGCACCGGGGATGGGACCGAGCACCCCGGGGAAGTTTTCGATTTTTTGAGCTCGGCCCGCGGCGCCCTCATAAACCCCTTTGTCCAGGACGAGGGTGCGCAGGCCGGCCCGCGCCGAATAGAGGGCGGCCGTGGCCCCTGCCGGCCCTCCCCCAATCACGATCACTTCGTAAATTTCGCCTCCTCCCCTAGGATCCACCATGTTGCTCCCTTCCTTGGCCGCGGTTTTTCTACAG
>JAGDVW010000037.1:0-1111 GCA_023255835.1 Candidatus Acetothermia bacterium
CATGGTCGTCGTGGATCTTTCCGGGAAGAAGGCGCTGGTCATGGGGGTAACAAACGAGCGGAGCCTGGGCTACGCCATCGCCAAAAAGCTCCACGAGGCGGGAGCGGAGGTGGCCCTGAGCTACCAGAGCGAGCGGCTCCGCCCGGAGGTGGAAAGGCTCGCGGCCAACCTGGGGAACGCCAAGCTCTTCCAGGCCGACGTGACCAAGGAAGAGGAGCTCGATCGCCTCTTCCATAGGATCGCCGAGGCCTGGGGAAGCCTCGATTACCTCGTCCACTCCTTGGCCTTCGCCCCACGGGAGGCCTTCGCCGGAAGGTACTTGGACACGTCCCGGGCCGACTGGCTCGTGGCCCTGGAGGTCTCGGCCTACTCTTTTGTGGCCGTGGCCAAGCGGGCCGAATCCCTCCTTAGGGAGGGCGGGGCCCTCCTCACCCTCACCTACTACGCCAGCGAAAAGGTCGTCCCCCGCTACAACGTGATGGCCGCGGCCAAGGCCGCCTTGGAGACAAGCGTTCGGTATTTGGCCCACGAGCTCGGGCCCAAAGGGATCCGGGTCAACGCCATCTCCGCCGGGCCGGTGATGACCGTGGCCGCCCGGGCCATCCCCGGGTTCACGAAAATGTACGAGTGGGCCGGGAAAACCGCGCCCCTTCGGCGCAACATCACCCAGGAGGAGGTGGGAAACGCCGGCCTTTTCCTCCTTTCGCCTTTGGCCTCGGGGATCACCGGGGTGGTGCTCTTTGTGGACGCCGGCTACCACATAATGGGGATGCCGCCCGAGGCCTAAGTTATGGGGGTTTTGAACGAGCGCAGCGCCCGCGATCTGGAGCTGGAGAAGGTTCTGGAGGTCGTGGCGGGTTATAGCGCCTCCGCCCTCGGCGCGGAGGTCGTGCGGGGTCTTCGTCCCCGCGCGGATCCAAGCTGGCTTCGCCAGGAATTCTCGCTCCTTTCGGAAATGGAGGAGGCCGTGCGGGGCGGGTTCTCCCCGGGCGCCATCCACGATCTCCGCCCCCTTTTGGCGGAGGCCAGGGAACACGGGATCCTCCCGCCGGGGGCTTTTTTGCCCATCGCGGAGACCTTGGAGGCCGCCGCGGACATCGCCCAGGCCTTG
>JAGDVW010000037.1:1211-3594 GCA_023255835.1 Candidatus Acetothermia bacterium
GTTCTTGACGAGCGCGGAGGGATCAGGGAGGACGCCACACCCAAGCTTCGGGAATTGGCCAAGGAGCGGCGGAGTTTGGTCCAAGAGATCCAGGAAACCCTCCGGCGGTTTTTGGAGCGGAACCGCGAGCACGTCCAGGACCCGGTGATCACCCGGCGGGGCGGGCGGTACGTGGTGCCCCTCAAAACCGGCGCGCGCTCTTTGGGGGCGGTGGTCCACGAGACCTCGGGAAGCGGGCAAACCCTCTTCGCCGAGCCCGCGGAAGCTGTGGCCCTCAACAACCGCCTGCGGGAGGTGGAGGACGAGATCGATCGGGAAAAGCGCCGGATCCTCCTAGAACTCACCGGGCTTCTCCTCGGGGCGGCCGAGGAGATCGAGGAAGATCTCGCCGTCCTCGCCCGGATCGATGGCCTTTATGCCCGGGCCCGCTTCGCCCAAAGCTGGAACGCCGTGGTCCCGAGGTTTTCGGGGGAGCCGCGGGTGGAGCTTTGGGAAGCCCGCCACCCCCTTTTGGGGGACCGGGCCGTGCCCATCTCCCTCAGTTTCGGCGGGGAAAAGCCGGTGGTGGTCATCACCGGCCCCAACACGGGCGGAAAGACCGTGACCCTGAAGACCATCGGCCTCTTCTGCGCCCTCTTCCAAGCGGGGGTGCCGGTCCCCGCGGGCGCCCGCACGGCCCTCCCGGTCTTCGAAAAAATCCGCACGGACATCGGTGAGGAGCAGTCCATCGAGCAAAGCCTCTCCACCTTCTCCTCCCACATGCGGAACATCATCGGGATCCTGGCGGAGGCGGACGAGCGGACGCTGGTGATCCTGGACGAGCTTGGGGCGGGGACCGACCCCCAGGAGGGGGCGGCCCTGGCCCTGGCCATCTTGGAGGAGCTTTTGGGGATGGGCTGCCTGGCGGCGGTGGCCACCCACCTCACCCCGGTGAAGCTCTTCGCCATCGCCCACCCCCGCATCCTCTCTTGCTCCATGGAGTTCGATCTGGAAACCCTCTCCCCCACTTATCGAGTGCTCCAGGGGGTGCCGGGGCAGTCCTGCGCCCTCATCGTGGCCGAGCGCCTGGGCCTCCCAAAAGACCTCGTGGAGCGGGCGCGGGCGAAGCTCTCGGCCGGGGAGATCCGGGCGGAGGAGATCATCGAGGAGCTCGCGCGGGAGCGGGCCGCGGCCAGAAAACTTCGGGCCAATTTGGAGGTGGAGAGGGAGGCCCTGCGAAAGCTCCGGGCGGAGTACGAAAAAAGGCTTCAGGCCCTAAGGGAGAAGAAGGCCGCGGCCTTGGGAAAGGAGCTGCGGAGGCTGGAGGAGGAGATCCGGGAGGCCCGGCGGGAGCTCGCGGAGTTGATCGCCCGGGCCAGGGAGGCGGAGACGAGCGCCGCGCGGCGGGAGATCCTGAAAAAAGTGGAGGAGCTTGGGGAAAAGCTCCCAAAGGCCGCACCGCCCCCGCCGCCCAGGCCAAAATCACCCCTGCGCGTGGGCGATCCCGTGCGGGTCCTCCCAAGCGGCGCGGTGGGGATCCTCCTGGAATTGAATGGGGAAGAAGCGGAGGTGGAGGTGCGGGGCCGGCGGGTGACCCTCCCCCTTTCCGCTTTGGCCCCCGCGGAAGGCCCTCCCCCACCCCCAAGCCGTGAGCCCCTCCTCCCCATCCCCCAAAAGGTGGAGCTCGAGATCTCCGTGCGCGGCCGCACCGTGGAGGAGGCCCTGCGGGAGGTGGACCTTTGGCTGGATCGCCTCCTGCGGGCGGGGATCAGCTCCGGCCGGATCGTCCACGGCCGCGGCACGGGAACCCTGCGCAAAAGCATCCACGAGCACCTCCAAAGGCTCCCCTTCGTGAAAGGCTTCCACCTCGCCCCTCCCGAGGAGGGCGGGGACGGCGTGACCATCGTGGAGCTCGCCTAAATTCGCCATTTGGTTGCGCAAAAGGGGGGTGCCCATATACTGTAAAAGCTATGCTCTTTTTGGGGACTCTGTTGAGCTTGGCCTTGGGGCTCACGGGCACCTGTGGGCCGGTGGTGGCCACGACCCCCATTGTGGCCGACGTGGTCCGGGCCATCGCCGACCACGTTTTACCGGTGGTTTCCTTGATCCCACCGGACACAGATCCCCATTCCCTCGAGCTCTCCCCCCAGGACCTCCAGCTCCTCATCTCCGCGGACGTGATCTTCACAAACGGCGCGGGCTTGGAGAAGGATCTTGAACAGCTCCTCTCCTTGCCGGAGATCGGGCCGAAGGTGGTGGACCTCTCCGCTGGCCTTCCCCTGCGCACAAGGGGGCAGGAATGGGATCCTCACGTGTGGCTTGATCCGACCCTGGTCCTTTCGTGGGCGGAGAAGATAGTTTCTGCCCTTTCCGAGCTCGTCCCGGGGAGCGCCGACTTCTTCGC
>JAGDVW010000037.1:3694-7581 GCA_023255835.1 Candidatus Acetothermia bacterium
CACAACTTTTGGCGTTGGATGGGTGGATCAAGGAGGAGGTGGAGAAGATCCCCCCTGAGCGGAGGCTTTTGGTCACCGACCATTTCGCCCTGGGTTATTTCGCCGCGCGCTACGGGTTCAGGGAGGTGGGGGCCCTCGTCCCAAGCGAATCGAGCCTGGCCGAGCCCTCGGCCTTGGAGTTGGCCGAGCTCGTGCGGGAAATGCGGGCTTTGAAGGTCCCGGCGATCTTCGTTAGCCCCACCTTTAACCCCGCTTTGGCCGAGCGGGTGGCCGCGGAGACCGGAGCGAAGGTGGTGACCGTCTATTTCGGAACCCTAAGCGGGCCGGATGGCCCGGCCCCGGATTACCTCTCCCTCATGCGGGCACTCACCACCCGCATTGTGGAGGCTTTGAAGGGATGAGAGGGAAAACTTGCTGGACCGAACTCCACAGCCCAAACGTCCCGGCGGTGGAGGTCCGCGAGGCCGCGGTGCACAGGGATGGCCTTCCCATCCTGGAGGGGGTTTCTTTTTCCCTGGGGCCGGGGGAAGCCTTGGCGGTGGTGGGGCCGAACGGCGCGGGGAAAACGACCCTCCTTTCCCTGATCGCCGGGCTTCGCCGGCCGACCCGCGGTGAGGTGAGGATCTTCGGCCACCCACCTGGCCGGCACCTTTGCCTCGGCTACCTTCCCCAGCGCTCCGAAGCGGAATGGGGTTTCCCGGCCACGGTTTTGGACGCGGTGCTCATGGGGCGGGTGGGCCAGGCCGGCCTCTTCCGCCCCCTCACCCCCTCCGATCGAAGGAAAGCCGAGGAGGCTCTGAGGCGCGTGGGTTTGGGGCACTTGGCCGGCCGGCGCATCCGCGAACTTTCCGGCGGCGAACAACAACGCATGCTCATCGCCCGGGCCCTGGCTCAAGAGGCCCGGATCCTCCTCCTCGACGAGCCCTTATCCGCTCTGGACGCGGTGGCCCAGGAAAGCCTCCTTTCCCTCCTCAGGGACCTGGCTGGGCAAGGCCTGACGATCGTCGTGGCCATGCACGAATTGGATTTGGTGGCCAAATATTTCCCCCGCGTTCTGCTTTTGCGCACAAGGCCGATCGCCCTGGGCGATCCCAAAGCGGTCCTAACCCCTGAAGCCCTGCGCGCCGCCTATGGCACGGCCCTGCACCTTTTGCCCACGGAGACCGGGACCTTGGCCTTGGGCGATATCTGCTGCCCAAAGGATGGGGCGGGCCGATGATCGCCTTTTTCTCCGCGCCTTTGAGTTTCGGGTTTTTCGTGCGGGCGATGATTGCGGCCATGGCCGCCTCCGCGGCCTGCGCCACCGTGGGAGCCTTCGTGATCCTCCGGGGCATGACCTTCCTCGGCGACGCCATTGCCCATGCCATCCTCCCGGGGGTGGCCGTGGGGTATCTCGTCCACCGGGGCGAGCGCTCCGCCGTGTTCTACTGGGCCTTGGGAACGGCGGTGATCACCTCTTTGGCCATCGGGGCGATGGGAAAACGCGGCCGCCTGAAGGAGGACACGGCCATCGGCATCGTGTTCGCCGGGATGTTCGCCCTGGGGATCGGCCTCATCTCCACGGCCCGGGGCTACGCCGTGGACCTCATGCACTTCCTTTTCGGGAACGTCTTGGCCGTCTCCCCGACGGATCTTTGGCTGATCCTGGGGCTCTGCGGCGGGGTGATCCTCGTGGTCCTGCTCCTTTGGAAGGAACTCTCTTTGGCCACGTTCGACCCGGTTTTTGCCCGGACGCTCAGGCTTCCGGTCGATGCCATCCGTTATTTGGTCCTCGTCCTCACCGCGGTGACGGTGGTGACGGCCCTGCGGGTGGTGGGGGTGGCTTTGGCCCTGGCCATGTTGGTGACCCCGCCGGCCACCGGCTACCTTTTGGCCAAAAGGCTTCCTGGGATGGTGGGGATAGCGGTGGCCAGTGGAATCCTCTCGGGATTCTGGGGCCTTTACCTCTCCTACTACGCGGGCATGGCCCCTGGGGCCGCGGTGGTGCTGGTGGCCACCGGGCTTTTCCTCCTCGCCCTCCCTTTTCGCCGATAATTCAAGGATGGCCAAGGAGGCCCTCCCAAGGAAAGTCAAAGAGCTTCCGGATTCCCCTGGGGTTTACATCTTCCGCGGCCCCCAAGGGGAGGTTTTGTACGTGGGAAAGGCCTCCTCCCTCCGGAATCGCGTTCGCTCCTATTTCCAGGCCGACCGCCTCCTTTCCCCCAAGATCCGGAAACTGCGCACGTTGATAAGCGACCTGGAGATAGTCCTGACCGGCTCCGAGGCGGAAGCCCTCATCCTCGAGGACGCCCTGATCAAAAAATATCGGCCGCCGTTCAATACCCGCCTCCGCGACGACAAACGCTACCCGTACATAAAAATCACGAACGAACGGTTCCCGAGGATCACGGTGGTGCGGCGGCCGGAGAACGACGGGGCCCGCTATTTTGGCCCATACACCTCCTCCAAGGCCATGCGCCGCGCCTTGAAATTGGCCCACAAACTCTTCCCCATCCGTCCCTGCAACCTCCCGGTGGGCGAAAAGCTCTATCCCCGGCCGTGCCTCTATTACCACATCGGCCGGTGCTCCGGCCCCTGCGCGGGCTTGGTGAGCCCAGGGGAGTACGCCCGCCATGTGGAGGGCGCGGCCCTCCTCTTTCAAGGCCGGGTGGAAGAGGTGATCGCGCGCCTCCGGGAGGAGATGAAAAAGGCCGCGGAAGAAGAACGGTTCGAGCACGCCGCCAGGCTCCGCGATCAAATCCAGGCTTTGGAGCGCATCCGGGAACGGCAGGTCGTGGCCCTCCCCGAGCCCGTGGACCTCGACGCCGTGGGGATCGCCTTGGAAGGGAATCGGGGTTACGGAGTAGTGCTCCTTGTGCGGGCGGGAAGGCTCCTCGGTCGAGAAGGGTTCGCCCTCGCCCTTCCCGAGAACTCCACCCCGGAGGAGGCCTTGAGCGAGTTCCTCGACCAGTACTACACCAGAACCACAGCCATCCCTGAAGAGATCCTCCTTCCTTTTCCCGTGGCGGAGCTGGAAGCCCTGTTGGTCTATTTGCGCCGCCGGCGCGGCGGAAAGGTGGAGGCCACCGTCCCCAAATCCGGGGAGCGCAAAAACCTCGTGGAGTTGGCCCAGCGCAACGCCGAACTGGGCCTGCGTCGAAGCGCGGCGGAAGAGCTTGAGCCAGAGGAGGAGGCGCTGGAGCTTCTGAGCGAGGCCTTGGATCTTTCCGTCCGGCCTTGGCGCATCGAGGCCTTCGATATCTCCAACCTGCAAGGGGAGGAGGCCACGGGCTCCATGGTGGTGTTCGTGGGCGGAAAGCCCAGGCGCGATCAATACCGACGCTTCCGCGTCCGCATCGTGGGAAAACCCGACGACTACGCGATGATGGAGGAGGTCCTGCGCCGCCGCTTCACCCACGCCCTGGCGGAGCTGAGCGACCCCACCATCACCAGCAAAAAATTCTCGGATCTCCCGGATTTGGTCTTGGTGGACGGGGGAAAAGGCCAGCTTGGCGTGGCCCTGCGGGTCTTGGAGGAGCTCGGCCTTTCGGGGATCGAGGTCGCGGCCTTGGCCAAAAAGGAGGAACTCGTCTTCCGGCCTAATAAGCCTGAGCCCATCAAGCTCCCCGCGGATTCCCCGGCTTTGCACCTCCTTCAGCGCCTGCGGGACGAAGCTCATCGCTTCGCCATCGAGTACCACCGCACCCTGCGGGAGCGCCGGACTTTGGCCAGCCTCCTCGACGAGCTCCCTGGGATCGGGGAGAAGCGAAAGCAGCTTCTTCTCCTGCGCTTTGGTTCGCTAGAGGGCCTAAGACAAGCAAGCTTGGAGGAACTCCTCTCTGTGCCCGGCCTCCCCCGTAAAACCGCGGAACTCCTGTACAAAGCCTTGCACCCATGAAATATAATGC
>JAGDVW010000013.1:0-4049 GCA_023255835.1 Candidatus Acetothermia bacterium
GGGTTCAGGTCCACCGTGGTTGTTGGTCCACTGTACACGAGGCTCCAATTCTGACCATCCGGGGAGATCTCCACGGTGAGCGTCCCCTGGCAGCCGTCGGCGAACCCGGGCGTGTACTCCAGGATCAGATGCACGTTGACGAAGATTTGCCCCAGGTCATGGACGTGGGATAACTGGTACCAACCGCAGCAATCGGGCGTCTGGCAATGGGGGTCCCCGCCAGCTGGCCCAGGAACCGAGTAGCCAGTCCCGTTTCCACAGGTATCGCTAGCTCCCAGCGTCCCCTTGAAGCACTCGCTGCACTTCCGCTCCGGCATCACCGTGTACAAGGCCTCGACCCGAGCGTTTGTGGGATCGAAATTCACCGTCACTGGGTCCGGAGAAAACCCAGGTGGGTTCCCCACTATTCGCCACTGCCAAAGGCGATGAAGATCGTGCGAATCCGGCGCATCCAAGACAACCTGGAAGCCCTTGGGATAAGCCAGGGTGAAGGGGGTCTTGCTCGTCCCGGTTTCAACAATTGTGCCGAGGGGGTTCTTCACCTGGTACCCGATGGGAACGTCCAAAAGCGAGTAGGACGGCAGGGTGATGCACCCCGCGGTGACCAAAAGCAGGGCCGCGGCCCCCTGGATGGTGATCGGCCGCTCGAGACAATTGTTCTTCTCGTCGTTCTCCTTGAGCACGTCCGTCACGTCCACGCACGCCCGCACCGGGAAGACCCCGCCCTCCCAAGTGAGCGCGGAATAGGGGAACGTGGTCACGTTGGCCACCATCGTCTGGTTGGGATCGAGGTAGCCCGAGCCCCAACTGGTTTTCCCCACCACGATCGCTTGACCAGCCTTGATCTTGTAAAGCTCTAGAACAACACCGGCCAAACTTGCCCGTTCACTTCCCACATTTACGATCATCACCTCGAAGTTCACGTCGCGATCCCCTACGTTCGGGCTCAGAGGGGTCCAGCGGATGGCCTCGATGAGGAGATCTGGTCCGGCGGCCCGCACCTCGAGGATTTCCAGGCCGCCGATGGGCTGTCCGTTATGGATCACCAAAACCGAATATCTCCCCGGGGGGAGCTTCCCCAGGGGAACCCCAAGCTCCCACGGTGTGAGGACAGGAAAGCACATGGCGTCCTTATTCGTCGTGTACACCATGATCGTGTTCCCCACAACGACCGCCCTCGGTGACCTGGGAACACAGGAGTCGCACCACACTCCGGATAGGGTGAGGGTGATGAAGTCGTTGGATGTGGGGTGAGGAGGATTGACCTCCACTTCCACCCACCGACCGCATGGCTGCGCCATAGCTAGTGTAGCCCAAAGGAAAATGGCGACTGACGCTCCCCAAAAGAAAAGCAAACCTCCGAACAAGACCTCAAGGCCGCGCACCTTGTGCCCCTTGCCCCAGGATTTCTTCTCGAAGAAACACATTTCTCACCTCCTTATGCCCTTCCCTCCTTTCCGGAAGACCACGCATTTGAAGCAATTGGTGTGCCCCCGAAAGCCAAATGGACTGGAACTTTCAGCTTCGTCACCCCCTGGTCAGAGCGTGGGGAGAGGCGAGGAGATGTTAAGGAAGAGGATCTAAAGGGCAGGCCCCTTCCCGAAGTTCTCTGAACCGTAATATTTTACACCGTGGCCGAGGTTTGAGTTTCAGAGAAAAAGTGGGCCGGGCTGGAGAAATGGGAAAAGCTCCCCTTGTGCCAGGGCTCGAGGGTTCCTAAGATTCCATGGCTTATGGAATTAGCTGTGGAAGCGAAGCAATTGGTGAAGGTTTATGGGCAAGGGGTGCGGGCTTTGGATGGGGTTGATCTTTCCGTGGAACAGGGAAAGACCTTCGCTCTCCTTGGCCCAAACGGCGCGGGAAAAACTACGCTCATGCGGATCTTCACCACCCAGATCCGTCCCACCTCGGGCGAGGCCAGGGTCTGCGGCCTCGATGTGGTCCGCGACGGAGCCAAAGTCCGGAAGATCATCGGCTATGTTCCCCAGGAGATGAGCGTTTGGACCGACCTTTCTGGCTACGAGAACCTCTTGATTTACGCGAAGATCTATGGAATTCCCCGCGGCACTCGCGCCCGCCTTCTGGACGAGGTTTTGAGCAAACTCGGGATGAAGGGAGCGGCCAAGGCCCTGGTCCGCACTTACTCTGGCGGGATGATCCGGCGCCTGGAGATCGCCTCCGCCCTCCTCATCCGCCCGAAGGTCCTCTTCCTGGATGAGCCCACCATCGGCCTCGATCCCTCCGCAAGAAAGGCGGTGTGGATGGAGCTCGGGAAATTCAAGGAGGGCGATGGGGTCACGATCTTCTTCAACACTCACTACATGGACGAGGCCGATCTCTACGCCGAGGAGATCGGGATCATCAACGAGGGAAAAGTTGTCACGGTTGGCACCGCTGCGGAACTCAAGCGTTCGGTGGGCGGGGAGATCATCACCCTCTCCATAGCGGGAAATCCCTTTGTTCCTGAGCGGCTGAGAAGTTTAGAGTCTGTGGAGGATGTGATCCTTGCCGAGGAGGAGGTGCGGGTGGTGGTGAAGGATGCGGAGGCCGCGCTTCCCCGAGTTCTCGAGGGACTTCGGCAGGATGGGGTTTCCGTGGTACGGGCGGCCATCACCAAGCCGACCCTGGACGATGTTTTCCTCAAATATGCGGGAACGCGGTTTGAGGCCGGCGGCCGGGTGGGCGAGGTCCGCCAGATGCGCCGCATGATCCGCAGGGGGTGAGGGATGAGCCTTTCCGCGCTTTGGGCCATGTGGGAGTTGGAGCTCCGGAGGCTCCGGCACGATAGGCTTGAGCTTTACACCCGGGCGGTTCAGCCTCTCCTTTGGATCGGGGTTTTCGGCCCGATCATGGGTTCGATCCGGGCCATCCCCACCGGCGGCGTTCCCTACACCTCCTTCATCACCCCCGGGGTCCTCATCCAGTCCACTACGTTCGTCTCCATCTTCTATGGCCTCACCATCGTGTGGGAGCGGGAATCCGGGATTTTGAAGAAGCTCCTCGTGACCCCCGCTTCCCGGGCCAGCCTCGTGGTGGGCCGGGCCATGGCCGCCGGGGTCCGCGCCATATTCCAAGCGTTGGTGATCGTCCCCATCGCCCTCCTCGTGGGCGTGCGGTTTTACCCAAATCCCCTTTACCTCCTTGGGGCCCTGGGCGTGATCTTCCTTTCCTCCGGAGGATTTGCCGCCCTTTCCATGCTCGTCGCTTCGTTCTTAAAGACGCGGGAAAGGTTCATGGGGATCGGCCAGGCCCTCACCTTCCCCCTTTTCTTCGCCAGCAACGCCCTCTATCCGGTGGCCATGATGCCTAGAGCTCTTCAGGTCTTCGCCCAGGTTAACCCCATGAGCTACGTGGTGGATGCCGTGCGCTCCCTCACCATCACCGGCAATGTCTCCCAGCTCGGTCTTGATCTTTTGGCCATCCTGGCCTTCGACCTCGTCATGTTCGCCATAGCTTCGGTGAGCTTCCGCCGCATCATCGAGTGAGCTTACTTTCCTTTTAAGGCCTCGATCAGCGCGCGCACGAAGAGGGGAAGATCCTGGGGGACGCGGGAAGTGATGATGTTTCCATCCACGACCACTGGCTCATCCACCCAAATGGCGCCGGCGTTCTCCAGGTCATCGCGGATGGCGAAGAAGCTGGTCACCCGTTTCCCCTTCACCACCCGGGCCGAGCAGAGCATCCAGGGGCCGTGGCAGATGGCGGCCACCGGCTTTCCCGCCTCCGCCATCTCCCGCACGAACCGCACCAATTCCGGGCTCCGCCGAAGATAATCGGGAGCATAACCGCCGGGGATGACCACCGCCTGGAAATCCCGAGCGCGGAGGTCTTTCGCCCCGAGCTCTGCCTTCGCCGGGTAACCTAGCTTGCTCTTGTACTCCTTGGCCTCCGGCCCCACGGCCACCACTTCCACCCCTTCTTCCTGGAGCCGCAGGTAGGGGTACCAAAACTCCAGCTCCTGATACATGTCCGCCACCAAGATCGCCACGCGCTTTCCCTCAAGGCCCATTCAGCCTCCTTTCTTCCAGGCCTTTTGAGCTTCGTCCACA
>JAGDVW010000013.1:4149-7572 GCA_023255835.1 Candidatus Acetothermia bacterium
CGGGTGATCCACACCCGGGTTTCGTCCAAGCGGGCCCGGCCGGAGGAAGCCCGGCGCAGGCGGTCCATGATGGCCAAGCCCAAACCCACCTCGGGAACCGGCTCGGCCACGATGGCCAAAAGCCCCATTTTGTCCAGCCGCCGGAGAAGGGAAAAGAACCGGGCCGCGGCCTCCACCAGATCTCCTTCCTCCGAGAGGATCTCCACCTGGGCGAACCCTTCCCAGGCCCTCTGGAAAGCGAGGAAGCCGCAGCGGCTCCGGTCCAAGGGCTCTCCTCCCTCGGGTTGGCCGTGCTCGAGGAGGAAGAGGGGGGTGGAGGGCCGATAATGCTTGGGCAAAGTGCCCGGTGAGGCCGAAGGCCCGTGGGGCGGTTCCACGCGCAGAGTCGGTATGAGTTCGCGCAGGGCCTCGACCGGCGTTCCTCCGGGGCGGAGGACCCGCGGCGGATCCTCGGCAAGGGAGATCACCGTGGACTCGATCCCCACCGGCGTGGGCCCTCCGGCGATGATGGCCTCGATCGCCTGGCCCAATTGTTCCAAAACCGCCTCGTGGTGGGTGGGCGAAAGTTTTCCAAAACGATTGGCGCTGGGCGCGGCGATGGGCACCCCCGCCTTCCGGATCAGGGCCAAGGCTATAGGGTGGCTAGGCATCCGCACCGCCACCGTGGGAAGGCCGGCGGTCACGATGTCCGGAACGATCTCCCGCTTGGGAAGAACCAAGGTGAGGGGTCCCGGCCAAAATTTCTCGATCAGTCTGCGGGCAAGATTTGGCACCTCCAACCAAAGCCTTTCCGCCTCTTGGGGATCGGCCACGTGGACGATGATCGGATCGAAATGGGGCCGGCTTTTGGCCTGGAAGATCTTGGCCACCGCCAAGGCCGAGAGGGCATTGGCCCCCAGGCCATACACGGTCTCGGTGGGGAAGGCCACAAGCCCCCCGGCCCGGATGATCTCCGCGGCCCTCTCGATCCCCTCCGCGTCCGAAGGGAGAACCAAAGCCACGCTCAATCCTAGCCCAAATCGGCCGAAGGAAGCCAGCCTCTATATAATGCCTTGGGATGGCGGCCGATCTGATTTTCGAGGGCGGGACGATCTTTGGGCATCCGGGGGCCGAGGCCCTGGCGGTGCGTTGTGGCCGGATTTTGGCGGTGGGACGAGTTTCAGAGGTCCTGAGCCTCCGGGGCTCGAACACCCAGGTCTTCCCCCTGAACGGGCGGTTTTTAATGCCCGGCTTTTTCGATGGGCACGTGCATTTCATGAAAGTTGGCCTTGATCGCACGTTTTTCGTGGATTTGTCGGGGGCGAAGAGCCTGAGCGAGGCGCTGGAGCTTTTGCGGGCGCGGGCGGAGGCCCGGCCGGGCGAGTGGGTGGTGGGAAGGGGCTGGGACGAGTCCCGCTGGCCCGAACGGCGTTACCTCGAGCGGGCGGATCTGGACCGGGCTGTGCCCAAGCAACCTTGCTGCGCGGTGCGGGTGGATGGCCACATGATGGTCGCCAACACCCTGGCTTTGGCCCGCTGCGTTCGGCCCGAAGGGGAGTTCGTGGATCGCGAGCGCGGCCACCTTTGGGAAGAAGCGGTGACGGAGGTTCTCTCCCTCATCCGGCCGGAGAGGGAGACCCTGGTGGAAGCCGTGGCCGAGGCCTCCCGCTTCGCCGCGTCCTTGGGGATCACCTCCGTGGCGGATATGCCAAGCCCCCAGGATCTTCCGGCCTATCAGGTGGCCGAGCGCCGCGGCCTTCTACGCACCAGGATTTTCGCCTACCTTCCGGTGGAGTTGCTCCCCCATCTGGCCGCTTTAGGGATTCAGCGCGGCTATGGTTCCGCTCTTTTTCGGATTTGTGGGGTTAAAGCTTTTGCGGATGGCTCCATTGGGGCCAAGACCGCGGCCCTTTTGGAGCCGTACCGGGGGGAGCTCGGCCGGGGGCGGGTCCTCCTTGGCCGGGGGGAGCTGGCCCGCCTTTGGCGGAAGGCCATGGAGGCCGGGCTCCAGATGGCCATCCACGCCATCGGCGATCGGGCCATCGAGGAGGTTTTGGCCGCGGCCAGGCTCGCCGGGGTGGGCTTTTACGATCGCCACCGCATCGAACACCTGGAGCTTCCCACCCCAGCCCAGCTTTCCCGCATGAAGGATGTGGGCCTTGTGGCCTCCATGCAGCCCAACTTCCTCCAGTGGTCCGGGCCAGGAAAAATGTACGAAGAGAGGCTTGGCCCGGCCCGGGATTCCCGCATCGATCCCCACCGCTGGGTCTTGGACCAGGGGATCCCTTTAGCCTTCGGCTCGGATGGCATGCCTCTTGGCCCCCTTTACGGGATCGGCCTGGCCTTAAATCCTCCCCATCCGGTGCAGCGGGTCACGGTAGAGGAGGCCCTCAACGCCTACACCAAGGGCTCGGCCTACGCCTCCTTTGCCGAGGATGAGCTTGGGGACCTTTCCCCGGGAAAATGGGCGGACCTCGTGGTCCTCTCCGCGGACCCCACGAAAACCCCCTGGGAGAAGATCCAGGTGGAGGCCACATTTTTGGCGGGGGAAATGGTTTTCAGCCGCTAGCCATGCCGGAACTTCCGGAGGTGGAGATCACCGTGCGCACCCTCCGCCCAAAGGTGGAGGGAAAAGAGCTCCGTGCTTTGCGTGTTTTGGACCCAAAAATCCCCCAAGTTTCCCCCCTCCTTGGTCTTCCCGCCAAAGTTGACGGGATTTTCCGCGGCGGGAAACACATCGTCTTTGCCTTTCCCAAAAAGCTTTTGGTGATCCACCTTCGCATGTCCGGAAGGCTTGCCTGGGATGAGGGGGAAAGTGTTCCCAAACACACTCGGTTGATCTTGGAATTCCCTCATGGACGCGTGCTTTTCATCGATCCCAGGCGGCTGGGGACTGTCGAAGTTATGGAGGAATTTTCGAAGGAGCTCGGGCCCGATGCCCTGGGCGATCTTTCCTTCCTCGAGGAGGCTTTGAGGGAAAGCAAGGCCCCCATAAAAGTTTGGCTTTTGGACCAGCGGAACATCGCAGGGCTTGGGAACATTTATGCCGCGGAGGCCTTGTTTTTGGCGGGGATCGATCCGCGCCGGCCCGCCTCCTCCCTTGGGCCTGCGGAGATCGCCCGGCTGAAGCAAGCCATCCACCAAGTCCTGAACGAGGCCTTGGCGGCGATGGGGACCACCCTTTCCGACAACGCTTACCTCACCCCTGCCGGAGAAATCGGAGATTACCAGCCCCGCGTCTACGGGAAAGAAGGGCTTCCCTGCCCAACCTGCGGGACGCCTATCGAACGAGTAGAACTCGGCGGCCGGGGAACTTACTTCTGCCCCCGTTGCCAAAGATAAGCCGCGGGCTTAAACGCTGGTTTTGGGAGAACTGAGCGGTTTCAATTTTCGCCTTCACTCGTTTCCCTCGTAGATGACTATCCCATCGGCGATCATTTTCTC
>JAGDVW010000080.1:0-3406 GCA_023255835.1 Candidatus Acetothermia bacterium
ACCCGGCCCTGGCTTAAAAGCAAAAGCCGATCGGAAAAACAACAAGCGAGGTTCAGGTCATGGATGGCCATGGCCACCGCCATCCCCTCCCGGGCTAACCTTCGCACCAGCGTCAAAAACTCCAGCCGGTACCGCACATCTAAATGGGCCGTGGGCTCGTCCAAAAGGAGGACCTCCGGCTCCTGGGCTAAGGCCATGGCCAAAAACACCCGCTGCCTTTCTCCTCCGGAAAGGGAGGAAATCGGCCGGCTCGCCAGATGCTCTAAATCCGCGAGGCGTAGGGCCCGGGCCACCGCCGCTTGGTCCTGTGGGGAAAGGCGGTCCGGTGGCCGCAGATGGGGAAGCCTGCCGAGCTCCACCAGCTCGCGCACGCGGAAATCGAACCCCGAACTAGGGACTTGCGGCACCACCCCCAAAAGGCGGGCCAAATCCCGGGGCTTAAACCTTCCCAGCTTTTGGCCGTCCAGATAGACCACGCCGCAGCTGGGCCGGAGAGCCCCAGCCATGGCCCGCAAAAGCGTGGTCTTTCCCGCTCCGTTGGGCCCGATGATCCCCAAGACCTCGCCCGCCGAAAGCTCGAGTTCCACGCCCTCCAAAACATTCGTCCGACCGTAGCCTGCAGAAACGTTGACGAGGCGCACCTTCATGGGGCCCTCCGCAAAAGGAAGAGGAAGAAGGGTACCCCCACCAGGGCGGTGACCACGCCCACGGGGAGCTCGGCGGGGGCCAAGATGGTCCGGGCAAAGGCATCGGCCCACACGAGAAAAACGCCGCCGGCAAAGGCCGAGGCGGGCAGAAGCCTCCTGTGGCTGGGGCCCAAAACCAGGCGGACCATATGGGGAACAACGAGCCCTACGAAACCGATAGTCCCAGTGAGGGAAACAGCAGAAGAAGTCAAAAACACAGCGGTGGCCAAAAGAGCCCGGCGCAAGGCCCGCGGGTCCAACCCCAAATAGCGCGCGCCCTCTTCGCCCAAGCTCAAGGCGTCAAGCCGCCGGGCCAAGGCCCAAAGGAAAATGGTCCCCGCGACCACTGCGGGCGCCAAGAGCCTGATCCCGGCCCAGTCCGCGCGGGAAAGGCTCCCCATGGTCCAAAACAGGATCTCCTCCAGCCGCCTTTGCCCGGCGGCCACAAAGAGGAGGAAGCTTGTGAGAGCCGAGAAAACCGCGCCCAAGGCGATCCCCGCTAAAATCAGCCCCAGCTCGGTGCGGCCAAGCCTCCAGGCCAGAAAAGCCGTGAGGATCCCCCCAAAAAACGCGGCCAACGGCAAGGGGAAGATAGAACGCAGGCCGAAAACCACCACGGCCGCGGCGGCCGCCGTGGCCCCGCCGGCCACGCCCAAAAGATACGGGGAGGCCAAAGGATTGCGGAACACCCCCTGCATGACCGCTCCAGAAACGCTCAGCGCCGCGCCCACAAAAAAACCCAGGATCGCCCGGGGAAGGCGTAGCTCCCACAAAATCAGCTGGATCCGCGCTCCCCCTCTTCTTAAAAGGCCGGCGACGACCTGGGAAAAGGTGAGGTCTGCCGCGCCCAGAAAAACCGCGAGCAAAACACTTCCAGCGCTGAGGAGGAGAAGCACTAAGAAAAGCCCAAGATCGCGGTTGGATTTTACGGGCACATCAACGAAAAGCCTGGGGATGCAGGAGTTGGGCCAGTTCGCGCAGGGCGGCGGCCACCCGGGTGGAGGTGATCTGGGCGGCCCGAAGACCATAAATGCGCCGGGCCTGCACGGCTCTAAGGCCGGAAAGAACAGGACTTGCCAAGAAATTTCCGATCTGCGCCGGATCAGTAAGGATGACTTCCGGGTCGCGCAAAATGAGCTCCTCAAGGCTCACAAGAGGATAGCCAAAAACGTCAGAAAAGGCATTTTCCCCGCCGGCGCGGAGAATGATTTCGTGCTCGGGAGTGCCGGCGCCGGCAGCGTAGGCCGGGGAGTCGGGAGCGGGGAGATAAAGGAAAGCCACGGAAATCCTGGGCTGGCCCAAAACATGGGCCTCCACCCACA
Source organism: Candidatus Acetothermia bacterium (assembly GCA_023255835.1). GTDB lineage: Bacteria > Bipolaricaulota > Bipolaricaulia > Bipolaricaulales > Bipolaricaulaceae > DTER01. Next base: position 2,009 of record JAGDVW010000080.1, read on the forward strand.
CGATCTCCTCGCAGATTTGGCCGACAAGCCGGGCGGCCTCCTCGACCTTCCCTAGGGCCTTTCCCACCGTACGAATGGCCCCAAGGACGTCCAAAACGCCCCTGATCCAGCCATCCGGACCTCCTGCGGTAAGGACCACGATGCCCAAAGCCTCCAAGCGTTCGCGGAGCTCCCCCCAGCCGCCCAAAACCAAATCCGGAGCCAAAGCCACAATGGCCTCCAAGGAGGGAGCAAAAGAAGGGCCCACCTCGGGAAGCCCCAGGAGCTCCGGGGGGTTATCCGGGGAACGGGCCAAACCCACCACCCGGTGGGCAAGCCCCAGGTCCACGAGGATCTCCCCGTAAAGGGGAAGAAGAACGACGATGCGGCTGGGTTCTTTGGGGATAAGGATTTCCCGACCCCGGTCGTCAATAACGTTTACGGGGAAGGCTTGGCCCAAGAGGGCGAAGGACAGAAGCCCCAAAAGTACGGCCCGCATTAGCACCTCCCTGTGGCCGCCTGAGTTTCCGCAGCCAAAACGGTGTTCCAAAGGAGCATGGCCACCGTCATCGGCCCCACCCCGCCAGGAACAGGGGTGATGGCCTCCACCTTCTCCAACAGGGCCTCAAAGTCGGTATCGCCCACGAGCCGAAAGCCCGCCTTTTTTGTGGGGTCCGGAACGCGGTTCACCCCAACATCGATCACCACCGCGCCCTCCCGCACCATGTCCGCGGTGATGGCCCGGGGGGAGCCCATGGCGGCAATGAGGATGTCCGCCTGTCTAGTGATCTCCGGGAGGTTGCGCGTTCCGGTGTGGCAGACCGTCACCGTGGCGTTGGCCCCGGCCTTTTTCTGGATGAGGATGGCAAAAAGGGGCTTGCCGTTGATGTTGCTGCGGCCGCAGATCACCACGTGCTTCCCTTCCGGCGAATATCCGGAACGTAGGAGCAACTGCCAAACCCCGTGCGGAGTGCAGGGCAGAAGGTATGGTTCGCCCAAAAGAAGCTTTCCCACGTTGAGAGGATGGAAACAGTCCACGTCTTTCAAGGGATCGATGGCCTCCACCACCTTGCGGGGATCGATGTGCCTGGGAAGCGGCAATTGCACAATGATTCCATGCACGTTTGGATCCCGATTGAGCTCAGCGATCTTCGCCAAAACCACTTCCTCCTTGGTTTCCTCGGGGAAGACCAGGGTTTCCGAGGAAATCCCCACCTCGGCCGCGCTTTTCTCCTTTTGTTTCATGTAGGAGACGGAGGCTGGGTCTTCCCCGACGCGCATCATGACCAAATGGGGAGAGATACCACGGGCATTGAGGGCGGCCACGCGCTCCCGCAGCTCGGCATGAACTTGTTCCGCAATTTCACGCCCGGAGATGATCTTGGCCGGCACTTCCCCTCCTTCTTTGCTATTATAACA
>JAGDVW010000080.1:3506-7470 GCA_023255835.1 Candidatus Acetothermia bacterium
ATATTTTGACCCATCTTCCCCTTGCGGAACTGGCGCGCCGTAGCGGCGCCATCGCCAAAGAAGGCGGCCTGGAATTGGAGTTTTTGGGCAAAAAGTATTTCCTCTCCCAAGACTTGACGTTTTTCGATCCTCAAGGGAAACCGGCCCCGGAGGAAGTTCAAGCGATTCTTTTTGATTATCTTGTGAATGCTGATGGGACCCGGCCCAGTGGGGAATGGGTGGGGTTCGGGGATCTGCCCCATGGGAGTTTTTACCAGCAGGCTTTTCAAAGCTATAGCGGGGACGAACTGGTACGGCGGCTTTCCCTTCCGGCATTTCGGCGGGCGGCGGAGGCCGCCGGCGGCATCCCCCTCCCGTTGGGCGACGCCGGCTACGCTTTCCCCGTTCTGCCCCTCCTTCCCCTGGCCGTGGTCTGGTGGGAAGGGGAGGAAGGGCTGCCGCCCAAGGCCGTGGTCCTTTTTGATGCCCGGGCAAGCCGGCTTTTGCCCGCGGAGGGCTTGGCCATTGTGGGGAGGCTCCTTTGCCGATGGCTGATCAAGCTCGGCGGGGGATGAAGCTGGCGGTGGCGGGAAAGGGTGGGGTGGGGAAAACCACGGTGGTAGCCCTTTTGGCCCGCGCCGCCGCTGCCCACGGTCATCGGGTTGTGGCTGTGGATGCCGATCCGAACCCGACTTTGGCCCAAACCCTCGGCATCCATGTCCCGCTCACCCCCCTTTTGGAAAACCGCGAGCTCCTCGCGGAGCGAGTGGGTACAGAGGGATTCGTCAAACTCAACCCGTTTGTGGAGGACCTGGTCCAGCGCTACGGAGCGGAAAAGGACGGGGTGAGTGTTTTGGTGCTCGGGGGGATTCGGGCCGGGGGCTCGGGCTGTGCTTGCCCGGCCAGCGCCCTTTTGCGCGCTCTCCTGCGGCACCTCGTCTTGGACGCCTGGGAAACGGTGATTGTGGACCTCGAGGCCGGGGTGGAGCACCTGGGAAGGGCCACAGCGCAGGGCGTGGACGTCCTTTTGGTGGTGGTGGACGAGGACCGCCGCAGCCTGGCCACCGCCGAGCGCATCTGGCAATTGTCCAAGGAGATAGGCATTCCTCGCGTCTACGCTTTGGGAAACAAAATCCGTGGGCCAGGATTTTCGCAAAATTTTCCTGGCGAAATCCCCGTCCTCGGTGCCCTTCCTTTTTCCGAGGCGGTGGAGGAGGCGGGGCGGAGGGGCCTCCCCTTGCCCCAGATTCCGGAGGCCTGGGGGATCTGGCGGAGGCTGGAGGATCTTTTGGAGGAAAAGCAAGCCCAGTAATATAAAGTCGGAAAGGGGGGGTGGATGTCCAGGATAATCGCGCGGGCGGCTATCCGCGGGGCGCACACTTACGTGCAGAGGGCGGAAAAAGAATTGCACGAAGCCATTGAGGCCTATGGTCCCCAAAAAAGGATTGGCTTTCCCAACACCGCTTATTATCTGCCGTTGATCCTGGCTTTCACCGGGATCGAGGTGAAAACCCTAGAAGATGCCCAGCGGGCCCTCGGCGTGGCCAAATCCCTTCTTCCCCCCGTGCCGGAGGAGCGGCTTTGGCTTCCGTATTTGGGAGCGGCTCTAGATGCGGGGGTGGCCACCCTCATCGCCCAGGAGATCATTGAGGCCCTCAAGTACCTGCGCGGCGAGGAACCAAAGGGAATTTGGTTGGGGTTCACCGATGACGCCATCCTCCGCACCCAGGGGATAAAGCTTGTGGATGGCCGCATGCCCGGATTTGCTGCATGCGTGGGGGCTCTGCCCACGGTGGAGGAGGCGGTGGAACTGGCCAGGGCTCTCCAGGAGCGCAACATCCTTGTGTTCATGGCCTCCCACACCCGGGGGGTCTCCATGGCCGAGCAGCTGGCGGAGGCCGGGATCGAGATGAACTGGGACACCTTCCTCGTTCCCTACGGAAAGGACACCTCGGCGGCGGTGCATGCCTTGAACTTTGCGGCCCGGGCGGCCATGACCTTTGGAGGGATAAAGCCCGGGGATCTTGAGGCCGCCCGCAAAATCCTCCTTTACAACAAGGAAAGGGTCCACGCCTTCGTCCTCGCGTTAGGCGCGGATTTTGACCCCACGGAAAACGGGGGCCAGCTCCTCACCGACGAGAAATACGCCACCGCCGCCGGAGCCATAAACTTCGGGTTCCCGGTGATCGCCGACGTCCCCATCCCCCAGATCCTCCCCCGCGGAATCTGCACCTACGAACACGTGGTCTCCGGAATCCCTCGCGACCAACTGGTGGCCAAGGCCTGCGAGGTGCGGGGCCTCAAAATCAAGGTCTCCAAGATCCCCATCCCTGTGCCATACGGCGCGGGTTTCGAGGGCGAACGGGTGCGCAAGGAGAACCTTTATGTGGAGTTCGGGGGGAAGTACACCCAGGCCTTTGAGCTCCTGTTGGCCCGGCCCATGGCGGAGGTGGAGGACGGGAAAGTCCAGCTCATCGGCCCGGATATCGATCAGGCCAAAGAAGGGGAAGCCATGCCCTTGGGCGTCATCGTGGAGGTGGCTGGGCGAAACCTGAAGCCCGACTTTGAGCCGGTTTTGGAACGCCGTATCCACCACTTCATCTCCTGCATCAACGGCGTTATGCACATCGGACAACGGGACATCCCCTGGATCCGCATAAGCAAGGAGGCCTTCCAAAAGGGGTTCCGCCTCAAGCACTACGGAACGGTCCTCATCCACAAGTTCAAGGAGGATTTCGGGGCCATCGTGGACAAGGTCCAGGTCACCGTGATCACCGACCCAGAGGAGGTGGAAAAAAGGCTGAAAGAGGCCCGGGAAGTATATCGGCAGCGGGATGCGCGGGTCATGGGCATGACCGACGAGGATGTGGATGTGTTTTACTCCTGCACCCTCTGTCAAAGCTATGCCCCAAACCACGTGTGTGTGGTCACACCGGAGAGGCTGGGCCTCTGCGGGGCCTATACCTGGTTGGATTGCGCGGCCTCCCATGAGATGGACCCCCATGGCCCGAACCAGCCCATAAAGAAGGGCGAGGTCCTCGACCCGGTTTTGGGGCAATGGCAGGGGGTGAACGAGTTCGTGAAACAGGCCTCCCGGGGAAACGTGGAGCGGGTCTCCATGTACTCCATCCTGCAGGATCCCCAGACCTCCTGCGGCTGCTTTGAGTGCATCGTCGCGGTTCTACCGGAGGCCAACGGCGTGATGATCGTGAACCGGGAATACCTGGGCGAGACCCCCATCGGAATGACCTTCTCCACCATGGCTGGCCAGATCGGCGGAGGGGTGCAGATGCCCGGTTTTTTGGGGATCGGAAAGCTTTATATCACCAGCAAAAAATTCATTTCCGCCGAGGGCGGAATAAAAAGGCTTGTGTGGATGCCGAAGGAGCTCCTGGAGGAAATTCGTCCGCGATTGGAGGCGAGACTGGCGGAAATCGGCGAACCTGAGCTAATAGAAAAAATAGCCACCGAGGAACAGGCAAAGACCATTGACGAGCTTCTCGCTCACCTGGAGCGCACCAAGCACCCGGCCTTGGAAATGGAGCCCCTGGTGTGAAAGGAGCGGGGATGAAAAAACTTACCGGGCTAGATATTTACAAACTTCTCCCCCGCACGAACTGCGGGGATTGCGGGTTCTCCACTTGCATGGCCTTTGCCATGCAGGTGGCAGCCAAGAAGGTGGCCCTGGACCAGTGCCCCCATGCCTCCGAGGAAGCCCGCCTGGCCCTGGGGGAGGCCCAGGCCCCGCCCATGCGCACCGTGCAGATCGGCCAAGGCCAAAGGAGCATCTTCGTGGGCGGGGAAACCGTCCTATTCCGGCATGAAGAGAAGTTCCATCGCCCCTGCGCCATAGCCGTCAGTGTGAGCGATGAGCTTCCCGAAGAGGAATTGGCCAAAAAAGTCCGGGCCATCGCCGAGCTTCGCTTTGTGCGCATCGGGCAGGAGATGGGGGTCAACCTCGTGGCCGTGGAGCATCGCGGCGGCG
>JAGDVW010000020.1 GCA_023255835.1 Candidatus Acetothermia bacterium
TCGATAGGGATCTCCTAAGCGTTTGGGATCCACTCTTCCGCGCAGGGATCGCTGGGGAAGCCCAAATTTTGGATGTGCGCAACGGGGCCATTCACAAGGTCGACATCGGGCAAAAGGCGGAGGTCAAGCTCAATGTACTTGGCCGGGCGTTGCCAGCTGAACGCTATTCCGTGACCGTGGACGACGAGGTCCTACAAATTTTCCGGCAAGGCGACCTCCTTTTGGGAGTGAAAAGCCCAAAGCTCGAGGCTTTCCTTTTGGAAATCCTCCCTGAGGGGATTCAGGAGACCCCTTAGGCGATGAGCTCATCCCAGGGGACATCCGAGCGGGTGCCGTCGGGCCATTCCACCTGGCTGGTGCGGGAAAAAACGTTGTGCGCCAAAATCTTTCCGGGCCGGCCGTTTATCTCCACCCGCTGGCCGGGCTCCGGAAGGCCTTGCAGTTCCTGGAGGTAAAAATCGCGCTCGTACGCAAGACAACATTTGAGCCGGCCGCAGGCACCGCTTAGGCGCTCGGGGTTCAAAAAGAGCTGCTGCTCAAAGGCGAATTCCAAAGGGATCGGCCGAAGCTGGGTGAGGAAGGTTCGGCAGCAAAGGGGACGGCCGCATGGGCCAAGGAGGCCGAGGACGCGGGCCTCGTCCCTGGGCCCAAGCTGTCGCAACTCCACCCGGACTTGGGCCTCGGCGGAAAAAGCCCGCAGGAACTGGCGAAAATCGGTGCGAGCTTGAGCCGTGAAGTAAAGCCTGAGGAAGGAATGGCTGAGGTCCAGCTCCGCTGCGCGAAATTTCACGGGCAGCCCCATGGCCTGGGCCTTCTTTTGGGCTTGGCCCCTCAATTTTTCGGCCAAACTCAAAGTTTCTTTGTAGCCGCCGAGGTCCTTCTCATCAGCGGCCCTCATGAGTCTTCCAGAAAATTCCTTCCTTTCCCCAAGAGGGGAACGAAGGATGCGCACAAGCCAAAGGCCGTTCTTATCTTCCTCCACCCAAATTTCGCCGGGAAGGCCAACTGCGCCCGCCCAAAGGGCGATATGCACCTCCGGCCAGGGCGAGAGCCGCCTCACCAAGGCTTTCATCCCTTCCGCGGCCAAAGGAGCACCACCTCCGCCAATAACCGAGGATTGGCGTTGGCTTCGATCTCCCCGCGGGCGAGGGAGATCTTTTTCGCCCAAGAAACCCAAGGGGACCGCAAAATCTCTTCTCTCCCCAGCCTTTCTCGCAATATTCGCAAGAGCTCCCAAAATAGATCCCGCATGGCCCCGGTCCGGGCGAGGATCTCCCCCGCACCCAGGACTTGAAAAGTCTTAGCGGAAAGGAGCTTTTCGAAGATCACCTCGGCGAAGGCCCGGCGCCGCAGGGGGTCCGCCGCCTCCCCGCTAAAACGCAGGAAAAGCTCGGGAAAAGGTAAACCCTGGGCTTCCTTCTTCGCTTCCGTGAATTCCCCAAAAACGTCCCGCTTGGTTTCAAGGAGGTTCCCAAGCTCTTCCTCCCTTCCCTCGCAAAGTTCGAGGAGGAAGTCCACCTCCTTGGCCTCGTAGCCGGCGCGCTCGAGGGCCGCGCGCCAAGCATCCTTGGGGGAGGGGGAAAAGCGGAGGCGGCAGCGGGAACGGACGGTGGGGATCACCCGATCCGGGGCCTCCGCGTAAAGGACCACCGCCAAATAAGGTGGGACCTCCTCCAAAAGTTTGAGGAGGGCGTTAGCCGCTTCCGAGGTGAGCCGTTCGGCCGGACCGAGGAGGGCCACGCGGCGTGGCCCCGCCGCCGGCGCATAACGGGCCCAAAGGATGAAGGCCCGAATCTCCCCGATCCCCAACCACCTTCCCTCCGACTCCACCGAGAGGAAATCGGGATGGACAGAAAGGGGGCCTTGGAGGAGCTCCTGAGCGCGGAGCCGCGCGGCCACCCGGGCGCCACCCCCACAAAAGAGCTCCGGAAGCATCGGAGAAGACTACGCGGAAACCCCGAAGAAGGGCAACCCGTTGACCGAAAAGGGTTGGGTATAGTAACCTGCAAAATGTGCGTGAGGAAAGGCTTCGGGAAACACAGGCGATCATCGAGCGCACCATCCTCGTCCGCCGTGTAACTTTGGGGATTTTTTGCCTCATCGCCGTCGTGATCCTTGGTTTCCCCCGTTTCCCCTTCAACCCCCTTTTCACCGTGCCCTTCGTTTGGCTGATCCTCACCTTCCCTTTCCGCTACCTCATCCGCCAACAACGCAGTGTGCGATCACTGCACAACGTTCATGCCGCGTTCCTCTCGGCGGAAGCGGTCCTCGTCACTTACCTTGTGCACCGGCTGGGCGGCGTGGCTTGGGTAGGGGTGCTCTTTTACCTTTTTACCGTGATGTACGCGAACTTCTTCCTCCCCAAATACGCGGGCTACGTGGTCACCGCCATCGCCGTGGGCGGCTATGCCCTCGTGGCCTTTCTAGAGTATTTCGGGATCATCCCCCATATCTTCCCCTTCGCCGGGGAGGAACGGCCTTTCCGTGATCTCGCCTATGTTTTAACCACGGTGCTCGTGGGCGGGGTCGGGTTTTACAGCGTTCTTGCCTTCACGGTGCGGGCCTTCGCTAGCCTTTACGAGCGCAAAAATTTGGAGCTTCTGCGGAGGGAGAGGGCTTTGGCCCGCCTTTCCGCGAAGCTCCTCACCGCCCAAGAAGAGGAGCGGCGGAGGATCGCCCGGAAGATCCACGACGAAGTGGGGCAGATCTTGGCTGCGGCCCGCTGGGCCCTGGCCGCGGGCGAGAAAGGGGAGGCCGAGGAGCTTTTGGCCCAAGGGATCGAAGCCCTGCGGGATCTGGCCCGGGAGCTCCGGCCGCCCCTTTTGGACGAAGCGGGCCTGGCCCCGGCCCTGCGCCGGCTTCTTTCCGCCTTCTCCGCCACGGGGATCGAGGTCCGGGCGGAGATCGCGGAGGAAAGATACCCAGAACTTGTGGAGACCGTGGCCTTCCGGGTGATCCAGGAGGCGTTGGAGAACGTGCGGCGGCATGCGCAAGCCCGGCGGGTCTGGGTGAGGGTGGAGGAGGAAAACGGCTGGCTTATGGGTGAGGTGCGGGATGACGGCCGCGGCTTCGAGCCGGCCTGCGTTTCCGAAGGTTTGGGTCTCCCTGGGATGCGGGAATGGGTGGAGCTTTTGGGCGGCTCCCTCGCCCTCGAATCCCGGCCCGGCCAGGGCACCCGGGTCGTTTTCCGCCTTCCTTTACGGCCCCAGGTTCACTCGTAGCGGAGGGCCTCCACGGGATCCAGGCGGGAGGCGCGTATCGCCGGAGAGAGGCCGAAGATGAGGCCCACCATCACGGAAAAGCCCACCGCCAAAAGGGCCGGGTAGCCGGGGATCACAAAGGGCCAGCGGCCGAAAAGCGAGCCCAGCCAAGCCGAAAACCATCCCATCCCTAGCCCAAGGAGTCCCCCGAAGAGACAGACCACCACAGCCTCGGCCAAAAACTGATTGCGGATATCCCTGGGGCCCGGCCCCACAGCCATGCGGATCTCGATTTCCCGCGTCCTTTCCACCACGGAAACGAGCATGATGTTCATGATCCCGATCCCGCCCACAAGGAGGGAGATAGCCGCGACGCTCGCTAAAATCAGGGCCATCGTGCGCACGCTTTCCTCGCAGGTAGCGATCATCGTCTTTTGCACAGTCACGCGGAAGGAAGGTGGAGGATTTCGACCGCTTATTTTCCAAAGAAAACGGGGATGCGAGGTGCTACGATTGGCGGGATGAAGGCGCGGGTGCTTTTGGCCGACGACCATGGGCTTGTACGGGCCGGGCTTTCCCGGCTTCTCACTCAGGCGGGGTTTGCGGTGGTGGCCGAGGCGGAAAACGGGGAGGAAGCACGAAAGAAGGCCCTGGAAACAAGGCCTGACCTCATCTTCTGGGACCTCCTCATGCCCGAAGGGGGTTTGGTGGGGCTTCGGCGCCTGCGGGAAAGCCTTCCCAGGGCGAAAATCCTTGTTCTCACCGCATTGGATAGCCCAGGCCTTGCGGAGGAGGCAAGGCGGGCTGGAGCAACGGGGTTGGTGGTGAAAACGGCAAACCCGGAAGAGATCGTGCGCGCCGCTGAGGCCGCCCTGCGCGACGAGTTCGTCCAGCCTTCAGCCCTCACCCCCCGGGAGAAGGAAATAATCGCCCTTTTCGGGGAGGGCCTTCGTATCCTCGAAATCGCCGAAAAATTGAAAATCTCCGAAAAAACGGTGGAAACGCACCTTGAAAACCTCAAAGAAAAACTCGGATTTGCCTCCATCACGGAACTTCGGGCCTGGGCCATTCGGGCGCGAACTCCTACAGAACCCGGATCGCAGGGATAAGGGGGATCCCTAACATTTTGGGCGATGCGCGTTTTGGTGGTGGACGACCATCCCGTGGTGCGGGCTGGGCTCTCCGGCCTCCTGGCGCAAGCGGGGTTCACGGTGGTGGGTGAGGCGGCTGACGCCGCCCAAGCCCTGGAGGTCGCAGCAAAAACGAAGCCGGAGCTTGCGGTGGTGGATGTGGCTCTCCCAGGGGTTTCTGGCCTTGAGCTCTGTCGAAGATTTCGCCGCCGTTTTCCGGGGATGAAGGTGATCATCCTCTCCATGTTTGACGAGCCGGAGTGGCGGGCGGAGGCCGCCCGGGCCGGCGCTTCCGCTTACCTCCTCAAAGATCTTCCCGCGGAGGAACTCCTTGCCTCGCTCCGGCGGGTGGCCCAGGGCGAGAACCTCCTTCCTCCAGCGGGGCCCTCCTTGCCCCTCACCGAGCGGGAGCGGGAAGTGGTGCGGCTTTTGGCCCAAGGGAAGAGGACGCCGGAGATCGCGGAGCTCCTTTGCCGCTCAGTGACCACGGTGCGGGCCCACAAGGTCTCGGCCATGCGCAAGCTCGGGGTCCATTCCACCCGGGAGCTGGTGCAGGCGGCGGTCCGCTTGGGCCTTGTCCCTTCCCTGAGCGTTTCCGAGCCATGATCCTCGAGCGTTACCGGCCACTTATTGCGGGAGCTTTGGGGAAGGCGGCCCGGCTGGACGGCGCCCTTTCCGTGCTGGTGGGCTACCCCTTGGGGTTGACGGAGGCGGACGGCTCGCCTGGGCCTGGCCCTAGCGGGAAATTCCTCCGCCCTTCCCTCGTGCTCTTTGCCTGCGAGGCCATGGGCGGCGAGGTGGAAAAGGCCCTGCCCTTGGCCGTGGCCTTGGAGCTCGTGCACAACTTTTCCCTGGTGCACGACGACATCCAGGATCGGGATGAATTCCGCCGGGGAAGGCCCGCGGCCTGGAAGGTTTTCGGCGAAGGCCAGGCCATCAACGCTGGCGATGCCCTCCTCGTCTTGGCCCTGCGTATCGCCCTTTCCGCGGAGCTTCCCGATTCTGCCCGCCTTTCCGCCCAAGAAACGCTCCTTTCCGCAACGTTGCGCATGATCGAAGGCCAGGCCTTGGATTTGGCGGCGGAAGGCAAAGCTTTGGGAGTGGAGGGCTACCTCTCCCTGGCCCGGCGGAAGACCGGGGCCCTTTTGGGCTGCGCCTTCGTTTTGGGGGCCATTGCCGCCGGCCGACCCGACCTCCGGGAGCCTTCCCAAACCCTCGGGGAAGAGCTCGGCCTCGCCTTTCAAATCCGCGACGATATCCTTGGGATTTGGGGGGATCCCGCGAAAACGGGGAAACCCGTGGGGAGTGATCTCCTCCGCAAAAAGCGCTCCTTCCCCATCTCCTTTGCCCTTGGGCGCGATCCCGGGCTTTCCTCGCTCCTGTCCGAGCCGGAGAGGAATGGGGAGGAAATCCTCCGGAGGCTGGCCCAAGTGGGGGCAAAGGCCGCGGCGGAAGAAGAGCTGAGAAGGCACTTGGGCGAAGCGGAAAGGCTCTCTTGGGAGCTCCCCTGGCCGGAGTGGGCCCGCACGGAGTTCCAAGAACTTCTTGGGTTTTTGGCACAAAGGGAGGCCTGAGATGGGGCGTCCGATGACCATGACCTTGGAGCTTGCCCGGTATCTTTGGCCCCGCCGAAGGTGGCCCAAGGAGGGAAAACTTTTTCCCCTCGTCCTCATGCTCGAGCCCCTGGAGGCTTGCAACCTGCGCTGCGCGGGCTGTGGGAGGGTGCGGGAATACGCGGCTGTGGTGGACCGCCGCATGCCCGTGGAGGAGGCCCTGCGGGCCGCGGAAACGGCGGGGGCCCCGGTGGTCTCCGTCTCCGGCGGTGAGCCCCTTTTGCACCCCGAGATCGAGGAGATCGTGCGCGGCCTCATCGAGCAAAAACGCTGGGTCTACCTTTGCACCAACGGCCTCCTTTTGCCCGAAAAACTCGAAAAATTCCCGCGCCATAAACGCCTTTGTTTTGTGGTGCACCTCGACGGGACGGAGAAGGTCCACGACGCCATCACTGGAAGGCCGGGCACTTTCCGCGCCGCGGTGGAAGCCATAAAAGAGGCGCTCCGGCGGGGCTACCGTGTGGCCACCAACACCACGGTGTTCCATGGCTCGGACATCCCCGACCTGCGCCAGCTTTTCCGCCTCCTCACCGACCTTGGAGTGGAGGGCCTCATGATCTCCCCAGGTTACGCCTATGAGGCCGTGCCCGAACGCGACCTTTTCCTGCAAAAAGAGGAGGCAATCAAGGTCTTCCGCGCCCTCCTTTCCGGAAGGGACGGGTTCCGGTTTTACGACAACCCCCTTTTCCTCGATTTCCTCCAGGGGAAGCGGGATTACCGGGAATGCGCGGCCTGGGCCATCCCTACCTATACGGTTTTGGGCTGGCGCCTCCCTTGTTATCTCATCGCTGACCGGCATGCTCAGGACCTTCGGGAGATCCTGGCTCCGGAAGTTTGGGAGCGGTACGGGCCGGGGAGAGACCCGCGCTGTGCGGGCTGCATGCTCCATTCGGGGTTCGAGCCCCAAAGCGTTTTGGAGGCGGTGAACCGGCCATGGGTGCTCCTTCGGAGGTGATGGTGGTGGCCGCTCTGCGCACGGAGCTCCTCTTCGTGCGGGGCCCAAAAGGGGCGCTGGGAATGGGCGAGGCGGCACGAGCCGGGCTCAGGCGCCTCTTGGACCGTCGTCCGGCCAAAGCGTGCGTTTTGGTGGGCTATTGCGGAGGCCTTGCGGAGGACCTCCCCCCTGGCGCCCTCATCTTGGCCGAACGCGTCGTCGGCCCAGAAGGAACGGTGCGGGTGGGCGCCAGGGCCCTAGCCAAGGCCCAAGCCCTCCTTCCCGAGGCCCGCGTGGGCCCCATCTTCACCGACCCCGCGCTTCTAAGGAAAAACGTGGCCAAGCTCAAGGCCCTGGAGGAGCACAGGATTTCCCCTCTGGGCGTGGATATGGAGTCCAACTTTGTCGCCGCCGAGCTTTTCCGCCGAAAAATCCCGTTCCTTGTGGCCAGGGTCGTTTTGGACCCCTGGGA
>JAGDVW010000001.1:0-2090 GCA_023255835.1 Candidatus Acetothermia bacterium
CTTCCGGGGATCAATGCTTCCATGGCCGTGTCCATTCTGTTGCCCCTGTCTTTCGGGCTTTCTCCCGAAACGGCGCTCATGCTCCTTGCTGGAATCTACATGGGCACGATGTACGGAGGCTCCATTACTTCTATCCTCCTCAGGGTACCCGGGACCTCCACTGCGGCCGTGATTTGTTTGGATGGGTACGAATTAACCCGTCAAGGGCGGGCTGGCTTGGCGTTGGGTATCACCGCCATTGGCTCCTTTATTGCCGGAACTTTCTCCCTCATTGTCCTCATGACCCTAGCCCCCACTTTGGCTCGGGCGGCTTTAGCGTTCGGCCCGCCAGAATATTTCGCCCTCATCTTTTTTGGCCTTCTAGCTATCGCTGGTCTTGAGGAGGGGGTGGTGCGCGGGCTTATCGCCGGATGTCTCGGCCTGCTTTTAGGCACGATCGGGGTGGATCCAGTAACCGGGGTAGCCAGGTTCACCTTCGGCCGCATTGAGCTTTTGGACGGCATCGATTTTATTGCGGTTTTAATCGGCCTTTTCGCCATAAGCCAAGCCATCATGAACTTGGAACGCATCCGCTCTTTGGAGCTTTACCGCGGCCGCCTCACAGGGATGCTCCCCCGCTGGCGCGAGTTCAAAGAGGCCTTGGGCTCAATCCTCCGCGGATCTGTCTTGGGCACGATTGTGGGTATCCTCCCTGGAGTAGGCGCGACGACAGCTACGTTTCTTTCTTATTCCTTGGAAGCCCGGCTAGCTAAAGACAAAAGCCAAGTGGGGAAAGGGGATCTGCGCTGTGTGGCCGGGCCGGGTTCTGCGGATAACGCCGCTGCCGGCGGTGCCTTCGTCCCTATGCTCAGCTTGGGAATCCCGGGATCCGAAACCACCGCTGTTCTTTTAGGTGTGCTCATGATCCATGGCATCCAGCCCGGTCCCCTCCTTTTTACCAAGCAAACAGGTCTCGTTTGGGGACTAATTGCCTCCCTTTGGGTTGCCAACTTTCTAGGCCTGGTTTTGGCCACCGCCGGTGTCAGGCCCCTTACCCAAATCTTGCGTTTGCCCATGCCGGTCATGTCCGCTTTCATTTTGGTCACAGGATTCGTGGGTGCTTATGCCCTGAACAACAATATCGTCGACGTGTGGATTGCTCTCTTCTTTGGGGTGGCAGGCTACATCATGCGGCGGGTAAACTTGCCGATCGCTCCTCTCATTTTGGGGCTGGTCCTCGGCCCCCTGGCGGAGAAATCCTTCCGGCAATCCATGGCCCTATCCCGCGGGGACCCTTCCATCTTCTTCACCCGCCCCATATCCGCAGCCGTCCTGGGCCTGGGACTAGCTACCGTCATTCTGCCTTTTCTGTGGACTTTGGCGAAAAGAGCTTGGCGAAAGGGGGCGCGCTCATGAATCTTCGCGAGAAATTTCGAAAACGGGAAACAATTTTTGGGACGATGGTCCGCGATGCTATTGCCCTCAATATTGTCGATGCCTTGCTTTGGGCGGGGGCGGATTTTTTCGTGATCGATTTGGAGCACACCGCTTTGGATCTGGCCACGATCGGCCCTATTTTGCAGTATGCCCAGGCCAAAGGCCTTCCGGCAATAGTACGGGTGCCCGTTCTCGACAAAACTTTTGTAGGCCGAGTATTGGATTGTGGAGCTTATGGAATCTGGCTTCCTCACCTTGATACCCCAGACGATGCTCAGGAACTTGCATTTTTGGGGCGCTATCCGCCGCGCGGCGGACGCGGAGCCACCGTGCCTTGGGCTAAACGCCAACGCCTTCAAGCTTTTCCCTCTTTGAGGGAATTCTTCGCCGCCGAAGATGATCAAGTGGCTCTGATCGGACAAATCGAGAGCAAGGAAGCTCTGGCCAATATCGACGAAATTTTGGCCGCGAACCTCCTGGATGCGGTTGTGATCGGTCCTTTGGACCTCTCTTTTGACCTCGGCGTCCCTGGGGAATTTCATCACCCCACGGTGGAGGAGGCCATGGCGAGGGTATTGCAAGCTGCTCAAAAGCAGGGGGTTTCCGTGGGTTTGCATACCGCAGACCTCGAAGATCTGCGCTTGTGGCACGCCCGCGGTATGAATTTCCTTGTT
>JAGDVW010000001.1:2190-7197 GCA_023255835.1 Candidatus Acetothermia bacterium
CGCCAAACGCGCACTTTTGGGGCTGAAATGACCGGTCCTTTTGAGCTCACGGCTTTTTGGCCTTGACGGGGCCTTTGCGATCGAGTGGATCTCAAGCGCGGGCTCACCGAGGAGGAAGCTCTGCCCAAGCTCCACGGGCTTTTGCAATCCTGGTTTTGGTTTTGAAGGAACAGGGCCGTTGCCGCTCCTTCTTTGTTGTTTTAAGATAAGATTGGCTTTTCGTGAACGAAGGAGGGAAAAAATATGGAGGGATCGCTGATCCAGGGCGGGTTAGTGGGGGCAATAGTCGGGGGTCTGGCGATAATTGTCGCGCTTTCCCTCTATCGCTATGTTATGAGACAGGATCCGGGGACAGAACGGATGCAGGCCATCGCTCATTTCATTGAGGAAGGTGCCAGAGCTTATTTATTTCGGCAGAACGTGACCCTCCTCCTTTTCCTTGGGGGTTTGGCCCCGGTGATCGGGATCCTCTTTGGGATCACGATGGGGGCTTCGCGGGGTCTGGCCGGGGCTTTGGCCTACCTTCTTGGCGCGGGTTGCTCCACAGCAGCGGCTTCGTTTGGAATGATTGCGGCGGTGCGGGCCAACGTGCGCACCGCTTCTGCCGCGCAAAAAGGCCTCAAACCCGCGTTCGCTACCGCTTACTTCGGGGGAGCCATCATGGGATTAGGCATCGTGGGTTTGGCCCTCCTTGGGATAACCCTTATCTATTACGTGTGTCGGTTCGGATTGGGGTGGACAGAGGCGGAGGCCACGGAAATAGTCATCGGTTTCAGCTTCGGCGCTAGCTCCCTCGCCCTTTTCGCCAAGGCCGGCGGCGGCATTTACACGAAGACCGCGGACATCAGCGCCGACCTCGTGGGAAAAGTGGAGCTGGGCATTCCCGAGGATGACCCGCGGAATCCGGCGGTGATCGCGGACAACGTGGGCGATAACGTGGGCGATGTGGCGGGGATGGGCGCGGACTTGGTGGACTCGTACATAGCTTCCATCGTGGCGGCTATGGTCCTCGGCGCGGAAACCGGCGGCGGGGTTCTCACCATCCTCCCGGTGTTGATTTCCGCTGCCGGCCTCTTCGCCTCCCTTTTGGGGACGTTCATTGTTCGAACATTGATGCGGGGGAAACCCGGTGCGGCCATGAACGCCGGCACCTTTACGGTCTCCGCGGTCTTCCTCGTCCTTCTTTTCCTTGTGATTTACAAAAGCGGGCTTCCCGGGAAGGAGTGGTTGGGCGTGTTCTTGCCCACCGTGGCCGGGCTGGCGGCCGGCCTGGTTATCGGGCTCACCACCGACTACTTCACCTCCATTGACCGAGCGCCCGCCCGGCGCACCGCCGAGGCCGCGGCCCGCGGCGCAGCCATAAACATCCTCATGGGCTTCTCTTATGGTCTAGTGAGCATCGTTCCTTCTATCCTTGGGATCTGTGTGGCCACCTATGCTGCTTGGGAGCTGGCAGCGATGTTTGGTATCAACCCCTTCTACGGGATTGGGATCTCCGCGGTGGGGATGCTGGCCATCGTGGCCACGATCATCTCTGGGGACGCTTTTGGCCCCATTTCTGATAACGCTCGAGGCATTGTGGAGCAAGCGGGCCTTGGTCCGGAGGCCATGGAGGTTGCCGACGCCTTGGATGCCCAGGGGAACACGTCCAAGGCCATCACCAAGGGGTTCGCCATCGGCGCGGCGGCCCTCACCGTTCTTGCCCTGTTTGCGGCCTATACCCACCTTGTGGATATCGATATCGCTCGCGGCATCAATCTCATGAGTCATACTGTGATCATCGGCCTTTTCCTCGGGGCGATGATGCCGCCGCTTCTTTCCGCCCTCCTCATTTTGGCGGTGGGGAGGAACGCCGAGCGCATGATCGACGAGATCCGTCGGCAGTTCCGGGAGATCCCCGGGCTTTTGGCGGGAAAGGCGAAACCCGACTATCGGCGCTGCGTGGACATCGCCACCCGTGGTGCCCTGCGGGAGCTCCTTTTCCCCTGCTCCCTCGCCATCATCGTCCCCTTGGTGGTCTTCCTGATCCTTGGGAAGGAATCCCTGGCGGCTTTCCTTGCCGGAAGCATCCTGAGCGGGATCATCTTCGCCCTTTTCATGGCCAACTCCGGAGGAGCTTGGGATAATGCCAAAAAGTACATCGAATCCGGGGCCCTTGGGGGCAAGGGTTCGGAGGCCCACAAGGCTGCGGTGGTGGGGGATACGGTAGGCGACCCCTTCAAGGACACCGCTGGCCCCTCCCTTAACACCATGATCACGGTAATGTCCTTGGCCGCCGAGGTCTTCGTGCCCATCATCCTCCTTCTCCTGGGGTGAGAGCATGGCTGCCCAGACCACTGAGGCCAAGAAGTGGCACGCTTTCCAGGTTTCGGCGGTCCTGGCCGAACTTGGGGTTGATCCCAAGCGGGGTCTCACCGCCGAGGAGGCCCGAGCTCGCCTCAAAAAGTACGGCCTGAACGCCCTGCCTGAGGCGCCTCCAACCCCGTTCTGGAAGAGATTGCTGGAGCAGCTCAAAGGTTTTGTGGTTTTGATCTTGATTGCGGCCACGATCATCTCCATGGCCCTTGGGGACTGGATCGAGGCCGGGGCTATCCTCGCCATTGTTGTCCTGAACGCCTTCATCGGGGCTATTCAGGAAAGCCGCGCTGAACAAGCCCTCCAGAGCTTGAAGAAAATGGCTGCTCCCGAGGCCCAGGTCCTGCGGGATGGGGTGCGTCAAACCATCCCGGCCCGGGAGCTCGTCCCAGGCGACATCGTCCTCCTTGAGGCGGGGTCCATCGTGCCCGCGGACCTCCGGCTCCTCGAGGCTGCTCAGCTTCGGGTGGACGAGTCCTCCCTCACCGGGGAATCCGTGCCGGTGGATAAAGACGCGTCCTTGGTTCTTCCCGAGGACACGGCCTTGGCCGACCGGGTGAACATGGCGTTTTTGGGGACCACCGTGGTCTACGGCCGGGGAGTAGGGGTGGTGGTGGCCACCGGATCCTCCACCGTCCTTGGGGAGATCGCCGGGGTCATCGAAGAGCCGCAGGAGGAGACCCCGCTCCAGCGCCGGCTCGAGGAGTTCGGCCGAGTTTTGGGGATCCTCATCCTGATCGTTTGTGGCATCGTCTTCATCGTGGAGATCCTGCGCGATCCAAACCTCCACATCCTCCGCGATCAGGGCCTTTTCGCGTATCTTAGAACTTCCCAGCATGCCCTCCTTGGGTTCTTCATCATCGCGGTGAGCTTGGCCGTGGCGGCTGTTCCCGAGGGGCTTCCCGCCATCGTCACCCTTTGCTTGGCCATGGGGATGCGGGAGATGCTCCGGCGGAACGCCCTGGTGCGCCGCCTCCCCTCTGTGGAGACCCTGGGCTCAGCCACGGTGATCTGCGCGGATAAAACCGGAACCCTCACGCAAAACCAGATGACGGTCACCACAATTTGGGTTGACGGGGAGCTCATCTCCGTGAGCGGGCAAGGGTATAAACCCGAAGGGCAATTCCTCAAAGACGGAAAGCCCTTAAGGCCCGCGGAGCATCCTCTGCTCCTTGGGGCCCTTTGGGTGGGGCTCCTTTGTAGCGACGCTGAACTCCGGGAGGAAAACGGAACTTATCGGGTGATCGGTGATCCGACCGAGGGGGCCTTGGTGGTGGCCGCTTTGAAAGCGGGGCTTTCCCGCAACACCATCCCCCGGCTGAGCGAGCTCCCCTTCGATTCGGAGAGGAAGAGGATGACCACGATTCACCCTGTCGAAAGTTTTCCCGTCGGCGTTTCCGCTCCGTATGTAGCGGCGGTGAAGGGCGCGCCGGATGTGGTCCTGGCCCACTGTGTCGCCGTGGCCACAAAAGCCGGTGCTGTCCCCCTCACCCCTGAGGAGCGAAAGAGGATCAGCCAAATCAACGAGGAATTAGCGGGCCAGGGCTTGCGGGTTTTGGCCGTGGCTTACCGGCCCCTTGCAAGCGTTCCCGCGGATCCCACCCCGGAGGAGATCGAGCGAGATTTGGTGTTTTTGGGGCTTTTGGGGATGCAGGATCCGCCGCGGCCGGAGGTCCCCAAAGCCCTGGAGAAGGCCCGCCGGGCTGGCCTCCGCACGATCATGATCACCGGCGATCATGTGGGCACAGCGGTGTCCATCGCCAAACAGATCGGCCTCCTCCGTCCCAACGGCCGGGTGATAAGCGGAAGCGAGCTCGACCGCATGAGCGATGAGGAGCTAATCCGCGTGATCGACGAAGTGGATGTGTTCGCCCGGGTTTCCCCGCATCACAAGGTGCGGATCGTGGAGGCTTTGCGGGCCCGGGGGGAGATCGTGGCCATGACCGGGGATGGCGTGAACGACGCCCCGGCCCTGAAGCGCGCGGACATCGGGATCGCCATGGGCATCGCTGGGACCGATGTGGCCAAGGCCACCGCGGATATGGTCCTTTTGGACGACAACTACGCCTCCATCGTGGCCGCGGTGGAGCAGGGCCGGGTGATCTACGCCAACATTCGCAAGACCATCTACTACCTCCTTTCCTGCAACTTCGCGGAGATCGCCATCATCTTCTTCGCTGTCCTTTTGGGCTGGCCCACGCCGCTTACAGCCATCCAGCTTCTCCTTTTGAACCTCCTCACGGATGGGGCGCCAGCTTTGGCCTTGGGAATGGAGCCGGCGGAACCGGGAATCATGGAGCGCCCGCCCCGCTCGCCCAAAGAGAAGATCATCGATCGAGAAATGGCCTGGGGGATCGCCTATCAGGCCACGGCCCTCACTGCCGCTGTTTTGGGCCTTTACGCCCTGGCTTACCACGGAGCTTGGCGGGAGGATGCGGATACTTTGGCCTTCGTGACCCTGGTGGTGGCCGAGCTCTTCCGCGCTTATGCGGCGCGCTCCGAGTGGATACCCCTCTTTAAACTCGGTCCGTTCACTAACCGCTGGATGCAATGGGCTTTCCTTTCCTCCACGATCATTATCCTCCTTGTCGTGTACATCCCGCCCCTTCAACCGGTGTTCAACACCTTGCCCCTCACCCTCCCCATGTGGGC
>JAGDVW010000051.1 GCA_023255835.1 Candidatus Acetothermia bacterium
CCGCACTTCTTCAACATCCACGTAACCGGGGACGAGGAGGACGCTCGCCACAAGGAGGGGGACCTCCGGTCTTTTTGGAGATTCCTGGGCCAAGCGGGCGAAGTTCTCCAGGGTTTGGGAGTTGGGGGCCCCGGTGAGGGCGTAGTGGAGGGAGGGCGTCCAAGCTTTGAGATCGAATTTGATCACCCCGCCCGTGGGCAGGGACAGCGCCACCATGCGCTCAAGGAGGCTTGGGTTCATGCTCCCGTTCGTCTCAAAGCAAATGCGCAAAATTCGGCCGGGGTTCGCGCGGAGGGCCTCCTCCGCGGCCAAGAGGGCATGGGGGAGCTGCGGCGTGGGGTCTCCCCCGAAGAAGCAAATACAAGAGACCCTGGGGTTCACCGCTTGAGCCAAGGCCTCCGGGCCCACTGGTTCCCTTTTTGGCCCATCCACCCGGTAATGCCAGTTCTGGCAATAAAGGCAATCGAAGCTGCAGGCCTCGTAGAAGACGGCGAGGTTTTGGTGGCCATATTCTGGGCCGGGTTTATGGGCAAAACGCGGATAGCCCGCTCCCGTTCCTCCTGGGCAAACGAAATCGGCCACGCAATTTGTGGGGAGGGGATCGTAATACCAGCTCAGCCGCGCCCTCTCCCGCCCACCTGGGGGAAGCCCGCAAAAACCCCTTCCGTTCGGGGGGATCCGGCAACCATGGACGCAAAGAGCGCAAGGGACCCCATTGGGGTCCCGCGGAGGCTTCTCCGGAAGCCCAAAAACGCGGCGGGAGCGGCGCCGGGCCTCTTCCACATGGGGCTCGCAGGCCTTGGGATCCTCCCTAAGGCAGCGGCCGCATACCCCCACCGCCTTGGAAAGAAGCCGTTTCTCCCCGCAGACAGGGCAGCGCTCAATCATTCCCGCGCGGCCTCGCCGGCGAGCTCGTGGGCGAAACGCAAAGGCGGAGGGAGCTCATCCCTTTGGGTGAGGGCAAGGATCAGGTCCACCGAACTTTGCACATCGGCCCGGTGGCCTGGGGAGACGAAGAGGGTGCGGTTCCGACCGGTGCGTATGGCTCCGGCTACGACCTCGCCATCCAAAAGGACTGGGCGCCACTCGCCAATCGTCATCCCCTCGGTGTTCACGTCCCCGCAAAGGTGGCTTTTGGCCACCCCCACCGTGGGAAGATCGAGGAGGACCCCGAGGTGGGTGGCGATCCCAGCGCGCCGAGGATGAAGAATCCCGTTCCCGTCCACAAGGAGGAGATCCGGCCAAAGCCCTTTCCTTTGGGCCTCCCGGAGCACCGCCAAATAGGCCGGGAGTTCGCGATAGGAGAGGTAGGTGCGGATGTAGGGGAAACGCGCTTGGGCCCTAGCGATGAGGAAATCGAGGAGTTCGCCCTGGGGATCGGTTAAAACCAGGGCCGCCACGGCTTCATCATCGCGATAGGCCACATCCAAGGCTCCGATTTTTTCGGCCTTGGGGAGGGGGCAAAGGACTGCGCGCTTGGCCACCTCCCGTTGTTCTTCCTGAAGGCGGGCCAGGGGGCGCTCGGTGCGGAAATCGGCGAAGAAGAATTGGAGAAGGGGATCCACCCGGTCCCCCATGACCCTCACCCCTTCCGCGCGCAGCCGTGCCAGGGCCTGGCGTTGCTCCTCGCCGAAGGCCCGCCCCACCGCCCCGGAGCTGTGGACCACCCGATGAACGGGCCAATCCTTGGCCTTCTCGCTGGCGAGGAACACGGCCACGAAGCGCACGCAATCCGGATCTCCCAGGGCCTCGGCCAAGGCGCGGTGAGTTGTAACCCGGCCGGGCGGAATCTGGTGGACCAAATCCCGCAAAGCTCCCACTATATCGGGGACAAAAATTTCAGGGACAGCTTCCACAGCCCTTTGGCACCACCCTCAGCCGCAAAATGGCGGGCTCTGAACGATCGGTGTAATCGTCGACCACCACGAGCTGGACCCAGTACTCGCCGGGCGTATCGTATTTGTGAGTGGTCCTGGACTCGGCCGTCTCCGCCCAGGATCCATCCCCGAAGTTCCAAAGGTAGCTGACGATGGCCCCATCGGGATCGAAAGAGTTTTGGGCGTCGAAGGCCACAGTTTTTCCAGCCTGAACCTCAGGATAAGGATCCGCGGTGAACGTGGCCACCGGCGGGATGGAGCGCACATCAATATCCACATAGCTTTGGGCAAAACGCTGATCTTCGGTAAAAACCGTAAGAAAGACCCGATATTTCCCGCGCGCCTCGAACGTGTACTCTATAACGCTCCCAGAGAGGGCGCTCCCCAAGGGGATTTCTTCCCCGTCATCCAAGCGGAAGAAAGTCCAGGTCCATTCTGTTATTTTCCCAAAGGGCGCGTCGCCGAAAAACCTCACGGTGAGGGGATAGGGTCCGGCGGGCGGGTTGGGATAGGTGCGGATCACCGCCTTAAGCTCCGGCTCCCCCCCAATACAGCCGAAAAGGAGAAAGGTCCAAATCCAAAGGAAAAAGAACTTCCAGGCTTTGCGCATTGCTCGACCTCCGATAAAGGATAGCTCCAGAGGGGGGCTGGACCAAGTACACTTTGGGGCCATGGCCAAGGCTGACGTGGTGGTGATCGGCGGCGGTCCGGCTGGGTATGTGGTAGCCCGCAGGCTGGGCCAAATGGGTTTGGAGACGGTGCTCGTGGAGCGGGAACATTTGGGCGGGGTCTGTCTAAATCGCGGTTGCATCCCCACAAAAGCCTTGTACGCCGCGACCCTTCCTTTGGGGAAACGGGGGGTTTATGAACAAATGGGGCTGGAACTGCAAATAAAGGTGGACCTTGCGCGGCTTCGGGCGTTCCTTGCGGAGGTGGTGGGGAAGCTGCGGGATGGGATCGCCCGCCTCCTTACGGGCGCCGGGGTGGAGGTCCTCAAGGCGGAGGGGAAATTAGTTGGGCCAAACGAGGTGGAGGTGGTCCAAAATTCCGGAAGCGAAAGGATTCGAGCGAGGGCCATCGTTTTGGCCACGGGCTCCGTTCCGATTGAGATTCCTTTTCTTCCCTTCGATGGAGAGCGGGTTTGGTCCTCAGATCACGCTCTGGCCCTCTCCCTGGTCCCGGAGAAGTTGGCAGTGGTGGGCGGCGGGGTGGTGGGGTTGGAGCTGGCCACGGTTTATCGCCGCCTGGGCGCGCAGGTGACGGTGGTGGAGATGATGGAGGGGTTGTTGCCCGGGCTTGGCCTTTCCCGGCGGGGGGAGGCCCTCTTGCGCCAGGCCCTCCAGCGCCAGGGAATAGAGGTTCGCCTGCGAACAAAAGCGGCGGGGCTCACTAAAAATGGCCTCCTTGTGAAAAACGCGGGCGAAGAGGAGATCGAGGCAGAGGTGGTCCTGGTGGCCGTGGGGCGCCGGCCCAATTCTCAGGGTTTGGGCTTGGAAAACGCCCAAGTACAGGTGGAGAGAAACTTCGTCCAAACCGACGAAAACTTTCGGGCGGCCGAGGGGATCTATGCCATCGGGGATTTGCGCGGCGGGCCACTTTTGGCCCATAAAGCCAGCCACGAAGGGCTTCTTCTTGCGGAGATTTTGGGCGCGGAATTGCGGGGGGAAACCCCCAGGCTGGGAAAGCCCCGGGCCATCCCTTGGGCGGTGTTCACCCAGCCGGAGTTGGCCATGGTCGGTGCTCCTGTGGATGCGCCGGCTCTGCGGGTCGCGCGTTTTCCCTTTTCCGCCCTGGGCCGGGCCTGGGCCGAGGGCGAACCCGAGGGTTTTGTAAGCCTGGCCTGCGACGAAGGGGGGAAGATCGTGGGGGCGGAGATCGTAGGCCCCAATGCTTCGGAATTGATCGCAGAGGTCTCATTGGCCGTGGAGCTTGGGCTTTCGGCGGCGGAGCTCGCGCGGGTCATCCATGCCCACCCCACTTTTCCCGAGGCCATCTGGGAGGCTTCCCTTGCGGCCTTGGGCCGGCCACTTCACATTTTGTGAAGGGGAATCCATGCTCGAACGATATTCCCTCTCGCCAATGAAGGAACTCTGGACTCTGGAAGCCCAGTACGAGCGGTGGCTGGTGGTGGAGCTTGCCGCCCTTTCGGCCCTGGAGGAGCTCGGGCTCATTCCGCAAGGGGTGAGCATCGCCATAAAAAGCAAGGCCAGGATCGACGTGAAAAGGATTCAAGAGCTGGAAAGGGAGATCGGCCACGACCTCATCGCTTTCCTTTGGGCCTTGGAAGAGGAGGTGGGCGAGGAAGGACGGTGGCTCCATTACGGTCTCACCTCCTCGGATGTGAAGGACACAGCCTTGGCCCTCCTTTTGCGGGATGCCCTTGGGGTGATCCAAAGGAAGGTGGGGCGCCTGAAGGCCGCGCTACGGGTGCTGGCTTTGTCCCACAAGGGCACCCCCCTCCTTGGCCGGACCCATGGGCAGTGGGCGGAGCCCACCACCTTCGGGCACAAGGTCCTGGTTTGGTATGCCGAGCTTTTGCGGGTGGAGGAGCGTTTGAACCGGGCGAAGGAGGGGATATCCGTGGGCAAACTCTCCGGGGCCGTGGGAACCCACGCATATTTCCCTCCGGAGGCCGAGGAGCGGGCCCTGGGGAGGCTGGGCCTAAAACCCTGCGAAGCGGCGAGTCAGGTGATCCCGCGGGACCGCCACGCTGAGGTGGTTTTCGCCTTGGCCTCTGCGGCCTCGCTGGTGGAGAAGATCGCCCTGGAGGTGCGCCATCTTTCCCGGGCGGAGGTGAAAGAGGTCGAAGAAGGGCGGCCGGAGGGTTCCTCCGCCATGCCCCACAAGCGCAACCCCATTTTATCCGAGCGGCTCTGCGGGCTGGCTAGGGTCGTCCGCGCCGCCGTGGAACCGATCCTCGAAAGCGCGGTCCTTTGGCACGAGCGGGATATGTCCCACTCCTCCGTGGAGCGGATCCTTCTTCCTCAATGTTTCCTCGTGGTGGACTACATGCTCGATCGCGGGGCCAAGCTCGTGGAGGAGTTGCGGATCTATCCCACAAGGATGCGGGAAAGGGTTGAAGAGGCCCTGGGGCTTCCCTTTTCCGAGGGTTTGCTTTTGGCCTTGGTCCAGGCCGGGATGGGCCGAAGGGAAGCGCACCTTTTGGTGGCCGAGCTCTCCCAGGAAGCGGAAAAAAGGGGCAAACCCCTTTGGGAGATCGCCTCCCAGGATCCCAGGATCCTCAAGCACCTCCCTGCGGAGGAAGTGCGGTCCCTTTTTGATCTTGAGCGGGTCTTACGCAATGTGGAAGCCTCGTTCGCCCGCGTTTTCCCCTCGGGCTATAATCCGTCCGACAATGGCTAGCTTTTTCCGGATCCGCTTGATCATCCTGCCCCGTACGGGGCAGGGATAACTTTTTTCCTTTTCCGCGTTTTCCTTGAGGTTCACCGGGAAAGGGGTGTGTTTGTGAAGGAGGCCCAATTGACGTGCAAAAAGCTTGAGGCGGATCCGAAGAGGCGGGAAGAAGGGGTCCTTAAATTCTGGGAGGAGAGGGAGGTTTTTGAGCGTTCGGTGAGGGAGCGGGCTGGGCGGCCCCGGTTCGTTTTTTACGAGGGCCCTCCCACGGCCAATGGCCGCCCCCATTTCGCCCACCTCCTCGCCCGGGTCTACAAGGACCTTTTCCCCCGCTATAAAACCATGCGGGGCTACTTCGTCCCCCGCAAAGCCGGTTGGGATTGCCACGGTCTTCCCGTGGAGCTCGAGGTGGAAAAGGAGCTCGGGCTTTCCACCAAGGCCGAGATCGAGCGGCTGGGGGTGGAGAAGTTCGTGCGGGCCTGCCGTAGCTCCGTGGACCGCTACATCCGCGAGTGGGAAAAGATGATGGTGCGGATGGGTTTTTGGATCGATCTCGCCCATCCCTACGTCACCTATTCGGACGATTACATCGAGAGCCTTTGGTGGGAATTGAAGGTGCTCCACGAAAAAGGCCTTCTTTATAAGGGCCACAAAATCCTGCCCTATTGCCCTCGCTGCGGCACTCCTCTTTCCTCCCATGAGGTGGCCTTGGGTTACCGCCGGGTTTCCGATCCCTCAGTTTTCGCGCGCATGCCCCTTTCCCACGATCCTTCGGTCTCTTTTCTCGTTTGGACCACCACGCCCTGGACCCTCCCCGCCAACGTGGCCTTGGCGGTGGCCGAGGACGCCAAATATGTGGAGGTCCTCTTTCGCGGGGAGCGGCTCATCCTCGCCAAGCCCCGGCTTTCCGCGGTCCTGGGGGAGGAGGCCGAGATCGTGCGGGAATTTCCGGGGCGGGAACTCCTCGGCGAAACTTATCAGCCTTTGTATCCGTTGGCCGGCGATGGGGCATACCGCGTGGTGGCCGGCGAATTCGTGTCCATGGAGGAGGGAACCGGGATCGTCCACATCGCCCCGGCCTTCGGCGAGGAGGACTACGAGCTCGGCCGGCGGGAAAACCTCCCCTTGCTTCAACCGGTGGACCGCGCGGGAAGGTTTACCGAAGAGTTCCCCCTTTGCGCTGGCCTTTTCGTGAAGGATGCTGATCCCAAGATCATCGAGGATTTGCGGGCCCGTGGCCGGCTCTTCCGGGCGGAAACCTATGAGCACGAATACCCCTTCTGCTGGCGCTGCGATACCCCCCTCCTTTACTACGCCTTGGATTCCTGGTTCATCGCCACCACCAAGGCCAAGGAGAAAATAATCGCGGAGAACTCCAAGATCACCTGGCATCCGGAGCATGTGGGGACTGGGCGCTTCCTCGATTTCCTTCAGTCCATGCGGGATTGGGCCCTTTCCCGGGAACGCTATTGGGGGACGCCCCTTCCCGTTTGGACCTGTCCCAGTTGCGGCCGCAAAGAGGTGATCGGCTCGCGGGCGGAATTGGTGGAAAAGGCCGTCGATCCAGAGCTCGCCCGGCAGGTGGAGCTGCACCGGCCGTTTGTGGACCAAGTGGAGCTCCGCTGCCCATGCGGGGGGAGGATGCGGCGTGAACCATATGTCCTCGATACCTGGTTTGATTCCGGGTCCATGCACACCGCGCA
>JAGDVW010000023.1:0-1676 GCA_023255835.1 Candidatus Acetothermia bacterium
AAGGCGCGCGAGGTACTCCATTTCCCCTCCGTCCGGAAGTATAGCGGGAGGGCTGCTAGAGGAGCTCGAGGGCCTCGAGGGCCTCGCGGAGGGTTTTGGCCCGAACCACCTCGAGTTCCAGTTTTTTGGGGAGGGGTTGGTGGGAGACCACGGCCCGGCGGAACCCGAGTTTGGCCACCTCCTGCAGGCGCTCCGGGCCCTTGCGCACGGGGCGAAGATCGCCGGCCAGGCCCACTTCGCCCAAGACCACCGTGTCCTGGGGGATGGGGCGGTCGCGGAGGCTGGAGAGCACCGCGGCGCAGATCCCCAAATCCGCGGCGGGTTCGGTGACCTCAAGACCTCCGGCCACGGCCAAGTACACATCGAGGGCCCGGGTATGCACGCCCAAATGCTTTTCGATCACGGCCAAAAGGACCAGAGTTCTGTTGAGGTCGAGGCCGGCCATGCGGCGCTGGGGCGGGCCGTAGCCGCCGGCGGGCGTCACCAAAGCCTGGACCTCCACAAGGAGGGTCCGCGTGCCCTCCAGGACCGGGACGATGGCCGTGCCCGGCCGAGGCAAAGCCTCCTTGGAGATGAAAAACAGGGAGGGATTGGGAACTTCCACCAGGCCCTTTCCCGTCATCTCCAAAACGGCCACCTCCGCGGTGGAGCCGTAGCGGTTCTTCACACAGCGGAGGATGCGCAGATCCCCTTCGCGGATCCCCTCCAAATAGACGGCCACGTCCACGAGGTGCTCCACGGTTTTCGGGCCGGCGAACCCTCCTTCCTTCGTGATGTGGGAGACGAGGA
This sequence comes from Candidatus Acetothermia bacterium, assembly GCA_023255835.1. Taxonomy (GTDB): domain Bacteria; phylum Bipolaricaulota; class Bipolaricaulia; order Bipolaricaulales; family Bipolaricaulaceae; genus DTER01. The sequence goes on from JAGDVW010000023.1 coordinate 790, forward strand.
AGGTCACGATCCCCGCGGTCTTGGCCACCCGGGAGAGCTGGGCCGCGGATTCCCGCACCTGGGAGAGGCTCCCCACCTCGCCGCCCGCGGGGTCGGCCAACACGGTCTGAAGGGAATCCACCACCAGGGCCATGGGGGCCACGCGGCTCACGGCGTTGAGGATGGCCAAAAGATCCTGGGTGGAAAGGAGGTAGAGGTCGGAAATTTCCCGGCCGAGGCGCTGGGCGCGGAGCTTGATCTGGGAGGGGGCCTCCTCTCCGGAGACGTAGAGGACCTTTCCGTAGCGCTCGGCCAAGTTAGCGGCGATCTGCAGAAGGAGGGTGGACTTTCCGATCCCCGGCTCCCCGCCAAAGAGCACCACCGCCCCGGGGACGAGGCCGCCCAAAACCCGGTCCACTTCAGGCATCCCGGTGGAAAGGCGCTCCGGCGGCGGGGCCGGGACCTCCGGCAGGGGTTTTGGGGGCTCATGGGAGAGGAGTTCCGGCGGGACCTGGGTTTTGGCCTCTTTCTCCTCCTCCACCTCCACGAAGGTCCCGTAATTACCGCATTGGGGACAGCGGCCGAGCCATTTGGGGGAGCGGTAGCCGCAGACCTGGCACCGGAAGCTCATCCCGCTTTCCGGACCAGGATCTCCCCGTCTTGGGCCTCGGCGATCACCTTGCAGCCCTCGGGAAACTCGTGGGAAAGGATTTTCTCGGCGATGGGGTCCTCCAAAAGGCGCTCGATGGTGCGGCGCATGGGCCGGGCCCCGTATTTCTCGTCATAGCCCCGGCTGATCAGGACCTCCAGGGCCGAGGGCTCCACCCAAAGCTCGATGCGGTGCTCCTCCCAAAGCCTCTTTTTGAGCCGGTTGATCATGAGCTCAGCGATGGCCCTCACCTGCTCCT